>NZ_JBIBUO010000006.1:0-477363 GCF_043079545.1 Streptomyces sp. NPDC015171
TCCGACGACTGCAAGACCCCGGCCGGCGCGGCGCAGCAGCTCGGTGACGTCGACGGCGTCTGCATCCCCGGCGGCTTCGGCGACCGCGGTGTGCTAGGCAAGGTGGGCGCGATCCGGTTCGCCCGGGAGAACAAGATCCCGCTGCTGGGCCTGTGCCTGGGTCTGCAGTGCATCGTGATCGAGGCCGCCCGGAACCTGGCCGGCATCGCGGACGCCAACTCCACCGAGTTCGACCCGGCCACCGCGCACCCGGTGATCTCCACCATGGCCGAGCAGCTCGACATCGTGGCCGGCGAGGGCGACATGGGCGGCACCATGCGGCTGGGCATGTACCCGGCCAAGCTCGCCGAGGACTCCATCGTGCGCGAGGTCTACGACGGCAAGGAGTACGTCGAGGAGCGCCACCGCCACCGCTACGAGGTCAACAACGCCTACCGCGCGGAGCTGGAGAAGAAGGCCGGCATCGTCTTCTCGGGCACCTCCCCCGACGGCAAGCTCGTCGAGTACGTGGAGTACCCGCGTGACGTCCACCCGTTCCTGGTCGCCACCCAGGCCCACCCGGAGCTGCGCTCCCGGCCGACGCGTGCCAACCCGCTCTTCGCCGGCCTCGTGAAGGCCTCGGTCGAGCGGAAGATCGCGCAGTAACACACCGGTTGTACGGTGGCCCGGGTGCGTGCCTTCACGGGCGGGCGCCCCGGCCTCGTTGCGGCCGGGTCTTCTGGAATGCGTGGGGAAGGACAGGGCATGACGATCAAGGACACCCCGGAGGAGTGGGAGATCCGGGCGACGGACACCCCCTTCGTGGGCAACAAGACCTCCGTCCGTACGGACGACGTGGTCATGCCCGACGGCTCGGTGGTCCGGCGTGACTACCAGGTCCACCCCGGCTCGGTCGCCGTCCTCGCCCTGGACGAGGAGGACCGGGTCCTGCTGATCAACCAGTACCGGCACCCGGTGCGCCAGAAGCTGTGGGAGATCCCGGCCGGGCTGCTCGACGTGCCCGGCGAGAACCCGCTGCACGCCGCCCAGCGGGAGCTGTACGAGGAGGCGCACGTCAAGGCCGAGGACTGGCGGGTGCTGAGCGACGTGTACACCACGCCCGGCGGCTGCGACGAGGCCGTACGGATCTTCCTCGCCCGGGAGCTGTCCGAGGCCGAGGGGGAGCGCTTCGCCGCGGAGCACGAGGAGACCGACCTGCAGTACGCGCGCGTGCCGGTCGATGAGCTGGTAGGCCGGATCCTGGCCGGAGACGTGCACAACAACTGCCTGGTCGTCGGGGTCCTCTCGCTGGTGGCGGCCCGGGCCGGGGACGGCATCGAGGCGCTGCGCCCGGCCGACGCGCCGTGGCCCGCGCGCCCCTTCACGTCCTGAGCGCCACCCGTCCGGCCCACTGGTGTGACCATCGCCTGATCCGATCGGGCGATGTGTCCGCCGCGCTCCTCCCGGTTCGTCGCAGAGCGTGAACTAGGCTCTTCAGCGCCCGCACCGGAAGACACCGGCGGGCTTGCGCGTGCGGTGGGACGGGAGTGTGGCCCGTGACGGATCAGGCGGTGGACCCAGACGGTGCGGAGCCGGCAGCGCACCCGGCCGCGGAGCCCCGTTTCCTCGGCCGTGCACGGGAGTTGAAGGAGCTGCGCGCCGACATCGAGCGCGCGGGTCTCGACACCCTCTCGGGGCGCAAGGCGCCTCGCGCGCGTGTGCTCCTCATCGCGGGCCGCCCCGGCTCCGGCCGCACCCGGGTCGCCGAGGAACTCGTCCGGCAGGTCGCGGGCCGTTACCCCGACGGAGTGCTGCGGGCCCGGCTCAGCGAGCCCGGCGGCACGGCGGTGCCCGTCGAGCAGACCGCCCGCGACCTGCTGGCCGCGCTGGACCTGCCCGCACCCGCCGGAGCCGCCGAGGACGACCTCACCGCGGCCCTGCGCACCGCCCTCACCGGCCGGCGGACGCTGCTCCTGCTGGACGACGCGGCCGGCGCCGAACAGGTCGACGCGCTGCTCCCGGACGCTCCCGAGTGCCTGGTCGTGGCCGTCTCCAAGGGCCCGCTCACCGGCATCGCCGACGTCCGGCCCTGCACCCTGGGCGGCCTCGACACCAAGTCCGCCGTGGAACTGCTCACCGGCTACGCGGGCGCGGTCCGCGTCACCGTGGACCCGCGCTCGGCCGAGAGCCTGGTGGAGGCCTGCCAGGGCCATCCGGCCGCGCTGGTGCTGGCCGGCGGCTGGCTCGCGGCGCGTCCCCAGGCGGCCGTCTCCGACCTGACCAAGCGGCTGCACACGGAGAGCGAGGAGGGCGCGGACGGCACCCCGCTGTCCCGGATGTTCCGGCTCGTGTACGACCAGCTGCCCGGCCCGGCCGCCCGGATACTGCGACTGCTCTGCCTCGCCCCGGCCGGTCTCGCCGACCCGCACACCGCCTCCGCCCTCGCCGGCTGTTCGGTGGACGCCGCCCACGCCGTCCTGGTCGACCTCGCCGCCGTCGGCCTGCTGCGGGTGGTGGACTCCCCGCTGCCCCAGTACGAGGTCCCCGGCTGCCTGCACCCGCTGCTGCGCGCCCTGGCCGAGAGCCAGGAGCGCCCGGCGGAGCTCCAGCTGGCCCGGGCCAGGATGCTGGAGCGGACGGTCCGGCTGCTCCAGTCCTGCCGCGCGATCACCGAGACGGACAACCCGCAGGCCCGGGAGAAGCTCAGCGGCATGCCGCGCGTACTGCGCTTCCCGACCCCGAGGGCCGCCGCCGACTGGCTGCGCATCCGGCGGCCGGCCCTGCTGGCGTCCGCGCGCCTCGCGGTGGCCGACGGCGAGCTGGACACGCTCGCCCGCAGGCTGATGTCCCAGCTGGTCAGGGCGCTGGCGGCGCATGTGGGCACCCAGGCGGCGGCACCCGATCTGTACGGCGTGCACAGCCTCGTCCTGGATGTCGCCGAGCGGCGCGGGCTGCCCCGGGAGAGGGCCGCCGCCCTGCTGAACCTGGGCGATCTGGACGCGCAGACCGGCCGCACCCGGGAGGCACTGGCCCGCTACCGGGCCGCGCTGGACGCCGGGCGCGAGGCGAACGACCCGTACGCGACCGGCCGCGCGATGGAATCCGTAGGCGGCGCCTACCAGGAGCTGGGCGACTACGACCGGGCCGCCGACTGGTTCGGCCGGGCCCTCGCCGACCGGCTGGCCCGGGGAGAGGGCCCGGAGTCCGCCCGGCTGTACGGCCGCAGCGCCACCGCCCACACCTACGCGGGCCGCTACGGGGAGGCGCTCAGGAACTGGCGGGCCGCCCTCGCCGGCTACCGCAGGGGCGGCGATGTCGCGGCGAGCGCGCGGGCGTTGAGCGAGATCGCCCGGGTGCAGGAGTACGCGGGGCGGCCCGAGGAGTCGCTGCGCACCTGCCAGGAGGCCGTGGAGTGGGCGCGGCGTGCCGAGGACGCCCGGCTCCAGGCCGCGCTTCAGCTGCGGCTCGCCGACACCCTGGACCGCCTGGGCGACCCGGCCGCCGCCCGCCTGCACCGAGCGGCGGCGGAGCGCATGCTGGGTGAGGAGCCGCCGGAGGTCGACGCAAGGCCGGAACAAGACGCTAACGCCTGCGAAATCCGTAGCGCATCCAGCGAAGATTGATGCAATGAAAGGCTAGACAGCCGGAACACCTTCATTAAACTGGCTCTGCCGCATCCCCCTGCGGCGTCTCCCGGTATGCCCCTGCATGTCTGGGTACGTCTGTAATGCACCCCCATACCCTCTGAGCCAAGGACCGTGATCGACGTGAAGGTCGGCATCCCCCGCGAGGTCAAGAACAACGAGTTCCGGGTGGCCATCACCCCCGCCGGCGTGCACGAGCTGGTGCGCAACGGCCACCAGGTCGTCATCGAGCGCGGCGCCGGTCTCGGCTCCTCGATCACGGACGAGGAGTACATCTCGGCCGGTGCCGCCCTGCTCGACACCGCCGACGAGGTGTGGGCCACCGCTGACCTGCTGCTGAAGGTCAAGGAGCCCATCGCGGAGGAGTACCACCGCCTCCGCAAGGACCAGATCCTCTTCACCTACCTGCACCTGGCCGCCTCCAGGGAGTGCACGGACGCGCTCATCGAGTCCGGCACCACGGCCATCGCCTACGAGACCGTCGAGCTGGCCAACCGCGCCCTGCCGCTGCTGGCCCCGATGTCCGAGGTCGCGGGCCGGCTGGCCCCGCAGGTCGGCGCCTACCACCTGATGCGTCCGGCCGGCGGCCGCGGTGTGCTGCCGGGCGGCGTCCCGGGCGTGACCCCGGCCAAGGCCGTGGTCATCGGCGGCGGTGTCTCCGGCTGGAACGCCACCCAGATCGCCGTCGGCATGGGCTTCGAGGTCACCCTGCTCGACCGCGACATCAACAAGCTGCGCGAGGCCGACAAGATCTTCGGTTCGAAGGTCAAGGCGATCATGTCCAACGCCTACGAGCTGGAGAAGGCCGTCCTGGAGGCCGACCTCGTCATCGGCGCGGTCCTCATCCCGGGCGCCAAGGCCCCGAAGCTCGTCACCAACGAGCTGGTGTCCCGCATGAAGCCGGGAAGTGTTCTTGTCGACATCGCGATCGACCAGGGCGGCTGCTTCGAGGACTCCCACCCGACGACGCACGCCGAGCCGACCTTCCAGGTCCACAACTCGGTCTTCTACTGCGTCGCCAACATGCCCGGCGCGGTGCCCAACACCTCCACCAACGCCCTCACCAACGCGACGATGCCGTACATCGTCTCGCTCGCCAACAACGGCTGGGTCGAGGCGCTGCGCCGCGACGCCGCGCTCGCCAAGGGCCTCAACACGCATGACGGCAAGGTGGTTTACAAGGAGGTCGCCGAGGCCCACGGCCTGGACCACGTCGAGCTGTCCGCCCTGCTCGGCTGACCCTTGTGACCAGGTGAGTCGCTAAGTCAGCGCCAGGCAAAAGGCGATTCGTCAACACGACTCGTCAATCCCGCGCACCCGGCCGGACCTTGCCCGACAAGGTCCGGCCGGATGTGTGTATGGTCACTTTGCGGCTCTCGGTCAACTCGCCTCGAACGTAACCCTTCGACCGATTCGCACACCGGTGAAACCTGCTGTGCGACGGCCGTACGCCCTTGACAGCGACATGTTTCATTGCCGACACATCCGGCCGGGTCCGGCGGATTGTGTTGCTGCGGACCGCCGACACGCCATAGAGTCGCCAACCGTCGGCATGGTGCCACGCTGACCTTGTCTAGAAGTTTCCTGGTCCCCAAGGAGGTAAGACGACTTGTGAATGAGTCGACATTTTCTCCCGGGGGTGGTCAACCAGGAATGCCTGTACGGGGCCAGGGCTCCGCGGGATTCGAGGCTGTCGGCTCCGTAGCTGTGCGCACCTTCGCAGCCCACCAGAGTTCCGGTCCGCAGACGGCCGGGACAGCACACCAGAGCATGGATGGCCATCACGTGAACGCCATGGCCGGCGACGGAAGTGGCGCGACCCACAACCACTTCGCCGACTACGACGAACTGCCCGAGGGGCACTTCTACGACCCCGACGCCGAGTACGAGCCGGATCCGGAGTACGCGGCCACGCTCGCGCCCGACGCGGCCCGTCAGCGCCGTGAGCGCGTCGGCCCGACCGGGCGCCCGCTGCCGTACTTCCCGATCCCGGGCCCGCTGACCAGTCACGGCCCCGCGACGATCATCGCGATGTGCAACCAGAAGGGCGGCGTCGGCAAGACGACGTCGACCATCAACCTGGGTGCCGCGCTCGCGGAGTACGGCCGGCGCGTGCTGCTCGTGGACTTCGACCCGCAGGGCGCGCTGTCGGTGGGTCTCGGTGTCAACCCGATGGAGCTCGACCTCACCGTCTACAACCTGCTCATGGAGCGGGGCATGTCGGCGGACGAGGTGCTGCTCAAGACGGCGGTCCCCAACATGGACCTGCTGCCCAGCAACATCGACCTGTCGGCCGCCGAGGTCCAGCTGGTCTCCGAGGTCGCCCGCGAGTCGACGCTGCAGCGCGCCCTGAAGCCGCTGCTGCCGGACTACGACTACATCGTGATCGACTGCCAGCCCTCGCTCGGCCTGCTCACCGTCAACGCGCTGACGGCCGCGCACAAGGTGATCGTGCCGCTGGAGTGCGAGTTCTTCGCCCTGCGCGGTGTGGCCCTGCTGACGGAGACGATCGAGAAGGTCCAGGAGCGGCTCAACCCCGACCTGGAACTGGACGGCATCCTCGCCACGATGTACGACTCGCGCACGGTCCACAGCCGTGAGGTGCTGGCCCGTGTGGTCGAGGCGTTCGACGACCACGTCTACCACACGGTCATCGGGCGCACGGTGCGCTTCCCGGAGACCACGGTCGCCGGTGAGCCGATCACCACGTACGCCTCCAACTCGGTCGGTGCCGCCGCCTATCGCCAGCTCGCCAGGGAGGTGCTCGCCCGGTGTCACGCCGAGTGAGTCTGCCGGGGGCCGACGAACTCTTCCGTACGACAGGGGGAATGGCGCTCCAGCCGTCCGCGCCCCGTCGCGCGGCCAACGGCGAGGCCCGGGTGCCGCCTCCTGCGGGGGAGAGCGACGAGGCGGCCGCCGCGGAGGACGCACCGCAGTCGGTGCCCGTCCGGAGCGATGACGGCGAGGGCGCGGAGCACACGGCGGCGGAGGCCGATCCGGCCGAGTCGGGCGAGTCCCGCAGCCGCCCGGCACGCCGGCAGGAGGCGCAGGAAGGTTCTTCTGCCGCCGCCCAGCCGCGCAAGCGCGGGGGGCGGGCGGCGGCCCGGCGGCCCAGCGGGCGCGAGCGGCACGACGAGAAGATCACCGTGTACGTATCGGCCGAGGAACTGATGGATCTGGAGCACGCGCGTCTCGTGCTCCGCGGCGAGCACGGGCTCGCGGTGGACCGCGGGCGGATCGTCCGCGAGGCGGTGGCCGTGGTCCTGGCCGACCTGGAGTCCCGCGGGGACGCGAGCATCCTCGTACGACGGCTGCGCGGACGGTAGCGGTAGCCTGCGGGGGCTATGACCTCGAACGACGTTCCCACCCCCGGCGCCCCCGCCGCCCGTCGGCGTGCGCTGGGCCGGGGACCGGGGGCGGCGCCGACCGCCCCGCCTCCCGACCGGGCGCCCGACCCCGGCCCCGGTCCCACGAGCGAGGGCCCGCCCGCGCCCGACCGCGCGGCCACGGCGAAGGCCGGGTCCACGACTGCCGCCGGACCTGCGGTGGAGGGCGAGCGCATGGTGGAGTCTGCGCCCGAGGCCAAGCCCGGGGTGGAGTCTGCGCCCGAGGGTGAGTCCGGGTCTGCCGCCGACGCAGGTGTTCCGGTTGCGGACGCGCGTGTGGTCGAGGCCGGGTTCGCCGACGCCGACGCCGCTGTCGCCGTCGCGCCTGTGGTGGCGGCCGAGCGCACGGTGGAGTCTGCGCCCGAGGCCGAGCCCGGGGTGGAGTCTGCGCCCGAGGCTGAGCCCGGGTCTGCTGCCGACGCAGGTGTTCCGATTGCGGACGCGCGTGTGGTCGAGGCCGGGTTCGCCGACGCCGACGCCGGGGCCGCTGTCGCCGCCGGACCTGTGGTGGCGGGCGAGCGCATGGTCGAGGCTGAGCCCGGGTCTGCCGCCGACGCAGGTGTTCCGGCTGCGGACGCGCGTGTGGTCGAGGCCAGCTTCGCCGACGCCGGGGCCGCTGTCGCCGTCGCGCCTGGGGTGGAGGGCGAGCGCACGGTCGAGTCTGCGCCCGAGGGTGAGCCCGGGTCTGGTGCCGCCGCCGGGCCCGGCGGCCCGGCCGCTGCCGGTCCCGGCCGGGCCGAAGAACCCCGTGACGGTGTCTTCAAGGTCCGGCTGGCCAACTTCGAGGGCCCCTTCGACCTGCTTCTCCAGCTGATCTCCAAGCACAAGATGGACGTCACCGAGGTCGCCCTGTCGAAGGTCACCGACGAGTTCATGGCGCACATCCGGTCCATCGGACCCGACTGGGACCTGGACCAGACGACCGAGTTCCTCGTCGTCGCGGCCACCCTGCTCGACCTGAAGGCGGCCCGGCTGCTGCCCGCCGCCGAGGTCGAGGACGAGGCCGACCTGGCGCTCCTGGAGGCCCGTGACCTGCTGTTCGCGCGGCTGCTCCAGTACCGCGCGTACAAGCAGATCGCCGACATCTTCAACCAGCGGCTCGACGACGAGGCCCGCCGCTGGCCCCGTACCGTCGGCCTCGAACCGCAGCACGCCGAACTGCTCCCCGAGGTCGTCATCAGCATCGGCCCCGAGGGCTTCGCCAAGCTCGCCGTCAAGGCGATGCAGCCCAGGCCGAAGCCCCAGGTCTACGTCGATCACATCCACGCCCCGCTGGTCAGCGTGCAGGAGCAGGCCCAGATCGTGGTGGCCCGGCTGCGGGAGCTCGGCGAGGCCGGCTTCCGGACGCTGATCGAGGACACCGACGACACCCTCACCGTCGTGGCCCGCTTCCTCGCCCTGCTGGAGCTGTACCGGGAGAGGGCCGTCGCCCTGGAGCAGGAGACCGCGCTCGGCGAGCTGACCGTGCGCTGGACCGGCGGGGACACGGACGCGGCGCCCCGGGTCACCGACGAGTTCGACCGGCCGCCGGAGCAGCCCAAGGAGCCCGAGGAGGAGAAGAAGGCATGAGCGAACAGACCGCCGGGGTCCCGGCCGGGTTGCGGTCCGTCGCCGGCCTCGACCTCAAGCCCGCCCTCGAGGCGATGCTCATGGTCGTGGACGAGCCCGCGACCGAGGAGCACCTGGCGAAACTGCTGGAACGGCCGAGACGCCAGATCGCCGACGCGCTGCGGGAACTGGCCGACGAGTACACCGTGCAGGGCCGCGGCTTCGAGCTGCGGTTCGTGGCCGGCGGCTGGCGCTTCTACACCCGCGCCGCCTACGCGCCCGCCGTCGAGAGGCTGGTCCTGGACGGCCAGACCGCCCGGCTCACCCAGGCGGCGCTGGAGACCCTCGCGGTCGTCGCCTACCGCCAGCCGGTCAGCCGCAGCCGCGTCTCCGCCGTGCGCGGAGTGAACTGCGACGGCGTGATGCGCACCCTCCTCCAGCGCGGTCTGGTCGAGGAGGCGGGCGCGGAACCCGAAACAGGTGCGATCCTGTACAGGACGACGAACTACTTCCTGGAGCGGATGGGCCTGCGCGGCCTTGACGAGCTTCCGGAACTCGCGCCCTTCCTCCCCGAGGCGGAGGCGATCGAGGCCGAGACCCAGGAGGGCGTCCCGTCGTTCGATCCGGACGCTCCGGATTCCGAGGACGCAGACGACAAGACGGAAATTTGATGCGAAGCAGCAGCGGCAGGAACAGCAGCGGAAACAACGGCGGGAGCCGTGGTGGCAACAGCGGCGGCCGCGGCGGGAGCAGCGGTGGCCGCGGTAACTACCGCGGTGCCGGGAACGCCCGTGACGACAAGCAGGGCGGCCGGCCGAAGAAGCCGCGCCCGGAGGAGCGGCGCTACGACGTAGGCCCGGGCGCCACCCAGGACGGCCCCAAGTCGGGACGCGGCGCCTCGGCGCGCGGCGGCGCCAAGGGCGGCCCCCGGCAGGGCCAGGGCACCGGCCGCGGCCGTACGGCCCCGGCCAGCTCCCGTGAGTACGACGCGCGGGCCGAGGAGCGCAACCGGGAGCGGTACGCGGGCAAGAAGGACGTCAAGCTTCCGAAGACCTTCCCGGGCGCCGAGCAGGAGGGCGAGCGGCTGCAGAAGGTCCTCGCGCGCGCCGGCTACGGCTCCCGGCGGGCCTGCGAGGAGCTGATCGAACAGGCTCGCGTCGAGGTCAACGGCGAGATCGTGCTGGAGCAGGGCAAGCGGGTCGACCCGGAGAACGACGAGGTCAAGGTCGACGGCCTGACCGTCGCGACCCAGTCGTACCAGTTCTTCTCGCTCAACAAGCCCGCCGGAGTCGTCTCCACCATGGAGGACCCGGAGGGCCGGCAGTGCCTCGGCGACTACGTCACCAACCGTGAGACGCGGCTCTTCCACGTCGGCCGGCTGGACACCGAGACCGAGGGCGTCATCCTGCTCACCAACCACGGCGAGCTGGCGCACCGCCTGACGCACCCGAAGTACGGCGTGCAGAAGACCTACCTCGCCGCCATCGTGGGCCCGATCCCGCGCGACCTCGGCAAGCGCCTGAAGGACGGCATCCAGCTGGAGGACGGCTACGCGCGCGCGGACCACTTCCGCGTGGTGGAGCAGACCGGCAAGAACTACCTGGTCGAGGTGACCCTGCACGAGGGCCGCAAGCACATCGTGCGCCGCATGCTCGCCGAGGCCGGCTTCCCGGTCGAGAAGCTGGTGCGCACCTCGTTCGGCCCGATCACCCTGGGCGACCAGAAGTCGGGCTGGCTGCGCCGCCTGTCGAACACCGAGGTCGGCATGCTGATGAAGGAGGTCGACCTCTAGCAGCCCCTCGCGGCAGCCCCTTGCGGTGGGATCACCCTCCCCTTTATTGTCAGTGTGACGATAAAGGGGATGGTGAATCGCGTGCCGAAACGAGCCGCAACCGGAGCACTGCTCGGCCTCGCCCTCGGGGACGCCCTCGGCTACCCGACGGAGTTCCAGGACGTGCCCGCGATCCTCGCCGGGTACGGGCCCTGGCGGGAGATGGAGCTGCCGCGGCAGGCCCTCGTCTCCGACGACACGCAGATGACCCTCGCCGTCGGGCGGGCCCTGCGGACGGCCATGGACCGCGGCCGGCTGGCGCCCCTGCCGCTCCAGCGGCCGCTGCGCGAGGAGTTCCTGGACTGGTACCGCTCACCGGAGAACAACCGCGCCCCGGGCCGTACCTGCCTGACCGCGTGCGACCTGCTGGGGGATGAGGGCCGGGCCTGGCAGGACGCCGGACAGATCGGCTCCAAGGGCTGCGGCGCCAACATGCGGGTCGCCCCCGTCGGACTCGCCCCCGGCCTGAGCGACGAACAGCGCTCCGGCGCCGCCCAGTTGCAGTCCGGGCTCACCCACGGCCACCCCACCGCGCTGGCCGCCTCCGACCTCACCGCGCACGCCGTCCGGCTCCTCGCCCAGGGCACCGACCCGGCCGGACTCGTCGGCCGGCTGCGCTCGTACGCCCTCGACCACCGCACCCGCTACGACCACACCTGGCTCGGCGACCTGTGGACCCGCTCCCAGGACCCCACCCCCGAGCACTTCGCCGCGCGCGGCTGGGACGAGTGCCTCGCGGTCCTCGACCGGCTCCAGGAGGCCGTGCGGACCGTCTCCCCGGAGACCGACCCGTGCCTGGCCACCGGCGCCGGCTGGATCGCCGAGGAGGCCCTCGCCACCGGCCTGCTGTGCTTCCTGCTCTTCTCCGACGAGCCCGTCACCGCGCTGCGCCGGGCCGCCTGCACCGCCGGCGACTCCGACTCCATCGCCTGCCTCACCGGCGCCTTCGCGGGCGCCTGGCTGGGCGCCGACGCCTGGCCCGCCGACTGGACGGCACGGATCGAGCACCGGGGCGATCTGTTGGCCATGGGTGCCCTCTGGGACGCTTAGCCGATGATCGACGACCTCGACATCGACCTGGCCCCGGTGGTCGCGGAACAGCCCGACCCGCTGCTGTTCGCCACCGTCTCCGGAGCGCACCTGTACGGCTTCCCCTCGCAGGACTCCGACGTGGACCTGCGGGGCGTCCATCTGCTCCCCGCCGCCGACCTCGTCGGACTGCGCGAGCCGGCGGAGACCCGCTCGCGGGCCTGGGTCCGCTACGGCGTCGAGCTGGACCTCGTCACCCACGACCTGCGCAAGTTCGTACGCCTGATGCTCCGCCGCAACGGCTATGTGCTGGAGCAGTTGCTCTCGCCGCTGGTCGTGCACACCTCCGAGGCGCACCGGGAGCTGGCCGCCCTGGCCCCCGCCGTCCTGACCCGCCACCACGCCCACCACTACCGCGGGTTCGCGGTGACCCAGTGGCGGCTCTTCGAGAAGACCGGCGAACTCAAGCCGCTGCTCTACACCTTCCGGGTGCTGCTCACCGGCATCCACCTCATGCGCAGCGGCGAGGTCCAGGCCCATCTGCCCACGCTCCTCGACCAGGTCGGCGGGCCCGGCTACCTGCCCGAGCTGATCGCCGCCAAGCGGGAACGGGAGCACGGGCCGGCCCGGGTCGACGCCGCGCGCGCGGAGGCGGACGTGGAGCGGCTGCACACCGTGCTCGACGAGGCGCAGGCCGGCTCAGCCCTGCCCGAAGCGGCCGGCGTCCACGACGCCCTGCACGACCTCGTGGTCCGGCTCCGCCTGGAGGGCTGAGGCCCGGCGCACCCGGTGCAGGAACGCGGCCACGCGCGCGTGGTCCGGCTCCGGCGGCAGCGGGCTGCCCCGCAGGGCCTCCTCGGCCTCCGCCGCCAGCCGGACCATCCACGCCTCGACCCGCTCCCACGGCACCTCGCCGCGTTTGACCTCCAGCAGCGGCTCGCGCTGCCCGCCCACCCCGATCCCCAGCTCGCCGGTGCGCAGCAGGTCCCGCGCGCTCATCAGCAGGCGCAGCAGATGCATCGCGTGCTTCCAGCGCGGGGCGCCGGTCGTGCGGACATCGGCGTCCAGCCGCTTGCGCTGGCCCAGGGCGTACCCGGTGAAGGTGTCATGGGCCTGCCGCGACAGGAAGGCGCCGCGCAGGGCGAGCAGCTCGCGGCCGGTGTCGTCCACGCGCTCGACCAGCGGTGAGTGCAGGCACTCCAGGATGTTCGGGTTGCCGCGCAGCGCCAGCTCGCAGAACCGTTCCAGCTCCCAGGAGAACCGCTCCTCGCCGGGCCCCTCCACATGCGTCGGCGGCTTCTCGAAGCGCCAGTACAGCGGGGTGGGGGCGAGGAACACCCCGCGCCGGTCGGTGTCGCTGGCGTCCGTCGCCAGGCCGAAGGCGCGGGAGCCCATGACACAGGCGTAGATCGTGTGGTCGCGTACGAGGTCCTGCGGTCGCATTCCCGGAGCGTACGCGGCTCCCTCAGGCCAGGCGGATCGAATTTCCCTCCACCGTGATCTGCTGCCGGGGCAGCGGCCGGGTCGCCGGGCCGTGGGCCACCGAGCCGTCGTTGATGTGGAATCTGCTGCCGTGGCAGGGGCAGTCGATGGTGCCGTCCGCCACCTTGCTCACCGTGCAGCCCTGGTGCGTGCAGACCGCCGAGAACGCCTTGAAGTCCCCCTTCTTCGGCTGGGTGACCACGATCTTCTGCTCCTCGAAGATCGTGCCGCCGCCCACCGGGATGTCGCCGGTGCTCGCCAGCGCCTTCCCGGCGGGCGGCGCCGAGGAGTCCCCGGCCTCCGCCGAGGGCGACTCCGCGGAGGACGCCGGCGCCGCGGCACCGCCGCCGTTCTTGCCGCCGCCGCACCCCGCGCAGCCCAGGGCGATCGCCCCGGCGCTCGTGGCGAGGACGGTGCGTCGCGTCGCGGACCGAGTCATGTCAGACCTCCGTGCAGAAGTGGTAAATCGGTTGATACCGGAACCTGTGCATCGTCTCAGCGGGCGAGCGGCGCGCGCCCCTCCCGCGCGGGCTGACTACGCTGGACGGACCAGAAGAGACACGCATGTCAGCGAGGAGCAGCGCCGTGGCGGTACGAGCGGTCCGGGGGGCCGTCCAACTGGAGCGGGACGAGGCCGGTCATATGGAGGAGCAGGTCTCGGCCCTGCTCACCGCGGTCCTCGACCGGAACGGGCTGACCTCCGACGACCTGATCAGCATCTGGTTCACGGCCACGCCCGACCTGCACAGCGACTTCCCGGCCGCCGCGGCCCGCAAGCTCGGCATCGTGGACGTCCCCCTCATCTGCGCCCAGGAACTGGACATCGAGGGCGCCCTGCCCCGGGTCGTGCGGATCCTCGCGCACATCGCGTCGGACAAGCCCCGCGCCGACATCGCCCACGTCTACCTCGGCGCCGCCGCGGCCCTGCGCAAGGACATCGCCCAGTGAGAACCGCCCTCGTCATCGGAACCGGCCTGATCGGCACCTCCGCCGCCCTCGCCCTGGCAGGGCGGGGCGTCACCGTCCACCTCGCCGACCACGACCCCGAGCAGGCCCGCACGGCCGCCGCGCTGGGCGCCGGCAGCGCCGAGGCCCCCGACGGCCCGGTCGACCTGGCGATCGTGGCCGCCCCGCCCGCCCATGTGGCCCGGGTGCTCGCCGACGCGATGGAGCGCGGCGCGGCCCGCGGCTACCTGGACGTCGCGAGCGTCAAGGGCGGCCCCCGCCGCGAGCTGGAGGCGCTCGGCCTCGACCCGTCCCTGATGTCGGGTTACATCGGCACGCACCCCATGTCCGGCCGGGAGAAGTCCGGCCCGCTGGCCGCCACCGCCGATCTCTTCGAGGGCCGCCCCTGGGTGCTCACCCCGACCCGGGACACCGACACCGAGGTGCTGAACCTCGCCCTTGAGCTGGTCTCGCTGTGCCGGGCGGTGCCGGTCGTCATGGACGCCGACGCCCACGACCGCGCCGTCGCCCTCGTCTCCCACATGCCCCACCTGGTGTCCAGCATGGTCGCCGCGCGCCTGGAGCACGCCGAGGAGGCCGCCGTACGGCTGTGCGGGCAGGGCATCCGGGACGTGACCCGGATCGCCGCCTCCGACCCGGGCATGTGGATCGACATCCTGTCCGCGAACCCGGGCCCGGTCGCCGATCTGCTCTCCGACGTCGCCTCCGACCTGGACGAGACGGTTCAGGCGCTGCGCGCCCTGCAGTCCTCCGACGAGGCCAAGCGGAGCGAGGGCAGCACCGGCATCGAGGACATGCTGCGCCGCGGGAACGCCGGCCAGGTGCGGGTGCCGGGCAAGCACGGCAGCGCCCCGCGCGCCTACGAGACCGTCGTCGTCCTCATCGACGACCAGCCCGGCCAGCTGGCCCGCATCTTCGCCGACGCGGGCCGGGCCGGGGTCAACATCGAGGACGTCCGGATCGAGCACGCCACCGGTCAGCAGGCAGGTCTGGTGCAGCTCATGGTCGAGCCGAAGGCGGCGGCGGCCCTGCGGGAGGCACTGCGCGAGCGGGGCTGGGCGCTGCGCCAGTAACGCCCGGTGAGGGCGGCTCCCGCGAGCCAGTAACCTTGTCCGGGGCGCCCTCGCGTCCCGGACCCCCGCTCACCGCGCTTCACCAGGAAGGTCTCCCCCGTGGAAAACGGCGCCGCCCCGATCGCCAAGCCCGTGATCGTCGCGATCGACGGTCCCTCAGGCACGGGCAAGTCGAGCACGTCGAAGGCCGTGGCCGCGCAGCTCGGCCTGAGCTACCTGGACACCGGTGCCCAGTACCGGGCCATCACCTGGTGGATGGTGACCAACGGCATCGACCTGGAGGACCCGACCGCCGTCGCCGCCGTCGCGGGCAAGCCGGAGATCGTCTCGGGCACCGACCCGGACGCCCCGACCATCACGGTCGACGGTGTGGACGTGGCCGGTCCGATCCGCACCCAGGAGGTCACCTCCAAGGTCAGCGCGGTCAGCGCGGTGCCCGAGGTGCGCACCCGGATCACCGAGCTGCAGCGCTCGCTGGCCGCCGCGGCGGCGCACGGCATCGTGGTCGAGGGCCGGGACATCGGTACGACCGTCCTCCCGGACGCCGACCTGAAGATCTTCCTCACCGCCTCCGCCGAGGCGCGTGCGGCCCGCCGCAGCGGCGAGCTGAAGGGCGCCGACGTCCAGGCCACCCGCGAGGCACTGATCAAGCGGGACGCGGCCGACTCCAGCCGCAAGACCTCGCCGCTCGCCAAGGCCGGCGACGCGGTCGAGGTGGACACCACCGCGCTCACCCTCGCCCAGGTCATCGAGTGCGTCGTCACCCTGGTCGAGGAGAAGCGGGCCGGGAAGTGAGCCTTCCGTCCCAGCGGGGTGCCGAGGTCGGGCGGCGCATCGGCGTCGGCCTGATGAACGGGCTGTGGCGGCCCCGCGTGCTCGGCGCCTGGAAGCTGCCCGCGAGCGGCCCGGCGATCCTGGCCGTGAACCACTCGCACAACATCGACGGCCCGATGGTCATGGGCGTCTCCCCGCGGCCGACGCACTTCCTGATCAAGAAGGAGGCGTTCATCGGCCCGCTGGGCTCGTTCCTGACCGGCATCGGCCAGCTGCAGGTGGACCGTACGTCCGCCGACCGCGGCGCGATCACCGAAGCCCTCGGGATCCTGGCCGGCGGGGGAGTGCTCGGCATCTTCCCGGAGGGCACCCGGGGCGAGGGCGACTTCGCCTCACTGCGCGCCGGGCTCGCCTACTTCGCGGTCCGCAGCGGGGCGCCGATCGTGCCCGTGGCGGTCCTGGGAAGCTCCGAGCGGCCCGGACGGCTGATAAAGGCGCTGCCCCCGCTGCGCTCCCGCGTCGACGTCGTCTTCGGCGACCCCTTCGACGCGGGCGACGGCAGCGGGCGGCGCACCCGCGCGGCGCTGGACGCGGCGACCGAGCGCATCCAGAAGCAGCTCACCGGCCACCTGGAAAACGCCAGGCGCCTGACCGGGCGCTAGGCGACACTTGACTTGAGTAGTGGATCAGCCGGGAGAAACCGGACCGTTCCACCGACCACCACGAATGAACGACGAGGTACGGACTTCATGAACGACCACATCCAGCCCGACGGCTCGGACGCGTCCGAGGGTGCGCACGAGTACGACCACGGGGCGCTCGGCGACGCCGAGTACGCGGAGTTCATGGAGCTCGCCGCGGTAGAGGGCTTCGACGTCGAGGACGTCGAGGGTGCCATCGAGGCGGCGGGCCACGGCCCGCTGCCCGTGCTCGCCGTCGTCGGCCGCCCGAACGTCGGCAAGTCGACCCTGGTCAACCGCATGATCGGCCGCCGTGAGGCGGTCGTGGAGGACCGGCCGGGCGTCACCCGCGACCGCGTCACCTACGAGGCCGAGTGGGCGGGCCGCCGCTTCAAGGTCGTCGACACCGGCGGCTGGGAGCAGGACGTCCTCGGCATCGACGCCTCCGTGGCCGCGCAGGCCGAGTACGCGATCGAGGCGGCCGACGCGGTCGTCTTCGTGGTGGACGCCAAGGTCGGCGCGACCGACACCGACGAGGCGGTCGTGCGGCTGCTGCGCAAGGCCGGCAAGCCGGTCGTGCTGTGCGCCAACAAGGTCGACGGCCCGAGCGGCGAGGCCGACGCGTCCTACCTGTGGAACCTGGGCCTCGGCGAGCCCCACCCGGTCTCGGCGCTGCACGGCCGCGGCACCGGCGACATGCTGGACGCCGTCCTGGACGTCCTGCCGGACGCGCCGGAGCAGTCCTTCGGCACGGGCGTCGGCGGCCCCCGCCGCGTCGCCCTGATCGGCCGCCCGAACGTCGGCAAGTCCTCGCTGCTCAACAAGGTCGCGGGCGAGGAGCGCGTCGTCGTCAACGAACTGGCGGGCACCACCCGCGACCCGGTCGACGAGCTGATCGAGCTCGGCGGCAAGATCTGGAAGTTCGTGGACACCGCCGGCATCCGCAAGCGCGTCCACCTCCAGCAGGGCGCCGACTACTACGCCTCGCTGCGCACGGCCGCCGCCGTGGAGAAGGCCGAGGTCGCGGTCATCCTGATCGACGCCTCCGAGAACATCTCGGTGCAGGACCAGCGGATCGTCACGATGGCCGTCGACGCGGGCCGCGCGATCGTCCTCGCCTTCAACAAGTGGGACACCCTCGACGAGGAGCGCCGCTACTACCTGGAGCGCGAGATCGAGACCGAGCTGGGCCAGGTCGCCTGGGCCCCGCGGGTGAACGTCTCGGCGCAGACCGGCCGGCACATGGAGAAGCTGGTCCCGGCGATCGAGACCGCGCTGGCGGGCTGGGAGACGCGCGTCCCCACCGGCCGGCTGAACGCCTTCCTCGGCGAGCTGGTCTCGGCCCACCCGCACCCGGTCCGGGGCGGCAAGCAGCCGCGCATCCTGTTCGGCACCCAGGCCGGCACCAAGCCCCCGCGGTTCGTGCTCTTCGCCTCCGGCTTCATCGAGGCGGGCTACCGGCGCTTCATCGAGCGCCGGCTGCGCGAGGAGTTCGGCTTCGAGGGCACCCCGATCCACATCTCGGTCCGGGTCCGCGAGAAGCGCGGCGCCAAGAAGAAGTAGCGGCGGTACGAAGCGAAGGGCGGCCCCTGGTGCTCCAGGGGCCGCCCTTCGCCGTTGCCGTGTGCCCCGTCACACGGCACGGCGCGGTCCGGGCGGCAGCGCGGCCGGGAGGTACTGCACCCCGTCGTGCTGCCGTCCGAGCGTGCCGATCCGCTGCCACTGCGACTGCGACTGCTGCCGGGCGCTGTAGGCCCCCGCGCTGTAGGCGCTGTAGGAACTGCTGAACGACCCCGCCCGATGGCCCCCGTACGAACCGAGGCCGTCCGGGAAGTCCCCGAAGGGGCTGAACCTCAGTCCCTCCTCGCCGCTGCGGTCGCCCGGCAGCGTGCGGAACGACTTGACCCACTCCGCGTAGAGAGAGTCGTAGATCGGCGTGGCCGACGGGCCGCCGGTGGGATCGTGCGGCGCCCTCGCGGAGGGCACGGAGGAGAAGGACGACCGGCGGGGAGGGGTGTCGTATGCGTGCACGTATGTCCAAACGACCGGGGTCGCAAAGGGATGCGGTCACCGGGGCGGGGGCGCGAGGCATTGCCGTCGGCGCGGGGGGCCACCTGAGCGCTCCCGCGCCGCCGTTCCGCGCGCCCCCCGTCCGGCGGCCGGCTGTCAGGTGCCCGCGAGCGGCAGCGCCGCCGCCACCAGCCTGCCGTTCGCCGCGGCCTTGTCGAGCGCGTCCCGCAGCAGGTCCTCGCGGGGCTGCCGGCCGATGGAGCCCACCGGTGCCGCGAACATCAGCACCTGCTGGTGCTTGTTCGCCGCCGCCCGCCAGCCGTCGGTGACCTGCAGCGGCTGATGCGCCTGCCACCAGGCCACCGGCTGTCCGCCGCTGCTGCCCGGCTGGAGCACGGCGTGCAGCTGCCCCATGGCCAGCAGGACGGACCAGCCGTGCAGCACCGGGGGGACGGAGGCCAGCTCGGCCACCGGCGTGAAGCCCTGCTCGGCGAGGAGCGGGAGGAAGTCGTCGCCGGCCCCCGTGGTGCCCGGTCGGACGATCGGGGAGGTCGGCTCGACGACGAGCGCCGGGTGCAGCTCGCCGTCGATCAGGACGAGCCCGCTGGTCACGCCGAGCACCGCCTGCTCGGGCACGGTCTGCTGCGGGCCGCCGCCGGTCATGTCGGAGCCGGTGCCGCCGATGGAGCGGACGGCGCCCTGCAACTGCTCCTCCGTGACCTGGACGACCTGCGAGGGCAGGCAGCTGGCGTGGGCGAAGGCCAGGACGGCGGTCTCGTCGCCGACGAACAGAACGGTGCTGGTGCGCTCCTGCTCGGAGTCGCCCGGGGTGCGACAGGACGTGCAGTCGTAACTGCCGGGGGCGTTCTCTCCGGCGAGCAGCCGGTCGGCTTCTTCGTCGCCGATCTCGGCGCGTACTGCGTCGCTGACGTCGAGCATGCGCGGCACGGGTGGCTCCCTCGGGATGCGGTGCTGGGGTCGGCCGGGTGGCTCCCGGCCGATGAGCCCCGGGGTTCCGGGCTCATGAAGAAGACAACGGACGTCCTGTGGTGGGGGTCACGCCCCGAGTCCGACCGGTTCGAACCTTCCGCCGCACTGGGTCACCTCGGGTGCGGAATCGGCCACTCACCGTCAACTTCGCGCGCAGTCAAGGAACTTGAAAGGGTGAAGTGGGTCACAGGCCGCCCGGGGCGTTGGTCGACAAATCGGGAAATCAAAGGATGTAGTGGGTGGCCGAAAATTGACGATACCTGCGGTAACAGGCAACTGGCCTGGAAGGACGGCCAGTTGGTTGATTCCGGCTGCGCGTCCTCCCTACATTCCTCCGCCGTGTGCAACGAGCACCGCTCGGGTACGTCCGCCGGCCGGCGTCAGGCAGAGCACGATCGCCGACACCGGCCACGGCGGACGGGGCGGGCGCGCGACACCGCGGTCCTACGCGGTACGGCGCGCTCCGCCTTGGGGGAGCCCGGGTTCGTGGAGAGGGAACTACATGTCCGAGTGTGCCGATACCACCCGCAACACCGCCCGTCCCGACGGCGCCCGCAAGGGCCGTACGACGGCGGCGCTCGCCGGAGCCGCTCTGCTGGCCCCGCTGGGGCTGCTGGCCGCGACCGGCAACGCCGCAGCGGCGGACAACGGGGTGTGGGACCGCATCGCCCAGTGCGAGAGCGGCGGCAACTGGCACATCAACACCGGCAACGGCTACTACGGCGGACTCCAGTTCTCCGCCTCGACCTGGCGCGCGTACGGCGGCACCGCCTACGCCTCGACGGCCGACCAGGCCTCCAGGAGCGCGCAGATCGCCGTCGCCGCCAAGGTCCAGGGCGCCCAGGGCTGGGGCGCCTGGCCGGTCTGCTCGGCCCGGGCCGGAGCCTTTGGCGCCGCACCGGCGGCCGACCGCACCGGCTCCTCCGGAACGGCGGACGCGCAGGGCGGCGAGACGACGAAGTCCGCGCCGGCCGCCTCCGCCCCGGCCGCCTCCGCCCCGGCGAAGACGCCGAAGCGCCCGGCGGCCGGCACCGGCCGCAGTGCCTCCCGCGGTGACTACACCGTCCGCGAGGGCGACACCCTGGGCGCCATCGCCGACCGGCACGGGACCGACTGGCGCCGGATCTACGCCGCCAACAAGGACGTCATCGGCGAGAACCCCGATCTGATCGTGCCCGGCCAGCGCCTCGCGCTCTGAGCGCCAGGGCCCGACGCGAGCGGAGGCCGCCGTCCCGGTACGGACGGCGGCCGTCCGCGTCTCCGGACGCTCCGGGACGCCGCCGGGCATCCCCGGACGTCCCAGGGCCTGTCCTGGCGCCCCGGCCGCTACGGCCGGGGCGCGGGAGCCTGGTCCCGGAACTCCGGGTGGTGCAGGTCGAACGCCGGGGACTCCGAGCGGATCCGCGGCAAGGTGTGGAAGTTGTGCCGGGGCGGCGGGCAGGAGGTCGCCCACTCCAGGGAACGGCCGTAGCCCCAGGGGTCGTCGGTCTCGACCTTCGCGCCGTACCGGGCGGTGCGCCAGACGTTGTGGAGGAACGGCAGCGTCGACAGGCCCAGCAGGAAGGAGCCGATCGTCGAGACGGTGTTGAGCGTCGTGAAGCCGTCGGCCGCCAGATAGTCGGCGTACCGGCGGGGCATGCCCTCGGCGCCCAGCCAGTGCTGCACCAGGAAGGTCGCGTGGAAGCCCACGAACAGCGTCCAGAAGTGGATCTTCCCGAGCCGCTCGTCCAGCATCTTGCCGGTGAACTTCGGCCACCAGAAGTGGAAGCCGCCGAAGACCGCGAAGACGACCGTGCCGAAGACCACGTAGTGGAAGTGGGCGACGACGAAGTACGAGTCCGTCACATGGAAGTCCATCGGCGGTGACGCCAGGATCACCCCGGTCAGACCGCCCAGCAGGAACGTCACCAGGAAGCCCAGCGCCCACAGCATCGGCGTCTCGAAGGACAGCGAGCCCTTGATCATCGTGCCGGTCCAGTTGAAGAACTTCACGCCCGTCGGCACCGCGATCAGGAACGACATGAAGGAGAAGAACGGCAGCAGCACCGCGCCGGTGGCGAACATGTGGTGCGCCCACACCACCATCGACAGGCCGGTGATCGTCATCGTCGCGCCGACGAGCGTCAGATAGCCGAAGACCGGCTTGCGGCTGAACACCGGGATGATCTCCGTGATGATCCCGAAGAACGGCAGCGCGATGATGTAGACCTCGGGATGCCCGAAGAACCAGAACAGGTGCTGCCACAGCAGCGCCCCGCCGCTCGCCGCCTCGAACACCCGCGAGCCGAACCGCCGGTCCGCCTCCAGCACCAGCAGCGCCGCCGCCAGCACCGGGAACGCCATCAGGACCAGGATCGAGGTGAACAGCGTGTTCCAGGTGAAGATCGGCATCCGGAACATCGTCATGCCCGGGGCGCGCATCCCGATGATGGTGGTGACGAAGTTGACCGCGCCGAGGATCGTCCCGAAGCCGGCCAGCGCGAGACCCATGATCCACAGGTCCGGGCCGATGCCGGGGGAGTACCTGGCGTCGTTGAGCGGCGCGTAGGCGAACCAGCCGAACGCGGCCGGCCCGGTGGGCGCCAGCAGCGAGCCCAGCACGATCAGCCCGCCGAACGCGAAGAGCCAGTACGAGAGCATGTTCAGCCGGGGGAAGGCCACGTCGGGGGAGCCGATCTGCAGCGGCATCAGCTCATTGGCGAAGCCCGCGAAGCTCGGGGTGGCGAACAGCAGCAGCATGATCGTGCCGTGCAGGGTGAACAGCTGGTTGTACTGGTTGTTGTCCATGAGCTGGAGCCCCGGCCGGGCCAGTTCCGCGCGCATCAGCAGCGCCATGACCCCGCCGGCCAGGAAGAACCCGAACGCCGTGATCAGGTACAGATGACCGATCTTCTTGTGGTCCGTGGTGGTGAGCCAGTCCACCGCCACCCGGCCGCTCCGGCCCCGCCGCATCGGCGGTGCCGCCGCCCGTACGGTCTCGGTCCCCATCGCTCGCTCGCCCCTTCGCCTCGTCGGGGGCGTCCGGCGGTAGTGTGCTGAATCCGTGAATTTCCTATGCGGTGTCAGCTGCCCCGGCGCCGCACCGGATTGCACGGGGAATCGCGCCCCGGGCCCGCCCCGAGCCCCACTGCGGCACTTTCCGCCGGGGAATTCGAAGCCGCTCAGCGACACGCATGAATTCTGTTCGATTACCCCGGAAAGCCGTACGGAAACCCCCGTACGTGTGACGCCCGACGCGGCTGAGGCTAATGTCACGGCGGCCGAAACGGGACCACGGAAGCTGTGACAGAAGCGTGACCCGGGCCGGATACGGCTCTTACCCGGCTGTGCCCGGCTTCCGTCACCGCCCCTCGCGGCCTAGCGTGGCCGCATGGTACCGATTCCCACTCCGCCAGCGGAGCCCCAGGACAGCCCGGACGGATACGTCGGTCTCGACGAGGCGGCCGCCGAACGGCTCGCCCGGCAGCGCGGCTGGCCGACGGTGCGCTCGCTGCCGCCGGGCGCGATCATCACCATGGAGTACCGGGCGGGACGGCTGAACTTCGAGGTGCGGGACGGCCGGGTGGCCCGCGCCTGGAAGGGCTGACCGCCCGCCACGGACCGTACCCGCCGACGGCGAAGGCCCCGCTCCCGTGAGGGGAGCGGGGCCTTCGCCGCGCGCGGGGGGTGGTGTGCGTACCGGCCCCGGCGCCTGTCCCGTCGTCAGCCGCCTGTCAGGGGGCGGGCCGACGGGGACGTTCCACGGGGCAGCCGGTCGGCGTGCGGCGGGCGGCGGCTGCCCGCCGGGGTGACCGGGGTGCGTTCGGAACGGGCCGTGTGCGGTCCGGGCGCGAGATGTGCCAGGCCGCGGGAGGCGCGGGTCGAGGAGACCGGCTCGCGGGCCGGCGTCGGCTGCTCGGCCGGCAGGCCGCGCGGCTTGAGCACCACGGGCGCGACCGGGACGGCCGGTTCGGGCACGGGCCTGCTGAGGCGCGAGCGCCAGCGGTCGCGCAGATCGAAGAGCGCGGTCTCGGTCCTGGCGATCAGCGGCTCGAACCAGGGCAGGGCGAGCAGGATCAGCAGACCGGCGGCCCAGCCGAGCAGCACGTCGCTCAGCCAGTGCGTACCGAGGTAGACGGTGGTGAGGCCGACGCCGAGGGAGGTGACGGCGGAGAGCGCCGACAGCCAGCGGCGCGCTCTCGGGGTGGAGGCCAGATAAGCCAGGATTCCCCAGGTCACGACCGCGTTGGCGGTGTGGCCGCTGGGAAATATATCGCCGCCGAGACCCATCTCGTTCGAGCCGATCACGGTCGCGTAGTGCGGACCGAGCCGCCCCATGCCGAGCTTGGCGGCGCCGACCGTGATGTTCAGCAGCAGCAGCGAGGTGGCCAGGGTGAGCAGCGGGCGCAGCGTGTGCTGCCGCCAGGAGCGCCAGCCGAGCCAGGCCGCGACCATCACGGCGGTGGGGCCGCGCTGGCCGAGCACCACGTAGTAGTCGAGGAAGGCGTGGATCTGCGGCCACTGCTGGTACGGCCGGAAGAACATGACCTGCCAGTCGAGCCGGACGAGCCAGGAGCTGATCACCACGGCCCACACGATCGCCAGGTAAAAGGCGAGGGTCGCCGTGAACAGCACGACCCGGTGCCGGCTCATCCGCGGCACATCGATGTGGGCCGGTCGTTCCGGCTCACGGTCCAGTCTGGCGAACACCCGGTCCAGACGCCGGGTGAGGTTTCGTTCGGTACGCACCCAATCGACGTTACAGCGAGTGAGCTGTGTTCCCGGTCGAAACAGCGTCTTTGTGATGACGATGTGATGTGGGAAACGTCTCAAGGACGGCCAGAATTCCTGGGATTCCACAATCCGATGAGGCCGATCGGGTCAATTCCTTTGATCATGCCGGGTGTTGTTTATATGGCGCTTATGAATGCGTTAACCCGGTCCTGGCACGGAATTCTCCGGGGCGTCATCGGCCGGTCCAGTGGATCATGGTGGACCGGAGCCGTTCAGCCAGAACGCCCCGTAGACCGCCGCCGCGACCGCCAACCCGGCCGTGACCAGCGCCGATCGGGACGGGCGCAGCCGGGCCAGGGCGCAGGCGAGCGGCAGCAGCACCGGGAAGGCGGGCATCAGCAGCCGCGGCTTGGAGCCGAAGTAGCTCGACGCGCACAGCGCGAGGGCGAGCACGACGCCCGTGTACACCAGCAGTTCGACGGGCTGTCTCCGGCGGATCCCGGTGACGTACAGCCAGATCAGCAGGGCGACGCCGACGATCAGGCCGAGGCCGGCCAGGGCGGACGGAAATGACGTGAACTTGTCGCCCACAAAGCGGGCGAAGGCGTAGCCGCCGTCGAATCCATTGCGCCATCCGGCCTGCACGTCCAGGTAGCCGAGCGGGCCCCGGCCGGTGCGGTGGCCGACCCAGAGGACGTACCCGGCGGCACCGAGCGGGGCGAGCAGCATGCCCAGCGCGCGCCGCCAGGCGGGGGCGTGCGGGGCATGCGGTGCGCCCGGCGTGTGCCGCGCGCCACGCTCTCGCACGAACGAGATCACCCCCGCCGCCCACACCGCCGCGACCACCGCCGCACCCACCGGCCGGGTCAGCCCGGCCAGCGCCGCCAGCGCGCCGGCGGTCAGCCACCGCCCGGTCAGCACCGCGTACAGCGCCCAGGCCGCGAGCGCGGTGAACAGCGACTCGCTGTACGCCATCGACTGCACGATCCCGACCGGCAGCACCGCCCACAGCAGTACGGCGAAGAGCCCCGCCCGGGGCCCGTACACCCGGTCGGCGACCGCGAAGATCCCGGCCGCCGCGGCCAGCGAGGCGAGCAGGCTCACCACCAGACCCGCGTCCGCGTACGACAGCGGGGCGACCGCGTGCAGCAGCCGCTCAAGCCACGGCAGCAGCGGGAAGAACGCGAGGTTGGAGTGGACGTCCCCGTTCGGCAGCCGCACCTCGTATCCGTAACCCAGCTCGGCGACCCGCGTGTACCAGAGCGAGTCCCAGCGGGCGGTGAGCAGGGTGTACGCGCTCTTGCCGCGCGCGGCACTCCACATCGCCAGCGCGATCAGCCCCAGGGCGCGGACCGCCGCGTAGCCCAGCAGGGCCGGCACCGCCCGGCGCGGGAGAGAGGCGTGGGGCGGGGCCACGCGCGTGTCGAGATCGGTCACGGGCTCGATTATCGGTCGTGCGCCGGACCGCACCGGTCCCCGGGTCGCGGTCAAGGGGAGGCGACGTGGCGTACGCCACACGGGTTCCGTGATGCGTGTGAGAGGTCCGCCACGTGACCGCGCGGTGAACTCGCGTACGCTGACGAGTCACCTGCGAGGGTTCGCGCGGGCCGGGGACACCGCTCCTCTCCGGCCGTACGACAGGGAGTCCCCACCCCGTCGCTCCGCCCCACGCGAGGGATCATCTGGGAGGTACGTACATGTCCGGGACGACCACGGCAGCCGTACGGCCGCGCCGTCGGGCGGCCGGGTCCGGTGCGGGCCGCTGGGTCGTCCTCGTCGTCCTCTGCGTCAGCCTGCTGCTCGTCGCGGTCGACGCGACCGTGCTGCACGTGGCGGTCCCCGCCGTCACCGAGGACCTCAGGCCCGGAGCCATGCAGCTGCTCTGGATCGTCGACGTCTACCCGCTGGTCTGCGCCTCGCTGCTGATCCTCTTCGGCACCCTCGGCGACCGGGTCGGACGCAGACGCGTTCTGCTGCTCGGCTACGGCCTCTTCGGCGTCGCCTCCGCGCTGGCCGCCTTCGCGCAGACCGCCGAGACGCTGATCCTCGCCCGCGCGCTGCTCGGCGTCGGCGGCGCGATGATCATGCCGGCGACCCTGTCGATCCTCCGTCAGGTCTTCCCCGACCGGCGCGAGCGCGCCCTCGCCATCGGCATCTGGAGCGCGGTGGCCGCGGTCGGCGCGGCGGTCGGCCCGCTGCTCGGCGGCTTTCTGCTGGAGCACTTCTGGTGGGGCGCGGTCTTCCTGGTCAACATCCCGCTGATGCTGGTCAGCCTGCCCGTGGGCAGGGCCCTGCTGCCCGAGTCCCGGGGCGACGGCGAGGGCCCCTGGGACGTGACCGGCGCGCTGATGGCGGCGGCCGGGCTCTTCGGCGTCGTCCTCGGCGTGAAGCGGCTCGGCGGCGGGGAGGCGGCGGCGAGCCCGTTCACCGTGCTGCCGCTGCTGCTCGGCGCGGCCCTCCTCTTCCTCTTCGTACGGCGCCAGCGGCGGCTCACGCATCCGCTGGTGGATCTGCGGATGTTCCGCAGGCCGGCGTTCAGCACCTCGGTGGGCTGCATCGTGCTGGCCATGCTCGCGCTGGTCGGCCTGGAGCTGATCGCCGCCCAGTACCTCCAGCTGGTGCTCGGCCTGTCCCCGCTGCAGACCGGTCTCAGGCTGCTGCCGCTGACCGTCGCGGCGATGGCGGCGGGCCTGGCGGGGGCGCGCATGCTGCGCCGGTTCGGCCCGCGCCGGATGGTCTGCTTCGGCTTCTGCCTGACGGCGGCGGCGGTGCTGACCCTGACGGCGATGGGCGGCACCGACAACCCGGCGCTGCTGCTGGCCGGCTTCGTGCTGCTCGGCTTCGGCCTGGAGACCACGCTCTTCGGCGCGTACGAGTCGATGCTCAGCGAGGCCCCGGTCGACCAGGCCGGCGGCGCCGCGGCGATCGGCGAGACCTCGTACCAGCTCGGGGCCGGCATCGGCATCGCGCTGCTGGGCAGTGTCATGAACGCGGCCTACGCGCCGGGGCTGCGCTCGGTGCCGGGCGTGCCGCACGGCGCGTCGGCCGCGGGGAGCCACTCGCTCGGCGAGGCCTACGAGGTCGCCGGCCGGCTCGGCGGTACCGCCGGGGCCGCGCTGCGCCGGGCGGCGCGGGAGTCCTTCGTGCACGGGCTGCATGTGACCCTGCTGGTGAGCGCGGGTCTGTTGCTGCTGGGCGCGGTGATGGCGCTGCGGCTGCCGTGGCTCATGCAGTGCGGCGAGGAGCCGGCCGGGGCCGAGCCCACGCTGCCGGCGCCCCGGGAGGCGGAGCCGGCGGCCGGCAAGCCGCGGGTCACCGCCTGACCTCCTCTGGACGTGCGGGACACTGCACCGTAACGTCGGCCGCAGAGTCGTAACTAGCGCTGCTAGTTTTGTCGCTGTCCCGTGTCCCGGAGGGTGTTCCATGTCCGCGTCCGCGAAGCTGCCCCCGTTCGATGCCGCCGACCCGCTCGGGATCGACGACCTGCTGGAGCCGGAGGACCTGGCCGTCCGGGACACCGTCCGCGGCTGGGCGGCCGACCGCGTCCTGCCCTATGTCGCCGACTGGTACGAGAAGGGCGAGCTGCCCGGGATCCGCGACCTCGCGCGCGAACTCGGCTCCCTCGGCGCCCTGGGGATGTCCCTCACGGGGTACGGCTGCGCGGGCGCGAGTGCCGTCCAGTACGGTCTGGCCTGTCTCGAACTGGAGGCGGCCGACTCGGGCATCCGGTCGCTGGTCTCCGTGCAGGGCTCCCTCGCGATGTACGCCATCCACCGGTTCGGCAGCGAGGAGCAGAAGCGGGAGTGGCTGCCGCGCATGGCCGCCGGCGAGGTGATCGGCTGCTTCGGGCTGACCGAGCCGGACCACGGGTCCGACCCCGCCGGCATGCGCACCCACGCCAAGCGCGACGGCGACGACTGGGTCCTGAACGGCCGCAAGATGTGGATCACCAACGGCTCGGTCGCCGGGGTCGCCGTCGTCTGGGCGCAGACCGAGGAGGGCATCCGCGGCTTCGTCGTACCCGCCGGCAGCCCCGGCTTCTCGGCCCCGGAGATCAAGCACAAGTGGTCCCTGCGCGCCTCCGTCACCAGCGAACTGGTCCTGGACGACGTACGGCTGCCCGCCACCGCCGTCCTTCCTGAGGTGACCGGGCTGCGCGGACCGCTCGGCTGCCTGACGCACGCCCGCTACGGCATCGTCTGGGGCGCGATGGGCGCGGCGCGCAGCAGCTTCGAGACGGCCGTGGAGTACGCGAAGACGCGGGAGCAGTTCGGGCGGCCCATCGGCGGGTTCCAGCTCACCCAGGCCAAGCTCGCCGACATGGCGGTGGAACTGCACAAGGGGATCCTGCTCGCCCACCATCTGGGGCGGCGGATGGACGCCGGCCGCCTGCGTCCCGAGCAGGTCAGCTTCGGCAAGCTCAACAACGTCCGCGAGGCCATCGAGATCTGCCGTACGGCGCGGACGATCCTCGGTGCCAACGGGATCTCCCTGGAGTACCCGGTGATGCGGCACGCGACCAACCTGGAATCGGTGCTCACCTACGAGGGCACCGTCGAGATGCACCAGCTCGTGCTGGGCAAGGCGCTCACCGGGCTCGACGCCTTCCGGTGAGCCCGTGGCCAGGCAGGGCCGGTGAGCGGCCCTGCCTCAGCTCTGGTTGAAGAAGCCGTCCGAGCGGTGCGCGGACGCCTCCCCGCTGATGATCTCCGTGTCGGCGGGGGTGAGCAGGAAGACCCGGTTGGACACGCGGTCGATCGAACCGCGCAGCCCGAAGATGAGCCCGGCCGCGAAGTCCACGACCCGCTTGGCGTCGCCGGGCTCCATGTTGGTGAGGTTCATGATGACCGGGACGCCGTCCCGGAACAGCTCGCCGATCGCCCGGGCGTCCCGGAAGCTGTCCGGGGTGACCGTGGCGATCCGGCGGTCCTTCTCCTCGGCCGTGTCCGTGGCCACCTTCACCCGCGGGTCGGTGACCCAGGCCTCCCCGGACTCGGCGCCCTCGGAGTACTCGTCGTCGTAATAGCGCTCGTCATCGTTGTCGTCGACGAGGCCGAGCCACGCACTCGCCTTGCGTACCGATCCCATGGACGCCTCCTCTCACAGCGGTCCCTCTGCTTCCCGCATCCCTATGGTCATCCATGATGCGGACTGCGCGCCAAGTGGATAGACGCCGCGCGGGGGGTTTGTGACGGTACTGGTGCACAGACGATCCGTCGAGAGCCCTTGTGCCCCAAGGGCCGTGACTCATACGGCTGCTGACTGAGAGTGAAATAATATTGTCCACGGCGGACGGGTGACGTGCGGTGCGTACGGGTGAACGAGGCGTCTCGCGCAACAGTTCTGACGGAGGCTCAGGCGGGCCGGTGGCGGGACGGCTGGATCAGTTCTTCAGCTCCGGCGGGCTGATCTGCGACTTCCGGATCGCCGAGCCCGTGGTGCCCCACTTCTTCAGGATCCGCTCGTAGGTGCCGTCGGAGAGCAGCTTGTTGACGGCCGCCTGGAAGGCCGGTGCCAGTCTGGTGCCCTTCTTGAAGGCGAAGCCGACGTCCAGGCGGTGGAATTCGTTGAGGAACTTCAGCCCCTCCTGTTGTGCCACGGCGTAGCGCAGCCCGTTGATCGTGTACATCACGATGTCGCTGCGGCCCTGCTGGAGCGAGGACCAGATCGCGCTCGACTCGGCGTACGTCTGCACCTGGTAGGCCTTCTTGCCCGCGTCGGTGCACACATGCTTGTTCTGCTCCAGCGTGGCCTCGAAGGTCGTGCCGGCGCCGGTCGCGACGTTGAGGCCGCACAGCTGTTTCAGATCGGTGACCTTCGAGAGCTTGCTGTCCTTGCGCGTGGCGAAGCCCTGGCCGTCGTTGATGTAGGTGACGAAGTCGACGCTCTTGCGACGCTCGTCGGTGACACCGAAGTTGCTCGCGCCGAAGTCGTACTTGCCGCTGTCCAGAGCGGGCAGGATCGCCTCGAAGCTCGCCTGCTCCACCTTCACCTCGATCCCGAGCACGCGGGCGACCGCCTTGGTGAAGTCGACGTCCTGACCGGTCAGGGTCTTTCCGTCGTCGAGGTAGGTGGTGCCGGGCGGGGTGCCGCCGACGCTGACCGCGACGGTGAGGTTCTTGGTGCCGGCGGGCAGCAGACGGGCCGCCGCGTCGTCCTTGCGCACCGCGGAGACCACATCCGTGGTGGGCACGTCGACGGCCTTGGCCGCCACCCCGGAGCCGTCCGCACCGCCCGGACCCCCGGAACCCGAGCCGCAGGCGGTGAGCAGCAGAGTGGCCGAGGTCAGGGCGGCAAAAGGCGCAAAATATCGATAAATGGGCGTACGCATCGGACAGCGGTCTCCTGAGGCCGAAGGGAGTGCGGAAGAACGCGAGGGGAGAAGCGAGGGGAGGGGTGCGCGTGTGAAGGCGGAGAACAGTCAAGAGGCGCGGAACAGGCGAGGAAACGCGAGGAGACCCGCCGGAAGGGCGGGCGCGCGCAGGGGGTCAGCTCAACAGGAAGAGGACCACACGCGACCGAAGTCGATGTGGGAGCGGGTGACCAGCCACTGCTGTGGATGCATGGGCCAAGTGGAACAGGCATCCGGTTCGGCGTCAACCGACTTGAGATGTACTGCTCACAGTCTGGACAGCATTGACAGCGGACGGAAACGGCCGCGTACTCTCGGTACACGGCCCTGCTGAGGGGCTCGGCCGTATCCGCGCCGCGCGGCGCGCTCGTGTGAAGGCACCACCCCGTTTTGACGATCCTCGCGTCACGGAGCCTTCGCATGTCATCCGACACCCTCGCCAAAGTCCCCGCCGCGGCGGAGAAACCCGAGCCCGCCGACGCCCCGCGGATCGTGCCGCAGCGCCGGTACGGCCAGTGGGCGGCCGCCGTCGCCGTCCTCGCCCTGCTCGGGCTCGCCGTCAACTCCGTCCTGCGCAACCGGGCGTTCCAGTGGGACGTCGTCGCCGACTACTTCACCTCCGACTCCGTCCTGCGGGGACTGTGGCTCACGCTGTGGCTGACCGCGGTGGTGATGGTCCTCGGCTTCGCCCTCGGCACCCTGCTCGCCGCGTTCCGGCTGTCCGCCAACCCCGTTCTGCGGGCGGTCGGCTGGGGATACGTGTGGCTGTTCCGGTCCATCCCGATCCTGGTGCAGCTGCTGCTGTGGTTCAACATCGGGGCCCTGTACCCGCAGGTGTTCGGCGTGAAGACCGTCAACCTGCTCAGCCCGGTCGCCGTCGCGATCGTCGGCCTCACCCTGCACGAGGCCGCCTACGCCGCCGAGGTGGTACGCGGCGGCATCCTCTCCGTCGACCGCGGACAGATCGAGGCCGCCCAGGCGCTCGGCCTGAGCCGGTGGCGGCGCTGGTGGCGGATCGTGCTGCCGCAGGCGATGCGCGCCATCGTGCCGCCCGCGGGCAACATGCTGATCGGCACCCTCAAGGGCACCTCCATCGTCAGCGTCATCGCCGTCAACGACCTGCTGTTCTCCGCCCAGTTGATCTACCACCGCACCTACCAGGTGATCCCGCTGCTGATGGTCGCCACCCTCTGGTACGCCGTGGTCACCTCGGTGCTCGGGGTCGGCCAGCACTACGTCGAGAAGTACTACGCGCGGGGCACGGAGAACGCCCGATGAGGCGGCAGCTGGTGATCGTGGGTGCCGGTCCGCGGGGGACCGGCGTCCTCGAACGCCTCGCCGCCAACGCGCCCGGGCTGTACGCCGGTCCGGGCTTCGACATCCACCTCGTCGACCCCCATCCGCCGGGCGGCGGACGCATCTGGCGGCAGGCGCAGTCACCGCTGCTGTGGATGAACTCGCACGCCGAGGACGTCACCATGTTCACCGACGACACGGTGGCGATGGCCGGCCCGGTGCGCGAGGGCCCCACCCTCCACGAGTGGGCCGGTCTCGACGGCCACACCTTCGCCGACCGGCAGCTCCAGGGCCGCTATCTGCGCTGGGTGTACGAACGGACCCTGGCCGAGCTGCCCCCGGACATCACCGTCCAGCACCACCCGCGGCGCGCGCTGCGGATCAGCGGGCCGCGCGAGGGCCGCCAGCAGGTGTGGCTGGAGGGCAGCACCCGCCCGCTCCTCGCCGACCTGGTGATCCTCGCCGTCGGCCACCTGGACGCCGAACTCGACAGCGAGCAGGAGGAGCTCGCCGCGTACGCGCGCCGGCACGGCCTGACGCACCTGCCGCCCGACTTCACCGCCGACAGCGACCTCTCCGCGCTGCCGCCCGGCGAGCCGGTCCTCGTCCGCGGCTTCGGGCTGGCCTTCGTCGACCTGATGGTGCTGCTCACCGAGGGACGCGGCGGCCGGTACGACGGGGACACCTATGTGCCCTCGGGACGCGAGCCGGTGCTGTACGTCGGCTCGCGGCGCGGAGTGCCGTACCACTCGAAGATCGGCTACGCCCTGACCGGCGACCGCCCGCCGCTGCCCCGCTTCCTGGGCCCCGCCGAGGTGGACGAACTGCTGTCGAGACCGGAGGGCTTCGACTTCCGCCGCGATGTGTGGCCGCTGGCCGAGAAGGAGCTGGGCTTCGCCCACTACCACCGGCTGTTCACCGCCCACCCCGGGCGTACGGCGATGGCCTGGGCCGACTTCGAGGAGAAGTACGCGGCGGCGGACGGCCCGGCCGAGACCCGGGCGCTGGTCGCCGCCGCCGTGCCGGACCCGGCCGACCGGCTCGACCTCGCCGCGCTCGACCACCCGCTGGACGGAGTGCGGTACGCCTCGCACGACGCCCTCCAGGAGGGCCTCAGGAACTATGTCGAGGCCGACCTGAGCCGCCGTCACGACCCCGCGCACAGCGCGGACCTGGGCGTCTTCCTCGGACTGCTCTCCGTCTACGGGCAGCTGGTGCGGCTCGGGGACATCGGACCCTGGTGGCACGGGTTCTTCAGCTACCTGGCGTCCGGGCCGCCGGGGCCCCGGCTGCGGCAGATGCACGCGCTGTCCCGGGCCGGGCTGCTGCGGTTCGTCGGGGCCGACATGGCCGTCACCGCCGAGGACGGGGTGTTCCGGGCCGCCAGCCCCACCGTGCCGGGCTTCTCGGTCGAGGCCCGGGCCCTGGTGGAGGCCCGGCTGCCCGCCCCCGCCGTCGGACGCACCCGCGACAGCCTGCTGCGCGAACTGCACGCCGACGGCGCCGCCGAGACCCCCGACGGGCTGCTCCGCGTCGACCCGGGCGACGGCCGGATACGCGACCGCGCCGGGCAGCCGCACCCCCGGCGCTTCGCGCTCGGCCCCTACACCGAGAACCGCACCGCCGGCGCCTTCACCCGCCCCCGCACCGGCGGTCCCGCGTTCCGGCAGAACGACGCGACCGCCCGGGCGGCGCTGTCCTTCCTCAGCACCTCACTGGTAAAGGAACTCGCGCGATGAGCGTCATGGTCGACATCAGGTCCGTGCACAAGAGCTTCGGCTCCCTCGACGTGCTCAGGGGCATCGACCTGCAGGTGCGCGCCGGTGAGGTCACCGTCGTGCTCGGCCCCTCCGGCTCGGGCAAGTCCACGCTGCTGCGCACCATCAACCATCTGGAGAAGGTGGACCGGGGCGAGATCAGCGTGGACGGCGCGCTGATGGGATACCGGCGGGCCGGGGACCGGCTGTACGAGCTGCCCGAGCGCGCGGTGCTCAGGCAGCGCACCCGGATCGGGTTCGTCTTCCAGAACTTCAACCTCTTTCCGCACCTCACGGTCCTGGACAACGTCGTCGAGGCCCCGGTGGCCGCGCTGCGGCGGCCCCGGAAGGAGGCCGTGCGCGGCGCGCACCGGCTGCTGGAGCGGGTCGGGCTCGGGGACAAGGCCGACGCCTATCCGCGGCAGCTGTCCGGCGGCCAGCAGCAGCGGGTGGCCATCGCGCGGGCGCTCGCCCTGGAGCCGAAGCTGCTGCTGTTCGACGAGCCGACGTCGGCCCTCGATCCCGAGCTGGTGGGCGAGGTGCTGGACGTCATCCGGGACCTGGCGGCGCGGGGCACGACGATGATCGTCGTCACGCACGAGATCGCGTTCGCCCGGGAGGTCGCCGACACGGTGGTGTTCATGGCCGACGGGCGGATCGTGGAGCAGGGGCCGCCGGACGCGGTGCTGGGCGCTCCGCGGGAGGAGCGGACCCGGGCGTTCCTGGCGAAGGTGCTGTGAGGTGGCCGGGTATCGCAGCGGGTCCGGCACCGCCGGCCCGCACCGCCGCGGATGCGCGCCGGCGCCGTGGCCGAACGGGCCGCGAGGGCACCGGACATGAGCGGACTGCTGCATCTCGCCGCCGCTCTCGACCAGCCGGACGCGCTCGACGCCGGCGCCTACGTGGAGCTGGCCCGCCTCGCCGAACAGGGCGGCCTCGACTTCGTGACGCTGGACGACTCCTTCGCCCGGCCCGGACCCGACGCGCTCGGTGCGCTGTGCCGGGTGGCGCCCGCGACCCGGCGGATCGGGCTGGTGCCGACCGTCACCACCACCCACACCGAGCCCTTCCAGGTGCAGGCCGCGGTGGCCACCCTCGACTGGGTCAGCGGGGGCCGGGCCGGCTGGCGGATCGACGTGTCCGCCACCGAGGCGGAGAGCAGGCTGTTCGGCCGCGGGGCCGCTCCCGCCCGCGCGGCCGGGGCCCCGTTCTCCGCCGAGGCGCTCTGGCGGGAGGCGGGCGAGGCCGCGGACGTGGCCGCGCGGCTGTGGGACAGCTGGGAGGACGGCGCCGAGATCCGGGACGCGGCCACCGGCCGGTTCCTCGACCGGGACCGGCTGCACCGCGTCGACTTCACCGGCACCGCCTTCTCGGTCCGGGGCCCCTCGACCGTGCCCCGGCCGCCGCAGGGCCACCCCGTCCGCGTGGTCGACGCCACCGACGACCACGCCGGCACGGTCGCCGCCCGGTACGCGGACGTCGCCCTGGTGCGCGCCGCCGCCCCCGCCCAGGCCGCCGCCTCCCGGGACCGGCTGCGGGAGCGGGCGCGCGCGTTCGGGCGGCGCCCGGACTCGCTGCGGGTCCTGGTGAGCCTGCTGGTCGACCTCGGCGACGGCGAGTACGCGGCCACGCCGGGGCGGGGTTCCCCGCTGTTCGAACGGAGCCGGGAATTCGGGGGCGGCGGCGCGCGGCCCACCGTGCGGGGCCCGCTGTACCGGGGCGGCCCGGTCGACCTCGCGGAACTGGTGGCCGGCTGGCACGCCGACGGGGTCACCGACGGCTTCCACCTCGTGCCCGTCGAACCGCGCCGCGATCTGGAGCGGCTGGTCAACGGCACGGTGGCGCTGCTCCAGCACCGCGGTCTGTTCCGCACCTTCTACCCGGGCAGCACCCTGCGCGAGCACCTGGGCCTGGCCCGGCCCGCCAACCGGTACGCCGTGACCGGGGGAACGCGATGACCGTACCGCGGCGACTCCATCTGGCGGCGGCCTTCCCGTGGTCCGCGGACGCCGGGCCGGGGGACCGGCACGCCGACCCGGCGGCCGGCACGGCCGGTTGGGCCGGTGCGGGCGCGGGCGCGCGGGCCGCGTTCGGCTCCTTCGAGCGGGTCGCCCGCGCCGCCGAGCGCGGCCTGTTCGACTTCCTCCTGCTCGACGGGGAGTCGCGGCTGCCCGAGCACCGGGGGCGCCCGCACGAGCTGGACCCGGTGGGCGGTCCCGAGCCGGTCGCCGTGCTGAACGCGCTCGCCGGGGTCACCGCCCGGCTCGGGCTCGCCGCCACCGTGCACACCGCCTACGGCGAGCCCTACGAACTCGCCCGCAGGCTGGCCACCCTCGACCACCTCAGCGCGGGCCGGGCCGCCTGGCGGGTGCCGGCCCCGGCGGACACCGGCGCGGACGCGAACTTCCGCCCGGGGGACCGCTCTGACTTGTACGGCCGGGCCGCGGAACTCATCGCCGCCACCCGGCGGCTGTGGGATTCCTGGAGCCCCGAAGGGATGCCCCGGCCGTTCGCGCACCGCGGCCGGCACTTCGACATCGCGGGCGAGTTCGGCCTGCCCCGCTCGCCCCAGGGACGGCCCGTGGTGATCCAGACGGGGGAGTGCGGGCGGGCCCGGGAACTGGCCGCCGCCTCGGCCGACGTACTCCTCGCCCGGCACGCCCCGCTGGAGACCGCCCGCTCCCGCTACGCCGATGTCGGACGGCGGCTGGCGGCACACGGCCGCGGGCCCCGGGACCTCAAGGTCCTCTCCGGGATCACCGTCGTCCTCGGGGACACCGCCGCCGAGGCGCAGGAGCGGGCCGCCGCGATCAGACGGCGGCGGATCACCCCGCAGTACGCGCTCCACGCGCTGGAGCGGGTCTGGGGCACCGACCTCACCGGGTACGACCCCGACGGCCCGCTGCCCGAGACCGACCCTTCCCCCGCGGCCCCGGCCGCGTCCGGACCGGGAGCACCCGGGGCCGGGCACCGGGACGGCCGCAGGCTCGCGCTCGCCGAGCGGTGGCGGGCGCTGGCCCGGGAGAAGGGGCTGTCCGTCCGGGAGACCGTGATCGAGGCGAGCGGCCGGCAGTCCTTCGTCGGCACGCCCGACGCGGTCGCCGCCGATCTGCACCGCTACGCCGGCGCGGCGGCCGCCGACGGCTTCCTCCTCCTTCCCCAGCTCCCGGCCGACGGACCGGAGGAGTTCGTGGACCGGGTGGTGCCGCTGCTCCAGGAGCGCGGCGCCTTCCGCACGGAATACCGGGGCGGCACGCTCCGCTCCCATCTCGGGCTCGCCCAGCCGGCCCGGGAACTCTGATGACACCGGAAAGGAACCTTGGCATGACGACCGACGCGTCCGACGCCTGGAAGCAGTGGCACGAGCAGCGCGAGGAGACGGTCGCGGCGCCCTACGGGCCGCTCGCCCTGACCGCGACGCACTGGATCGAGGACTATCCGGAGGGTCGACTTCCGGACATTCCCGGGACATGGGCGGCGGATGAGGAGGGAGTGCTGCTCACCGCCACCGGGGCCGACGGCCTGACCGTGGCCGGCCGGCCCTTCTCCGGCACGGCCAGGCTGGCCGCCGACCGCGGCCCGGAGTCCGATGCGCGGGTCGCGCAGGGCGCGAGGCGGCTGGTCGTGCTGGTCCGGGAGGGCGTCTGGGGCGTGCGGGTGTACGACCCCGACTCCGCCGCCCGGCGGGCCTTTCGCGGCATCGAGGCCGATGCCTACGACCCGCGCTGGTCGGTGCCGGGCCGGTTCGTGCCGTACGACGCCACGCGCACCGTGCGGCTCGGCAACGCGGACGGCCGTGAACGCGGCTTCGACCTCGTCGGCGAAGTCGCCTTCACCCTGGCCGGACAGGAGCGGACGCTGAAGGTCGCGCGGCCGGGCGGCGGGCCGCTGTGGGCGGTGTTCGCCGACGCCACCAGCGGCGACACGAGCTTCCGGTTCCGCTTCCTCTTCGCCGAGGCCCCGGACGCCGAGGGGCGCACGACCGTCGACTTCAACCGGGCCCAGCTCCCGCCGTGCGCCTTCGCCGACCACTTCATCTGCCCCTTCCCGGCCCCCGGCAACACGCTGGACGTGCCGGTCGAGGCGGGGGAGCGCCGGCTGAGCTGACCCGAGAAAGCCGTGCCGGCCCGGGGTGTGCCGGGCCGGCACCGGGCCGGTCGTTGGTGCGTTCGGGTGGTTCCGGTCCGACGGCCGAAAGGCACCCTTGTGCCGACCGGCCGTTCGGCCGAATACTCCCCCTCAGCGCTTGTCAGGGGCATGCGTATTCGAATCCGGTCGAGCCCCCGGCTGCGCCTCACGGGCCCCGACCCCACGCGGGCCCCCGACTTCCCTTGGAGGGGAACGACAAGTGAGGATCAAGCGCACCACTCCCCGCGCCGGCACCGCGAGACGGACCCGGCTCACCGCCGTGGCCTCCGGCTTCCTCGCCGCGGCCGCGTTCGCCGCCCCCACCGCGAACGCCAGCGACGCCGACACGTTCAGCGCGGCCCAGCTCACCAAGGCGAGCGACTCCGTGCTCAAGGCCGACATCGCCGGTACGGCGTGGACGGTGGACAGCAAGACCAACCGGGTCGTGGTCACCGTCGACAGCACGGTGTCCAAGGCCGAGATCGCCAAGATCAAGAAGCAGGCCGGCGCCACCTCCGGCGCGCTCACCGTCAAGCACACCCCGGGCAGGTTCAAGAAGCTGATCACCGGCGGCGACGCCATCTACGGCGGCTCCTACCGCTGCTCGCTCGGCTTCAACGTGCGCAGCGGCAGCACGTACTACTTCCTGACCGCGGGCCACTGCGGCGAGGTCGCCTCCACCTGGTACAGCAACTCCAGCAAGACCACGGTGCTCGGCACCAACGTCGGCTACAGCTTCCCGGGCAACGACTTCGCGCTGGTGCGGTACACCAACTCCTCGGTCGCGCACCCGAGCGCGGTGGGCAGCCAGACCATCAGCAGCGCGGCCACCCCGTCCGTGGGCACGACCGTCTACCGGCGCGGCTCCACCACCGGCACCCACAGCGGCCGGGTCACCGGGCTCAACGCCACCGTCAACTACGGCAGCGGTGACGTCGTCTCCGGCCTGATCCAGACCACGGTCTGCGCCGAGGGCGGCGACAGCGGCGGTCCGCTCTACGGGGGCAGCGTGGCCTACGGTCTGACCTCCGGCGGCAGCGGCGACTGCAGCTCGGGCGGCACGACCTTCTTCCAGCCGGTCACCGAGGCACTGAGCTACTACGGGGTCACCCTGCCCTGACGGTAAGGGAATCCGGCACCACCGAGCCCCCGCACGCGAGCCGCGTGCGGGGGATTCTTCGTGCGGCTCGCGTAGGCGATTTTCAGCCATGCCGGACGGGATGGTGTGGTTACTTGTGCGTAGTTTGCAGTGCTGAAGTGGCGGGTGAGCCCTCCGCACGCGCGTCCGGAAGTCGGTCTTGTGTGTTCCCTGTGCGGTTCGGAAGAGTAAGCGCCCGTCAACCAGCCTTCCGGCCCGTCAGGTCCCCACAACCTGCCCGGCCGACCCCCCACAGGAGGACATGAGTTGAAGCACCGACGCATACCCGGGCGGCGTGCCGCACTGGCCGGAGCGGGCATCGCCGCACTGGTCACGGCGGGTGTCACCTTGCAGAACGCGAACGCGAGCGAACCCGTGAACCCCGCCCCGCAGCCGCGGCTGCTGTCCGCTCCGGCGGCCGGAAAGCTCGCCTCCGGCCTCACCGGCGACCTCGGCGCCGGCGCGGCGGGCAGCTACTACGACGCCCGTTCGAAGAACCTCGTCGTCAACGTGCTCGACCGGACCGCGGCGAGGACCGTCGAGAAGGCCGGGGCCAAGGCCAGAATCGTCACCCACTCGCTCGCCGAACTCGGCCGGGCGCGCGCGGCGCTGACGTCGGACGCGACCATCCCGGGTACCTCCTGGGCGACCGACCCGGTCAGCAACAAGGTCGTCGTCACCGCCGACCGGACGGTCTCCGGTGCCGCATGGGCCAAGCTCGGCAAGGTCGTCGACGGGCTCGGCGGTACGGCCGAACTCAAGCGCTCGCACGGTGAGTTCAAGCCGTTCATCGCCGGCGGCGACGCCATCAGCGGCTCCGGCGGGCGGTGCTCGCTCGGCTTCAACGTGGTCAAGGGCGGGCAGCCGTACTTCCTGACCGCCGGGCACTGCACCGCGGCCATCTCCACCTGGTCGGACTCCTCCGGCAAGACCATCGGCACCAATGAGCAGTCCAGCTTCCCGGGCAACGACTACGGTCTGGTGAAGTACACGGCCGAGGTGGACCACCCGAGCGAGGTCGACCTCTACGACGGCACCGGCCGGCAGATCACCGGCGCCGCCGAGGCCGCCGTGGGCATGAAGGTCACCCGCAGCGGCTCGACCACCCAGGTGCACGACGGCACGGTCACCGGCCTGAACGCCACCGTCAACTACTCCGAGGGCACGGTCAGCGGTCTGATCCAGACCGATGTGTGCGCCGAGCCCGGGGACAGCGGCGGCTCGCTGTTCTCCGGCAGCAGCGCCGTCGGGCTGACGTCCGGCGGCAGCGGCGACTGCACCTCCGGCGGGGAGACCTTCTTCCAGCCGGTCACCGAGGCGCTGTCCGCCACGGGGTCGCGGATCGGCTGACCCGTCGTCCGCGAAGCCCCGTCCCGGCTCTGTCCGGGGCGGGGCTTCGCGCTGTGCGCCCGGGGTGTTTGCGCAGGTGGGAGGCGCTCGAACGGATGTCGTACATACGTTCGAGAATGGGGGTATGGTGGAGGGAGGAGTTGGGAACTGATGTTCGAGAGCCGTTCGGGGCTCACGAGTGCGGGAGGTGCGTGTGCCGGGCTTCGCGCATCTGCACACCGTCTCCGGGTTCTCCCTGAGGTACGGGGCGTCCCACCCGGAGCGGCTGGCCGAGCGCGCCTCGGAGCGGGGCATGGACGCCCTCGCCCTGACCGATCGCGACACCCTCGCCGGCACGGTGCGCTTCGCCAAGGCCTGCGCCGGGGCGGGCGTCCGCCCGCTGTTCGGGGTGAACCTGGCGGTGGCGGCGGAGACGGCCGTACGGGGGGAGCGGCGGCGTACCCCGGCGCGCGGCGGCGCCTTCGTGGACGAGTCGGCCCCCCGGGCGACCTTCCTCGCCCGGGACGGCGCCCGCGGCTGGGCCGAGCTGTGCCGGCTCGTCACCGTGGCGCACGCGGACGCGGGGGCCGCGCCGCTCCCCTGGGCCGCCCACCGCGGCGACGGCCTGGTGGTCCTGCTCGGGCCTGGCTCGGACGTGGGGCGCGCGCTGGCCGCCGGACGGCCCGACCGGGCGGCGGCGCTGCTCGCCGCGTGGCGCGGGATCTACGGCGACGCGCTGCGGCTCGAAGCCGTCTGGCACGGCCGCACGGGCACCGGGGACGGCTCCCTGCGGCTGGCCGCCCGCACCGTCGGCCTCGCCGCCGAGCAGGGCGTCCGGCCGGTGCTCAGCAACGCCGTCCGGTACGCCGACCCCGGACAGGGGCCGGTCGCCGATGTGCTGGACGCCGCCCGGCGGCTGGTGCCGATCGACCCCCGCGGGGAGCTGGACTCCGGCGCGGCCTGGCTGAAGGACGCGCAGGCCATGCTCCAGGTCGCCGAACGGGTCGTGGAGGCGGCCGGATACCGGCGGGACACCGCCCACCGGCTGCTGGAGCAGACCCGGGCCACGGCCGCCGAGTGCCGGGTCGACCCCGAGGACGACCTCGGCATCGGCACCGTCCACTTCCCCGAGCCGCACCTCGTCGGCGCCGGCCGGCGCACCGCGCTGCGGGCGCTCGCCTCGCGGGCGACCGCCGGGATGCTGCGGCTCGGGTACGGCGGCCGGCGCGCGTACTGGGAGCGGATGCACCACGAGCTGGACATCATCGCCCACCACGGCTTCGCCTCCTACTTCCTGACCGTCGCCCAAGTGGTGGACGACGTACGGGAGATGGGCATCCGGGTGGCCGCGCGCGGCTCCGGCGCCGGGTCGCTCGTCAACCATCTGCTCGGGATCGCGCACGCCGACCCGGTCGAGCACGGGCTGCTGATGGAGCGCTTCCTGTCCAAGGAGCGCGTGGTGCTGCCCGACATCGACATCGACGTGGAGTCCGCGCGCCGCCTGGAGGTGTACCGGGCGATCATCGACCGGTTCGGCACGGAGCGGGTCGCGACCGTCTCCATGCCGGAGACCTACCGGGTCCGGCACGCCGTCCGGGACGTGGGTGCCGCGCTGTCCATGGACCCGGCCGAGATCGACCGGATCGCCAAGTCCTTCCCGCACATCCGGGCCCGGGACGCCCGCGCGGCACTGGAGGAGCTGCCCGAGCTGAAGCGGCTCGCGGGGGAGAAGGAGAGGTACGGCAGGCTGTGGGAGCTGGTGGAGGCGCTCGACGCCCTGCCGCGCGGGATCGCCATGCACCCGTGCGGGGTGCTGCTGTCCGACGCCTCCCTGCTCGCCCGTACGCCGGTGGTGCCGACCAGCGGCGAGGGGCTGCCCATGGCGCAGTTCGACAAGGAGGACGTGGAGGATCTCGGGCTGCTCAAACTGGATGTGCTGGGGGTGCGGATGCAGTCGGCGATGGCGCACGCGGTCGCCGAGGTGGCGCGGGCGAGCGGGGAGCGGATCGACCTGGACGCGGTGCCGCCCGGCGACCCGGCGACCTACCGGCTGATCCGGTCCGCCGAGACGCTCGGCTGCTTCCAGATCGAGTCGCCGGGCCAGCGGGACCTGGTGGGCCGGCTCCAGCCGGCCACCTTCGACGACCTGGTCGTCGACATCTCCCTCTTCCGGCCGGGACCGGTCGCCGCCGACATGGTGCGGCCGTTCATCGAGGCACGGCACGGGCGGGCGCCGGTGCGCTGTCCGCACCCGGACCTGGCGGAACCGCTGCACGGGACGTACGGCGTCGTCGTCTTCCACGAGCAGATCATCGACATCGTCGCCATCATGACCGGCTGCGGCCGGGGCGAGGCCGACCGGGTGCGGCGCGGGCTGTCCGATCCGCAGTCGCAGGGACGGATCCGGGTGTGGTTCGCCCAGCAGGCGGCGGCCAGGGGGTACGACGCGGAGACGATCGGGCGGACCTGGGAGATCGTGGCGGCCTTCGGGTCGTACGGCTTCTGCAAGGCGCACGCCGTCGCCTTCGCCGTGCCCACCTACCAGTCGGCGTGGCTGAAGGCGCATCACCCGGCCGCCTTCTACGCCGGACTGCTCACGCACGACCCCGGGATGTACCCCAAGCGGCTGCTGCTGGCGGACGCCCGGCGGCGCGGGGTGCCGATCCTGCCGCTGGACGTCAATGTGTCCGGGGCCGCCCATAGGATCGAACTGGTGTCCGACTCGCCGGCGGTGTGGGGGCTGCGGCTCGCCCTCCTCGACGTCCATGGCATCAGCGAGGCCGAGGCGCAGCGGATCGCGGACGGGCAGCCGTACGCCTCTCTGCTGGACTTCTGGGAGCGGGCCCGGCCCAGCAGGCCGCTGGCGGGACGGCTCGCCCAGGTGGGCGCGCTGGACGCCTTCGGCGCCAACCGGCGTGATCTGCAACTGCATCTGACCGAACTGCACCGGGGCGCCCGGGGCGGTGGCGGCGGCCAGCTCCCCCTCGCCGGGGGCAGGAGGACCGCGCCGGCCGGCCTGCCGGACCTGACCTCGCAGGAGCGGCTCAGTGCCGAGCTGGGCGTGCTGTCCATGGACGCCTCGCGCAATCTGATGGACGACCACCGGGAGTTCCTCCAGGAGCTGGGCGTGGTCTCGGCACGCCGGCTGCGCGAGGCGAGGCACGGGGAGACCGTGCTGGTCGCGGGCGCCAAGGCGGCCACCCAGACCCCGCCGATCCGCTCCGGCAAGCGGGTCATCTTCTCCACCCTCGACGACGGCACGGGCCTGGTCGACCTCGCCTTCTTCGACGACTCGCACGACACCTGCGCCCACACCGTCTTCCACTCCTGGCTGCTGCTGGTGCGCGGCGTGGTGCAGCGGCGCGGCCCGCGCAGCCTCAGCGTGGTGGGCTCCGCCGCCTGGAACCTCGCCGAACTGGTGGAGGTGCGGCGCGAGGAGGGGCTCGACGGGGTCGCGGCCCGGCTGGCCGAACCGGCCGGCCCCCCGGCCGGAGAGGACGACGGTCCGTCCCGGGCCCGGCTCGCCGGTTCCGACGGGCCGCCCGCGCCGGCCGGTTCCGCGGCCCGCGACCCGATGCCGGGCCGGACGATCCGCATGCCCACGGGGTACGAGATGCACCCCTGGGCCGATCTGCGCCCCGCGGGCCAGGACGTCTCACAGGGGCCCGCGGCGATGAGGAAGTTGTGGCACCAGAGTCCGGGGAGTGCGGGATGACCATCCTCTGCGTACGTTTCCAGCTGCCGCCGATGTACGAGGCGGCCCTGCCCGGACTGCTCGGGCTGCTGGAGGAGTTCACCCCGGTCGTGGAGGCGCTGCCGCCGGACGGCGCGCTGGCCGATCTGCGCGGCGCCGAGCGGTACTTCGGGCGCGACGCGCTGGAGCTGGCCTCGGTGATCCGGGTGCGGGCTCTCGCGCGGCACGGCGTCGACTGCGTGATCGGCGCCGGGCCGGGACCGATGCTGGCCCGCATGGCGCTGCGCGACGCCCGGCCCGGGGCGACCGGCGTGGTGCCCGGGGACCCCGCCGGCATCGCGGAGTTCCTCGCCGGGCGGCCGGTCTCCGCGCTGCCCGGCGTCGGCACGGCGACCGCCCGCACCCTGGGCGAGTACGGCCTGGACACCCTGGACCGGGTCGCCGCCGCGCCGCTCTCCACGCTCCAGCGGCTGATCGGCGCGAAGGCGGGCCGGGAACTGCGGGAGAAGGCGGCCGGCGTCGACCGCGGCCGGGTCGTCCCGAACGCCGTCTCGCGGTCGCTGACGACGGAACGGTCCTTCGGCATCGACGAACTGGACCCCGCAAGGCACCGCAAGGCGCTGCTGTCGGCCGCCGAGGAGATCGGTGCCCGGCTGCGCGCGGTGGAGAAGGTCTGCCGCACCCTGACCCTGACCGTGCGCTACGCCGACCGCTCCTCGACCACCCGCGGCCGCACCCTGAAGGAACCGACCGCGCACTCGGCGGCCCTGACCGGGGCGGCCTACGGCCTCTACGAGGCGCTCGGCCTGCAACGCGCCCGGGTCCGCGCCCTCGTCCTGCGCGCCGAGGGGCTGACCTCCGCCGACCGGGCCTCCTACCAGCTCGCCTTCGACTCCGTCGACGAGAAGGTCCGCCGTATCGAGGAGGTGGCGGACCGCGCGCGGGCCAGGTTCGGACCGCGCGCGGTGATGCCGGGCACCCTGGCGGCCTGACGCGCCCCGCCCGGAGGTCAGTTGGCCCAGGGCGGAGTGATGCGCGTGCCGTCGGCGAGCCGGGCCTCCAGGCCGATGGAGGTGGTGACCCAGGAGATCGCGGTGTGCCCGGTGGGGTTCTCGACGGCCAGGGTCGCGCCGGGGTTGACGATCACGGTGTCACCCGCCGAGATCCGTTCGGTGTGACCGTCGAGGGTCATCAGCAGCTCGCCGACGAGCAGATGGAAGATCTCCTCCCGGCTGACGGTGTGGGCGGGAGCCCTGGTGCCGGGCGGTATCTCACCGCGCCAGGCGCACAGCTCCCTGCTGCCGGTGAGCGGGGTGGCGTACGAGACGAAGCGGGCGCCGTGGATCTCGTGGGTGACGGCGGCCGAGGAGCGGACGACGGGCATGGTGGCGGCCTCCCTGGCGAACGGGATAGTGGTCAAGTGGCTTAACTATATGGTTAAGCTGCTTGACCTGTTCGTCAAGGGTGTTTCAATGCCTCCGTGCAGAACTCCGACGCCATGGCCCTGTCCGCCGCCCTGCTCGCCGTGGCGGGTGACCTCACGCAGCGCATCCACGAGGGGGTGGTCGCCCGGGGCTTCGCGGATCTCCGGCCCGCCCACGGCTTCGCCTTCGCGCGGCTCGCCCCGGACGGGGCCACCGTCACCGGCCTGGCGGCGCACCTCGGGGTGACCAAGCAGGCGGCGAGCCAGCTGGTGGACGAGATCGTACGCAAGGGGTACGCCGAGCGGCGGCCGCATCCCGAGGACGCGCGGGCCCGGCTGATCGTGCTGACCGAGCGCGGCCGGGACTGCACCCGGGCGGCGGAGGAGGCCGCGGCCGAGGTGGTCGGGGGGTGGGCCGAACTGCTGGGCGAGGGCGAGGTGCGCGCGTTGCGGGACCGTTTGGCGCGGATCGCCCCCTATGGTCCGATCAGGCCGGCCTGGTGACGATCTGCCAGCTCCCCTGGGCTGCCGACTACCACTGGAAGTTTTTACTGACGCGTAACTTCACACTTGCACTACTCGTCCGTAACTTGACGGGTGAACAGCATCCCGTGATCCGGATCACAGGGTTAGGCCGTGCACCTCCCTTGAGCCGCAAGGAGATCACACGATGCTGCCCTGGAAGCGAGTGCTCAGACCCCTCGCCGCGCTGCTGCTGACCGCCGCCGTCGCCTTCGTACCCGCCACCGCCACCGCCGCCACCGCTTCGGCCGCGCCCACCAGCGGCTGGAACGACTACTCCTGCAAGCCCTCCGCCGCCCACCCCCGCCCCGTCGTCCTCGTCCACGGCACGCTGGGCAACTCGGTCGACAACTGGCTCGGTCTCGCCCCCTACCTGACCAGCCGCGGGTACTGCGTCTACTCCGTCGACTACGGCCAGCTCCCCGGTGTCCCGTTGTTCCACGGACTCGGCCCCATCGACAAGTCCGCCGAGCAGCTTTCGGCCTTCGTCGACAAGGTGCTCGCCGCGACCGGCGCCGCCCAGGCCGACCTGGTCGGACACTCCCAGGGCGGCATGATGCCGCGCTACTACCTGAAGTTCCTCGGCGGAGCGGCCAAGGTGCACGCCCTCGTCGGCATCGCCCCCGACAACCACGGCGCCACCCTGAGCGGCCTCACCAACCTGCTGCCGTACTTCCCCGGCGCCGAGGACCTGGTCAATGCCACCACCCCCGGCCTGGCCGACCAGATCCCCGGCTCCGCCTTCCTCACCAAGCTCAACGCGGGCGGCGACACCGTCCCCGGGGTGAGCTACACGGTCATCGCCACCAAGTACGACGAGGTGGCCACCCCCTGGCGCAGCCAGTACCTGAGCGGCTCCGGGGTCCGCAACGTCCTGCTGCAGGACCTGTGCCCGCTCGACCTCTCCGAACATGTCGCGATCGCGCTGGTCGACCGGATCGCCTTCCACGAGGTGGCCAACGCGCTCGACCCCGCCCACGCCACCGCCACCACCTGCGCCTCGGTGTTCAGCTGACGTAACGCCGGGGCCCGTCCGGCCTGAGCCGCCGCACGGGCCCCGGAACCCTCAGCGGCGGTGGGTGCCGCCCGCCGCCCGCCGCCGCACCGAAAGGAACAGCGCCGCCGAGCCCAGCGCCAGCGCGCCCGCGCCGCCGATCGCGAGGGCGGAGGTGCCGGAGGACGCACCCGTCTCGGCCAGGTCGGCGGGGGCCCCGGCCGCCTTCGGCCGGTTGGCCCGCACGGGGGCGGACTCCGCCGGACCGGTGGCCGGCTCCGCCGAGGTGCTCGCGTCGTCGTCCCCGTGCCCGTGGTGCTCGATCGTCGACCTGCCGGCGCCGGCCTCGATCTGCTCGTCGGAGGGTGCGGAGGCGGCCGGGGCCGGTGTGGTGCCGGCGCCGCCCGCGGTCCCGGTGCCGGTGCCGGTGTCGTCCGTACCGCCGCCACCGCCGCCGGTGCCGGCGCCGAAGTCGACGTCCGAGCAGGAGTAGAACGCCTCCGGGCTGTCCGAGCGCTGCCAGACCGCGTACAGCAGCTGCTTCCCGGACCGCTCGGGCAGGCTGCCGGAGAACGTGTAGAAGCCGCCCGCCGCGACCGGGTCGGTGACCGTCGCCACCGGGTGGTCCAGATCCAGCCCGGACCAGGCGAGCGGCTTCGCCGGGTCGTAACCGGGCTTGGTGAGATAGACGGTGAAGGTGCCCTTGTGCGGGGCGGTCACCCGGTACTTGAAGGTGTACGACCCGCTGCGCACGCTCGTCGCGGGCCAGTCGGCACGCGCCAGGTCCAGCCCCTTGAACTCCTCGCTGTTCGCGCTGCACAGCTTGCCGTCCGGGATCAGCTGCCGGTGGCGCCCGGCCGCGTCGCCGATCCGGATGCCGTTCCAGTCGTACAGCGCCTGGGTGCCGCCGGCCGCCACGGCCGCCTTGCACGCGGCCGACTCCGGGCTCTCGGGTCCCTCCGCGTAGCACTGCGAGACGCGGCTGACCGGGCCGCCCATCGATCCGTGCGCGGACGCGGGGGCGGCGGTGAGCGCGGTCAGGGCGAGCGGCGCCAGGCCGATGACGACGGCGGCGGGCACCTTGGCCTTGCGGCTGGTGGGCATGCGGAACTCCTCCGAACGGTGTGGGGCGGGCTGCATCCCGTGGGGGGGTGGCATGAAGCTAGCCCCGAGGAACCGTGAAATCGCCTGCTGAGGGCGGATGGAGAAGATCCTTATGGTGCGCTTAAGGGAGTGCTCAGACTGCGCTCAGGCAAGGACGGCGGCACCGGGACCGCCGTGCGGGCGTCAGCCGTCGGGCCACCAGGTGCGGGCGATGTCCTTGCGCACCTCGGGGCGTCTCGCCTGCCGCTCGTCCGCCTCTTCGCGGATCCGGCGGCTGCTGTCCGTCTTCTTCAGGGGCTTCCGCACGGTCGTACGGCGCATGACTGCCTCCTTCGACGCCTACCGGGTCGCGCGGGGTCATGGAGGTAGACGCCTGTGGCGAGGGTTCCTCATCGGTGCCGGGACGTCAGTGGCCGCTGTCACGTCCGCACTGTCAGTGGTGTGTGTCACTCTCCGGGTATGAGCAGCGAGAGCGAGCACACGGTCGTGGCCGCCCCGGAGCCGGACTGGGACGCGCAGGCCGCCGGCTTCGATGCCGAACCGGACCACGGCCTGCGCGATCCCGCGGTCCGCGCCGCCTGGGCGGACCGGCTCCGCTCCTGGCTCCCCGAGTACCCCGCCGACGTCCTCGATCTCGGCTGCGGCACGGGCAGCCTCGCCCTCCTCGCCGCCGAGCAGGGGCACCGGGTGACGGCCGTCGACCGGTCCGGGGCGATGGTCGAGCGGGCCCGGGCCAAGCTCGCCGGGCACCCCGCGGCGGTCCTGCGCGGCGACGCCGAGGCCCCGCCGGTCGGGGACCAGCGCTTCGACGCGGTCCTGGTCCGGCATGTGCTGTGGACGCTGCCGGACCCGGCCGGGGCGCTGCGGCGCTGGCGTGACCTGCTGCGACCCGGGGACGCCGCCCGCGCCCCCGGCGGCGGGGGAGGCCGCTTCGTGCTGATCGAGGGCGTCTGGGGGAGCCTCGCCCCGGTCGGCATACCCGCCGAGCGCCTCACCGCCCTCTTGGGGCCGCTGACCTGGGACGTGCGCGTGGAGCGACTGTCCGGGCACCGCGCGCTGTGGGGGAAGGCGGTGGACGACGAGCGGTACGCGGTGCTGGCCACGGTGTGACCCCGCACCGCGCCGGGCGGCTCAGGCCAGCAGCTCCGCGAAGCCGCCCGGGCCGGCCGCCAGCGCCTCCAGCGCGTCGAGAGCGGCCAGCGCGGCGGACGCGGCCGGCGGATCCGTCCGCGCGAGCCCGCTCTCGGCGAACTCGTCCTCGTCCAGGCGCCGTACGTCCCGGCCGTCCGCCGAGCGCCACAGGTCCAGGTCGAGATCCTCCACGACCAGCTCGGCACCGGAGCGGACGGCGGGGCGGGTGATGTCGCAGTACCAGCCCTTGACCGAGCCGTCCGCGGCACGGACCTCCTTCACCGCGTACCACCGGTCCCGCCAGTAGTACTCGGTGAACACGTCACCCGGCTCGAAGCGCACGAAGCCGAAGTCGCGGACCCCGGAGCCCGCCCAGGGGGCGCGTACGGCGATCCGGACACCGTCGTCCCCGAGCAGCTCCGCCGGATACCGGATCTTCGTCCGGCCCGCCTTGACCAGGACGACCTCCAGCCGGTCCACCGGCTCAGCCGAGTTCGCGGACATAGCGCACCTCCGTACCGCAGACCTCGTACCCGAGCCACTTGTTGATCGCGATCATGGGGGCGTTGCCGGTGTCGTTGCCCGTGAAGGCCTCGGTGACGCCCGCGGCCCGGGCCCGGTGCAGGGAGTGGACCTTGGCGAGCTTGGCCAGACCGCGGCCGCGGTACGCGCGGGCGGTGCCGGTCATCGCGGTGGCGTAGCGGCCGTCGCCGTCGGTGTAGGCCACGGTGAGGGCGACCGGACGGCCGTCCACGCAGGCGGCCACGGTCAGCTGCCGGTCCAGCAGCGGGTGGTGCCAGGTCTGGGCGAGCCAGGCCGCGTAGTCCGTGAACTCGGTGTCCACGTCGCTCGGTTCGTCGGCCGACGTCTCCGCGTCCAGCTCGAACACCGGCCGGGGATCGTCCGCGAAGTCGGCGGCCGTGCGCAGCTCGACACCGGGCGGGACCGGCGGGAGCGGCGGGAGGGTGCCGTGCGCGAGACCGAGGCGGAGGAAGTGCGCGGAGCGGCCTGCGCGGTAGCCGCGCCGCTCGGCGAAGGCCCGGTTGGCGGGCTCGTCCAGGGTCCAGGCGAACAGCTTGGTCGCGCCCAGGTCCGTCAGGTACTCCTCGGCGGCCCGCACCAGCAGCCGGCCCGCGCCGCGGCGGGTGCGGTCCGGGCGGACGTAGATGTTCAGGCACGCCTGGCCCGGCTCGGGGCTGTCGGACACCAGATGGACCTGCGCCGTGCCGATCACCTCGCCGTCCTCCTCCGCGACGAGCGGCCGGAAGCGGGCGTCGGGGGGCGTGTGGAGGGCCGTGTGCCGGACCGACTCCGGAGTGAAGAGGATGTACGGAAGGGCGAGCCGGCGGGTACGGGCGAAGCCCTGGAGATCCGCGGGGTCGTCGGGGCGGAGAGCGCGCACGAGGACTGTCACGTCGGGGGAGCGTAGGCGGCGGGGCGCCGGGCTGCCTCCGATTTTCCGGCGGGTGCGGGACAATCGGCCCTGTGAGCCTGAAGATCCGCATCGATGACAGCGCGCCCCCGTACGAGCAGGTGCGGGCGCAGATCTCCGAGCAGGCGCGGTCCGGGGTGCTCCCGGTGGGGTACCGGCTGCCGACCGTGCGGGGGCTGGCCGAGTCCCTGGGGATCGCGGTGAACACGGTGGCCAAGGCGTACCGCGCGCTGGAGGGCGACGGGGTGATCGAGACACGGGGGCGCAACGGCACGTTCGTGGCCGCCGCGGGCTCGGCTGCGGTACGCGAGGCCTCCGCCGCCGCGCAGGCGTACGCGGAGCGGGTACGGCGGCTCGGGCTCACGGAGGAGGAGGCGGCGGGCGCCGTGCGTGATGCCCTGCGGGCGGCGTACGGGGACTAGACGCTCCGCTGGTTCCGCGGGTGTTCGTCCGCGGCGTCGTGGTGGCTGGTCGCGCAGTTCCCCGCGCCCCTATTGGGGTGGTGCCGGCGTGTTTCGTGTGGGGGTGTCGGCTGGGTTGGCTCGGTGGGTGTTCGTCTGCGGCGTCGTGGTGGCTGGTCGCGCAGTTCCCCGCGCCCCTATTGGGGTGGTGCCGGCGTGCTTTGTGTGGGGGTGTCGGCTGGGTTGGTTCGGTGGGTGTTCGTCTGCGGCGTCGTGGTGGCTGGTCGCGCAGTTCCCCGCGCCCCTTTGGGGTGCTTCGTGTCGAGTTCATGGGGTGCGTTCGGCGTGTCTGCGTGGTGTGCGGGTCACCGTCAGGCCCGCTCTGGTCGCCGCCCGGCCGAAGGCCGCCGCGTCCGCCACGGCCGCTCCGCCCGGGTCGTTGTTGAAGTACGCGTACACGTCCTCAGCGTCGGACCAGGTCGTCGCGGTGCGGTCCACCCAGGTCTCCAGGGAACGGGTGCCGTAGCGCGGCCAGGGACGGGCCCGGCCCTCGTGGAAGCGGACGTAACCCCAATCCGCGGTGCGCCACAGCGGCGTCACCGGGCGGGCCCGTACGTCCGCCCAGCACAGGGCCGCGCCCCGGGACTCCAGCACCTCGCGCACCCGCGGTGTCCACCAGGAGTCGTGACGCGGCTCGACCGCGACCCGGGTGCCGGACGGGAAGCAGGCGAGGCAGGCGTCCAGCAGGGGAGCGTCGGCGCGCAGCGTGGGCGGGAGCTGGAGGAGGACCGGTCCCAGGCGGTCGCCGAGCCCCGCGGCGTGGGACATCAGACGCTCCACCGGCTCCCCGGGCTCCCGCAGCCGTCTGATGTGCGTGAGGAACCGGCTCGCCTTCACCGCCACCACGAAGCCGTCCGGCACCCGGTCCCGCCAGGCCGCGAAGTTCTCCCGGCTCGGCAGCCGGTAGAACGCGTTGTTGATCTCCACCGTGGCGAAGTGCCCCGCGTACTCCTCCAGCCACAGCCGGGTCGGACAGCCGACCGGGTACACGACCCCCCGCCAGTCCTTGTACTGCCACCCCGATGTGCCGACATACAGGGTCATACCCTCATCAAAGCACTACAGGTACAGCCCCGCGTCCGCGCCTTCCCGGGCCCCCGGCACCGACGTAGGCGCCGTACCCCGGCGCAGCGCGTACAGCTCGGCCAGGGTCGCCCCCTCCCGGCCCACGCCCTGCTCGGTGCCGAGCCATGACACCGCCTCCGTGCGGGTCAGCGGGCCGACCTCGATCCGGGCCAGGCAGCGGCCGGGGCGTACCACGGCCGGGTGCAGCCGCTCCAGATCCTCGTTGGTGGTGACACCGACCAGGACGTTGCGGCCCTGGCCGAGCAGGCCGTCGGTGAGGTTCAGCAGCCGGGACAGGGCCTGGCCCGCCGTGTGCCGGGCCTCGCCGCGGATCAGCTCGTCGCAGTCCTCCAGCAGCAGCAGCCGCCAGCGGCCCTTGCCGGCGCCGTCGTCCTCGCCGATCGCGATGTCCATCAGATAGCCGACGTCCGAGAAGAGCCGCTCGGGGTCCAGCACGCAGTCCACCTGGCACCAGTCCCGCCAGGAACGGGCCAGGGTGCGCAGCGCCGAGGTCTTGCCGGTGCCCGGCGGCCCGTGGAGCAGCAGCAGCCGGCCCGCGATGTCCTCCGGTGTCGTCCTCATCAGGCGGTCCATGGCGTCCGCCACCGGCGCCGTGTAGTTGGGCCGGACCTCGTCCCAGGTGCCCGCCGAGATCTGCCGGGTGGTGCGGTGCGGGCCGCGCCGCGGGGACACGTACCAGAACCCCATCGTCACGTTCTCCGGCTGCGGTTCCGGCTCGTCGGTCGCGCCGTCCGTGGCCTGGTCCAGGATCCGCTTGGCCAGTTCGGCGGTGGTCGCGGTGACCGTGACGTCCGCGCCCCGGTTCCAGCGGGAGATCAGCAGCGTCCAGTCGTCCCCCTCGGCGAGGGTCGCGCTGCGGTCCTCGTCGCGGGCCACCCGCAGCACCCGGGCACCCTCCGGCAGCAGGGTCGCGCCCGAGCGCACACGGTCGATGTTCGCCGCGTGGGAGTACGGCTGCTCGCCCGTCGCGAAGCGGCCGAGGAACAGCGCGTCGACGACGTCGGACGGCGAGTCGGAGTCATCGACGTGGAGCCGGATCGGCAGAGCGTCGTGCGGGTTCGCAGGCATGCCGCCATGATCCGGCACGGATGCGCTCGGCGCACGGCATTTCCGCCGCTGGTTCCGGGTGTTGCCGCACCGCCCCCGAACGCGCCGGGGCCCGTGTTCCCGGTGTTCCCAAGACCTGCCCCGCGTCCGGCCCAGGCCATTACTGTTGTCCCCGATGACACGTCATGGGTGGGATGCGGGGAATCGACGGTGGCGCCTCACCGCGCTTCTCGGCGTGGCCGGGGTCGTCCTGGCCCTGGTGGTGACCCTGCTCAGCACGCTGCCCGGCGAGCCCGGCACCGCGGGCACCACCCGCGACGGCGACAAGGTGCACGGCACTCCCGCCGCCCCGTCCGGCCGGCCCGAACCGTACGTCGGCTGGGGATTCACCCACACCCAGTACAGCGCCGACCAGGGCGGCCCGGCCGCCACCGCGCGCGTGGAGCGGCTCCTCGGCCGCACCGCGGGACTGCCGCAGAACCAGCACATCATGGGCTGGGGCGCCGACAACCCCGAACCGGTCGAGGGGCACTACGACTTCGGCGCGCTGGACCGCCGGATCGACTTCGTCCGCGACTCCGGCGGCACCCCGGTGATCACCCTGTGCTGCTCCCCGGACTGGATGAAGGGCGGCGAGGCCGGTTCCGGCAGGACCGACTGGAGCCGGGCCGCGCTGGAGACCGCGCCGCGCCCCGAGCACTACCAGGACTTCGCCGACCTCGCCGCGACCGTCGCCCGGCGCTACCCGGACGTACGCCACTTCATCGTCTGGAACGAGTTCAAGGGCTTCTGGAACGACGCCGGGTCCCGCTGGGACTACGAGGGCTACACCCGGATGTACAACATGGTGTACAAGGCGCTGAAGAAGGTCGACAAGGACATCATGGTCGGCGGCCCGTACCTGGTCATGGACAGCGTCGACCCGCGCGACGAGCACGCCTCCAGCGCGCTGCGGGGCCCCTGGGGCGCCATGGACCAGCGGGTCCTCGACGCCTTCGCCTACTGGAACGCGCACAAGGCCGGTGCGGACTTCACGGTGGTCGACGGCGCCAGCTACACCCGCGACGACGAACTGCTCCCGGACGAGTTCGCGGCCACCGCCAAACTCACCGCCGTCGGCCGATGGGTACGGCGGCAGACCCGTGATCTGCCGCTGTGGTGGGCCGAGTACTACGTGGAGCCGGGCGACGGCGACGACGAGCGCACCGGCTGGAGCGAGGCGCACCGCGTCGCCGTCCAGGCCGCCGGCCTGATCGCCCTGGCGCGGGGCGGCGCCGACTCCGCCTTCTACTGGAACCCGGAGGAGAAGGCCGGCCGCTGCCCCGGGTGTCTGTGGTCCCCGACGGAAACCGCCGGCGGTGGCCGGCCGCTGCCCATGTACGACCTGGTGTCCCGGTTCGCCGGGGCGTTCCCGCCGGGCACCCGCTACACGACCGTGTCCGTCGCCCCGGACGACGTGACCGCCGTCCGCGTCCTGGCCACCGACCGGACCGTCCTCGTCGTCAACACCCGCGACCGGCCGATCAGCGCACAGGTCGACGGCAAGCGGTTCGCGATGGGCGCGTACGCGGTGAAGTGGCTCGACCGCTGAGCCGCTTCCCCCTGCGCACCCGTCACTTCAAGGTCAGGAACCGCTGCACCAGCGCGGCCAGCACCACCGCGAGCAGCGGCAGCGAGAACCAGAAGCTGCCCTGGAGCACCCGCAGCTGGCGCACGCCCGGCCGGACCGCGACCCGCACCACCTCGCGCGCGGCGAGCAGCAGCACCAGGATCACCGCGGCCAGCGCGCCGACCACCGACCACGGAGTCCAGGTCACCCGCGGCCCGATCGGCCCCGGATCGGGGCCGGGCACCGGACCCGTCGGCGGTGTGCGCAGCGCGTACACCGTGACATCCTCGTTGACCAGGACCTTCGTCAGATCCGGTCGGCCGTCGAGCCGGCCGGTCAGCCGGGGCGCCCAGGTCCTCGGGAAGCCCGCGTCCAGCTCCAGATACGTCATCTGACTCCGGTTGACCATCAGATAGGAGTTCGGGCCCGCGTCCTTGAGCGCCTTGACCAGGCCGGACACCAGCGCCGGGTCGGTCGGTGCCTGCGTCGGCAGATAGTCCACCCGCTCCATGTCCCGCGCGCCCCACGGCAGCGCCGGCGTCACATCGTTCACCGGGTCCTGGGTCAGCCACAGCAGCCGTACCGTCGGCCGGTCGTGCGCGTACACCCAGTCCATGGCCGCGACCTCGCCCGGCCGGGTCCGCTCGAACGACTCGTTGCCCCAGCGTGCCACCAGGAACCCGCCCGCCAGCAGCAGCCCGGCGAGCAGCGCGGCCGACGGGGCGAGCCACGGCCGGCGCACCCGCGCGGCGCCCCCGGTGCGCGGGAAGAGCGCGAGCCCGCCGAGCAGGGCCGCGCCCGGCACCGCGAACATGAAGACCCGCAGCGCCATCTCACCGCCGTACGACTGCATGCCGAAGCCCAGGAACGGGACGAACGTGAGGACCAGCAGCGACCGTTCGCGCAGCCGGTGGCGGCGCCGCCGCCACCAGCCCCAGCAGGCCAGGGCCAGCACCGAGCCGGCCAGCAGCACCCGGACGTACAGCACCAGCTTGTGCACCGAACTCCCGCCCTGGATGCGGCCGGAGACCGAGGTGGACACATTGCCGCCGACCCCGCCGACCCCGCCGAAGAGTTCGTCGAAGTGCCCGGACCAGTACGGCTCGGCCAGGAAGCCGACCCAGACCGCGACCAGCACCGCGCACAGCAGCGGCAGGCCGCGCAGTTCGGACCGGCCGAGCAGCACGAGGGCCGTCAGGACGCCGAGCATCACGAACGGGGTGAGCTGGTGCGCGGGCACGGCGGCCGCGTACAGGCCGATCAGCAGCAGGAGCAGCACGGCCCGTTGGCGCCGGTCGGCCGGTTCCACCTCGGCCTCGCCGGGGCGCAGCCTGGTCCAGATCACCCGGGGCGGGCGGAACCAGACCAGCAGGACCGCCGCGAACACCAGGTAGAGCAGATAGGTGAAGCCCTGCGGGGAGAAGTAGTCCTGGCCGACCCAGCCGCTCAGCACGAAGATCCAGATGCCGGTCCACTTCGCCCGCCAGCTCGCCCGCAGCGCGCGCGTGAGCAGGAACATCGGTGCCAGACAGGCGAGTTGGATGACCGTCGGCCACCAGCGGATGACCTCGGTGAAGTCGGTGATCCCGCAGGCCCGGCCGGCGAACGCGGCCACCGCGAAGAAGCCGGGCCAGCTCCAGCGCGCGTCCAGGTCCGGGACGGCGGAGCCGGTGCGGTCGATGTAGTCGAGGAACCCGAGGTGCTGCCAGGCGGTGGGGAAGCGCGGTTCGGGCTCGATCACGGCGGGCAGCGCGTGCAGCGACACCACGGTCGCCACCAGCGTGACCAGCAGCAGCGTCCGGTGTTCGCGGCGCAGCCGGAGCAGCGCGGCGAAGACGGCGATCAGCAGGGCCGCCCCGGCCAGCGTCGCCGGCGGCAGCACCGATACGAGACCGAGCCCGCCGATCCCGTCCAGATCGGCCTCGCCGAGCCGCAGCGCGGGCACCCAGTACAGCAGCAGCGCGACGACGAGCAGACAGCCGAGTCCGGCTCCGGCCCGGGTGGGCCGCGTCCGGCGGCCGGCCGGCAGCGACTGCGCCGGCACGGACGCCCCGGATGCCCTGGCGCCCTCGGCCTCCGTGGCCTCCTCGGCCTCGGTGGCCTTGGTGGCCTCGGTGGCCTCGGCGGTCCCGGTGTCCGTGGTCGCCCCGGCGTTCCCGGTGTTCCCGGCGGCCCTGGGCCGGAAGCCGGGCGGTACGGCGTCCTCGGGCTCGGGCGCCGGCTCCGCCCACCCGGCCGGCAGCGGTGCGGCGGCGCCCGCCGGCAGGGCACCCGCCGGCAGGGCACCCGGGGCCGGGGCGTCCGGCCGGCGCTCCGTGTGGTCGAGGTCCGCCGGGGTCCCGAACGCCAGGGTGTCGGAGTCCAGCGCCCAGGCCGGTCCCGGCCGGCGCCCCCGGGAGGAGGCCGGGACGGCGGAGGCCCGCCCGCCGGAGCGGAGCCGGGGGCGGGGGCGGGGGCGGGGGCGGGGGAGCGTGCCCAGGTCGGCGAGGTCCCCGTCCGGCGCCGCCGTCTCGGGCACCGCGGCGGGCGCGGACCGTACCGTCCGCCACAGCTTCGGCGCGGCGATCGCCACGATCACCGCGAGGCTGGAGATCTCGGCGACCCCCGCGCCGGTCAGCCCCATCCGGGGCAGGAGCAGCAGCGTCAGGCCCAGCACCAGCACGCACAACAGGCCCTGCAGCCAGGCGAGTCCGGCGGTACGGCTCTGCGCGCGCAGCACCGCGAAGTGGGTCTCCATCACCGTCCGCAGCACCGCGCCGACCGCGAACCAGCGCAGCAGCGGGGTCGCCGCGTCCGCGTAGCCCGCGCCGAACACGCCCAGGATCCAGGGGGCGCCGGTGAACAGCAGCGCGGCGATCGGCAGCATGATCCGGGCCATCCGCTTCAGCGCGGCCCGGGTGTTGGCGGCCAGCCGGGCCGGGTCGTGCGAGCCCTCGACGGTGAGGGAGGCGCCCATGTTGATGGCGAGCAGATTGGTCGTGCCGCCGATGGTGGTGGTGATGTAGAAGTACGCGTTCTGCTCGGCGCTGACCTGCGCGGCGATGATCACCGGGACGAGGTAGACCACGGCGAGGGAGAACAGGGAGCCGGTGTAGTCACCGGCCAGGAACCTGCCCAGCTCCCTGGCCGTCGGCGGGGCGGCGTGGTCCGCGGTCGCCCGCGCATGCCGGGGCACCAGACGCCGGAACACCAGCCAGCCCAGCGGCACCACCGAGGTGGCGATCGCGGCCACCCAGGAGACGAAGACACCGACGGTCGGCAGGGCCACGGCGAACGCGGCGAGCAGGGCGAGCTTCACCGCCGAGAACACGGTGTTGCCGACCGGCACCCAGGGCGCGCTGCGCAGCCCGGTCAGCACGCCGTCCTGCAGGGTGAGCAGGTTCCAGGCGGCGACCGCCGCGATGAAGCCGAGCCCGTTGACCGTCCCGTGCAGAAAGCGGTACGACGGCCCCCACACGTCCAGCGTCAGCAGGAAGAGCCCGGCGGCCACCGCCACGATCAGCGAACTGCCCGCGTAGGTACGGCGGATGAGCGGCCCGGTACGGGCCCCGGACACCGGGATGAAGCGGGCCAGGGCGCCGGTCAGGGCCACCGCGGTCAGCCCGGCGAGGAACTTCATCGCGGCGATGGCGGCCGAACCCTGGCCGACCGCCGACTCGGAGTAGTAGCGGGCCGCGGCCAGCCAGAAGCCGAGCCCGAGAACGGCCGAGATACCGGTGTTGAGCATCAGCGCGTAGGCGTTGCGGAACAGCGGGCTGCCGGCCCCCGACCGGCCCCCGCCGGGCAGCCGCAGCCGGCGCCGGGTCCTCGCGGGCGCCGGGGCGCCGGGTGTCCCGGCCTCGGTCGTGGTGGTCGTGTCAGTCACGGGAGCGGATGGCCTTCCGGCGGAGCTGACGGGATCTGCGGACGAGGGCGTACCCCCGGGTGAGGGCGCGGTCCCTGGCGAAGGTACGGGTGAGGGCGCGGCCGAGGAGCAGCCGCTCGAACTCCTCGGCGCCGGTGGCGCGGCGGACCGTGACCCGCTCCAGAGCGTACGGGCCCTGGCGGCGGCGGGCGAGGGCGTTGCCGACGGCGAGCGCCTGGGCGTACCCGGCCGCGCGGACCGCCCGGCGGACCCGGCGGCTGGAGTAGCCGTACGGATAGGCGAACGACAGCGGGCGGGTGCCGAGTTCGGCGGCGGCGATCTCCGTGCAGCGGGTCAGTTCGGTGCGCAGCTCGGCGTCGGGCAGCTGGTCGAGCTGCGGGTGGGTGTGGCTGTGCCCGCCGATCTCGACGCCGGCGGCGGCCAGCTCGCGCACCTGCCGCCAGTCGAGCATGGTGTCCGGGCCGCCCCCGGTGCCGAGGGCGCCGCGGAGCCAGCCGGTGGAGACGAACAGCGTGGCCGGGAAGCCGTGCCGGGCGAGCACGGGCAGGGCGTGCCGGTGGACGCCCTCGTAGCCGTCGTCGAAGGTGATCAGCACCGGCCGGTCGGGCAGCGGGCGGCCGGAGCGCCAGCCGGCCGCGAGGTCGGCGGTGGTGAGCGGGGTCAGGCCCAGGTCGCCGATGAGCGCCATCTGGTCGGCGAACGCCTCGGGCGCCACCGACAGGGCGCGGGTGGCGTCGTTGGGCGCGGTGGCGACGGAGTGGTACATGAGGATGGGTACGGCCGGGTCACCCATGCAGGCCCCCCGGGTCAGGTGCCTGGCCGGGCGGGCGGTCCGGCGTCCGGTCCGGTGCGGGGTCCTGGGTCGGGACCGGCGCGGGCTCCCGCGCCGGGATCGGTGCCGTGGCGAAGGCCGTGCCGCCCCGCCGGGCGCGCAGGCCGCCCACCGCGTAGCCGCCGGCGGCGGTCAGCACCCCGGCGACGATCGCGCCCGCGCGCCCCGCCCCGCCGGGCCGCCCGAGCAGGGCGTCCCTGAGGCCCCGGGCGATCCCGGCGGGCAACACCCGGGTGGTGTACCGGCGTTCGGACTCCAGCCCCTTGCTCGCGCCGACACTGCGCGCCACCAGGGCCTTGGACAGCCCCTCGGCGTAGGTGCGGGTGCGGAAGTAGGCGAAGCGCTCGCGCGGCCCGGGCACCCGGTGATGGATCACCGCGCGGTCGTCGATGAGCAGGACGGCGTCGGGGCGGGCCCGGGTGAGGCGGATGCACAGCTCCGTCTCCTCGCAGCCCAGCGGGCGGCGGTCGCCGTCGCGGCCGATGCCGGTGGCGAAGCCGCCCGCCGCCTCGAAGGCGGTGCGCCGGAACGAGGCGTTGCCGCCGAGGACGTTGCGGACCCGGACCCGGCCGGGCGGCAGCCCCCGGTAGGTGCAGCCCACCACCCAGTCGAACTCCTCCGGGAACCAGGCAGGGCGCCGGCCCGACGCCCAGCTGGGCACCGTACGGCCGCCGACCGCCAGGACGCGCGGGTCGGCGTACCCGGCGGCGAAGTGGCGCAGCCAGTCCCGCTCGGCCACGGCGTCGTCGTCGAGGAAGGCGATCACCTCGCCCCGGGAGGCGGCGATGCCGGTGTTGCGGCCGGCGGACAGGCCGCGCGGCCCCGCGTTGGGCAGGACCCGGACGCCGCGCGTCTCCTTGTACTCGCGGGCCAGCCGGTCCCGCAGCGCCGGGTTGTGGTCCACGACCAGGAGGGTCTCCAGCGCCGGGTACGACTGCGCGCGCACCGAGGAGACCGCCGCGAGGATGTCCTCCCAGCGGTCCTCGGTGTACACGCAGATCACGACGGAGATGCCGGGATCCGTCAAGAGACCTCTCCCTGCCCGGTGCGCAGCAGCGGGGACTGGCGGATGCGGCGGCGCAGGTCACGCCGGTTGGACCGCTCTTTCAGGATCACCTTCAGCACCCGCAGCCCGTCCCGGACCGCCCGCAGGTTGCTGGTGCCGTGGATGCGGAGGTACTCGTGGCTCGGGATCTCCTGCACCTTCAGGCCCGCCTTGACCACTCTGATGTTCATCAGGGTCTCGACCTCGAAGCCGGTGCAGTCCAGGTCGATCTTGTCCAGGCAGTGCCGCCAGAAGGCGTTGTAGCCGTAGCAGAGGTCCGTGTAGCGGGCGCCGAACTTGCGGTTGACGACCGTGCACAGCGCCCAGTTGCCGAGCTTGCGGATGAAGGTCATGTCGTCCGTGCCGCCGCCGTTGGCGAACCGCGAGCCCTTGGCGAAGTCGGCGCCGGAGACGAGGGCGGAGACGTACGACACGATCTCGCCGCCGTCGGCCGAACCGTCCGCGTCGACCATCACGATGATGTCGCCCGTGCACGCCTCGAACCCGGTGGTCAGGGCATCCCCCTTGCCCCTGCCCCGCTGCTCGACGACCTTGACGTCCGGCCACAGGGAACGGGCCACGTCGACGGTGTCGTCCGTCGAATTGCCGTCCACCAGGACCACTTCGTGTATCCAGCCCGGAAGTGTCTTGAAGACGTAGGGAAGATTCTCCGCCTCATTCATGGCGGGAATCACCACACTCACCGGCGGAGTGATCGCCAGATGAGAAGAGATTGGCCGATAGCCGGTGGCGATCAATGGATCCTGACCCGAACTCGCCGGGCGCAGAACAGAACTCATGCGTCTTTTTCCCTCTCGTCCGGTGGACCGCCCGCCCCTGGGCGGCCCGGCTCTGTGTCCGGTTCGAAAGGGGGGTTCTCATCGGCGGCGCGACAGACCGAGCTGCGGACCGAGGCCCGCGGTGATCTCCCTTTTCCGCTGACGAGCTGGCAAAGCTGGCCGGACTGCCGGGAAAGACGGCAGCCGGTCGCGCGGCACGGCCCGATCACCTTGCGGTCACCGAGCACGGCACCCCCCTACCGCGCCCCGCGCCGGAATCGCCGTGGCTCTGAACCCTCCCCTTGAGCCATGATCGACGGACCGGTACGGGTGAGATGTACGACGGTATTGACGATGGAACCTCAAAGGCAAGTCCCGGAAGGTTTCCTCACTTTGTTGTCGGTTTACCCATTGCACAACCTTGGCCCATGTGGTTCAGCCTCGTATGCGCTTTTCTGAAATTCGTGCCCGGCGCAGAGCCGGCAGCAGGACCAGCAGGCTGAGCGCGCCCACCGTGATCACCCCGCCGCGCACCGACCAGCGGTGCACGGCCAGCATCCCCTGGGCGACCAGCATGTCGACGACGATCCCGCCCGCGAGAGCGGTGACCGCGCGGCCGACGGGATCGAGCCCGCGCAGCGCCGCCCCGATCGCCACGGCCGGAGCCGCGAGCAGGAAGAGCAGCGCGCACGGGGCGCGCAGCGGTGTGTCGGAGTCGATGACCGCGAGCACGGCACCGACCACGGCGACGGCGGTGGCGGCTCCGGCGAGCAGCGGCGACAGGTTCCTCCCTGGACCTGGCCGCGTCTCGTCGGTGTCCGCACCGGCGCCGTCCGGTGAAGGAGTCTTGATGCCTGAGGTCTGCATGGGCGACTTTGCCCCCCGACGCGCCGGATGCCGGGCTTCAATGTGGCGCAGGCACGGGCGGGCCGTCAAGACGACGGCCCCGGGGGTACAGGTGTTCCCCGGAGACGGGCGGCGCCTCCGGGGAACGGGTGGCCGGCGGACCGGCGGGGCCCTATCGGACGAGCTTCAGCAGCTTGTTCGGGGATCCGCTGCCCACGCTGCCGACCACGCCCGAGGTGGCACCGTTCACCAGCGCCGTGGCCACCTGGGCCGGGGTGGCCGAGGGGTGGCCGGCGAGGTGGACGGCGGCGGCACCGGCCACGTGCGGGGTGGCCATGGAGGTGCCGGAGATGGTGTTGGTCGCGGTGTCACTGGTGTTCCAGCCGGCCGTGATCGACGAGCCGGGCGCGAACAGGTCCAGTACCGGGCCGTAGTTGGAGTAGCTCGCCCTGGCGTCGGTGCTGGTGGTGGCGCCGACCGTGATCGCCTCGGTGACCCGGGCGGGCGAGTACGAGGAGGCGTTGGCGTTGCTGTTGCCGGCCGCGATCGCGTAGGTGACCCCGCTGGCGATGGAGTTGCGCACCGCCGTGTCCAGGGAGGCGGAGGCGCCGCCGCCGAGCGAGAGGTTGGCGACCGAGGGGCCGCTGTGGTGCGCGGTCACCCAGTCGACACCGGCGATCACCCCGGCGGTCGTGCCCGACCCGTTGTCGTCGAGCACGCGCACGGCGACGATCTTCGCCTTCTTGGCCACACCGTACGTGGAGCCCGCGATGGTGGTGGCCACGTGGGTGCCGTGGCCGTTGCCGTCCTGCGCGGTGGTGTCGTTGTCGACCTCGTCGTAGCCGTAGGAGGCACGGCCGCTGATCTGGCTGTGGGTGATGCGCACGCCGGTGTCGATGACGTACGCGGTCACCCCGCCGCCCGCGCTGTCCGGGTAGGTGTAGGTGCCGGACAGCGGCAGGTTCGCCTGGTCGACGCGGTCCAGGCCCCAGGGGGCGTTGGACTGGGTGGTGTCGGTCAGCCGGACGCGCTGGTCCTGCTCCACGGAGGCCACCGCCGGGTCGGCGGCGAGTCTCGCGGCCCCGGCCGCGGACAGGTGGGCGGTGCAGCCGTTCAGCGCGGCGTGGAACGTCTGCCGGACGGTGCCGCCGTACCGCTTGACCAGACGGGTGCCGGCGCCGGACGGGGCCGTGGAGCCGGCCGTCTTCTTCAGGGTGACGATGTAGCTGCCCTCGACCGCCGTGGGGGAGCCGGCGGCCAGCACCGTGCCGGTGGCCGGGGCCGCCTGGGCGGGCAGGGCGGTCAGGCCGCCGACGAGGGCGGCGGTGGCCGCGCCGGTGAGCGCGGCTATGCGGAGCTTGCGAGTACGCGGGTGTGCCATGGCGGGGGAGTCCTCCTGCCGGCGACGCGCGCCCGGGTCACGGCGCGCGTGAGTGGGGGGTGTGCGCGGGCTTGCGCACACAGCCCTGGAGCGTTGCGTTCCGTATTCCGGGGCCGAGTCCAGCCTCGGTTCCACGCGCCGTGCCGGGCAAGGCAATTGACGATTCGTCAACACACATGACATGCACACGCAATACATGAGCGGTGAACGTCTTGGGTCGATCTTGTTGAGGACGCAAAAGTCTTGGCATGAACACTTCCAGTCAACACGCGTAACTGATACGAAAGTTATGGCAGAGATCCTGCTAAAGGGAGGTTCCATGAGACGTTCCCGACTTACCGGACTCGTTACTTCTCTCCTCCTCGCCGTCGGCCTCGGTCTCACCGGGGCCGCTTCGGCGCAGGCGTCCTCGACGGCCGCGAGCGGCGGCTACGTCGCACTCGGCGACTCGTACTCCTCCGGAGTGGGCGCCGGCAGCTACATCAGTTCGAGCGGCGACTGCGACCGCAGCACCAAGGCGTACCCGTACCTGTGGAACGCCGCGCACAGCCCCTCCTCGTTCGCCTTCAACGCGTGCTCGGGCGCGACGACCGACGACGTGCTCGCCGGTCAGCTGGGCTCGCTGAGCTCCTCCACCTCGCTGGTGTCCCTCACCATCGGCGGCAACGACGCCGGGTTCGCCGACGTCATGACGACCTGTGTGCTCCAGTCCGACAGCTCCTGCCTCTCCCGGATCAACACCGCCAGGGCGTACGTCGCCAACACGCTCCCGGGGAAGCTGGACACCGTCTACAACGCGATCAGCGCCAAGGCCCCGTCCGCCCGGGTGGTCGTCATCGGCTACCCCCGCTTCTACCTGCTCGGCCAGTCCTGCCTCGGCCTCTCGGAGACCAAGCGCTCCGCGATCAACGACGCCGCCGACTACATCAACGCCACCATCAAGGCCCGCGTCACCGCACACAACTTCGTCTTCGGCGACGTCCGCACCACGTTCTCCGGCCACGAGATCTGCTCCAGCAACTCCTGGCTGCACAGCGTCAACTGGCTCGACATCGGCGAGTCGTACCACCCGACAGCGGCCGGCCACTCCGGCGGCTACCTGCCGGTGTTCACCAACGCGGCATGACCCGTACGGCCTCTACGGCCTCACCCGTCCGGGTGAACATTCCGGGCCGTCTCTGAGGGTGAGCCCGACGGTGAGGCGGAGGCTCCGTCCGACGGGGTCTCCGCCGCCGTCGTACAGGTCACCGAGAACGGCACCGGGTCCGACCCGGTCCGCACCGGAGCGCGTACCTCCACGCTGACCGCGTTCTCGATCGTCCCGCCGGCGGAGCCGTCGGGGTGAGCCGTCACCGTCACCTGCCGCTGCCGGGTGCGCGGGCCGTCCGCCGGGAACGGCAGTGTCTTCCAGCCGGGGTCCGCCATCGAGCCGTGCGCGAGCACCCACCGGTACTCGATCCGCGCGGGCAGCCGCCCCACCGTGAACGCCGCCGTGAACACGGGCGCCTGAGCGGCGGCCGGCGGACAGGTCCCGGAGTACTCCGTGTGCGCTCCGGTCAGGGTGACACGCACCGACTGGACCGGAGCACCGCTCGCCGAAGCGCTGCCACGGGTGGGCGCGGACGCTCCGGTGTCCGCGTCCGTACCGCCGCTCGGCGCGGCGGAGTGCGCCCCGCCGCTGGCCCGGCCGGTGCGCGCGGTGTCGCCGCCCCGCCCGCCGCCGCCGTCGTTCCCGTCGAGCAGCGCGTACGTCAGTCCCGCAAGGGCCAGGACGACCGCGAGCACCCCCGCGACCAGCACCACGGCGGCACGGCGGTCGCGCCCGGGGCGCGCGGCCGGCGCGGCGGGCGTGGCACCGGGGTCCGGGCGCCCGGCGGGCGACGGCAGCGGCGGGGTGCGGTCCGGCTTCGCGGACGGGCCGGGACCGGGGAACGCGTACGGCGACACCGCGGGGCCGGTGTGCGCCCGCGGCGCCCCGCCCGCCGCGACCAGCCGCAGCTCGCGCTCCGCCTGCGCCGCCGGCAGCCGCTCGGCCGGGTCCTTGCGCAGCAGTCCCCTGATGACCGGGGCGAGCGGCCCGGCCCGGCGCGGCGGCGGCAACTCCTCGTCCACCACGGCCCGCAGCGTACTGAGCGGGGTGTCCTGCCGGAACGGGGAGATGCCCTCGACCGTCGCGTACAGCAGCACGCCCAGCGACCACAGATCCGACTCGGGCCCCGGCGTACGCCCCAGCGCCCGCTCCGGCGACAGGAATTCGGGCGAGCCGACCACCTCGCCGGTCATGGTCAGCGCGGAACTGCCCTCCACCGTGGCGATCCCGAAGTCGCCGAGGACCACCCGGCCGTCGTTGGCCAGCAGTACATTGGCCGGCTTCACATCCCGGTGCAGCACCCCGGCGGCGTGCGCGGCGCGCAGCGCGGACAGCACCTCGGCGCCGATGTGCGCGGCCCGCCGCGGCGGCAGAGGGCCCTCCGCCTCCAACTGGTCGGCGAGGGAGAGCCCGCGCACCAGCTCCATCACGATCCAGGGCCGGCCGCCCTCCATCGCCACGTCGTACACCGTGACCACGTTGCGGTTCGCGACCCGGGCCGCCGCCCACGCCTCGCGCTCCAGGCGCGCGTACATCCGCTCGATCTCGTAGCCGGCCAGCCCGGCCGGTGCCCGCACCTCCTTGACGGCCACCTCGCGGTGCAGCACCTCGTCCAGGGCCCGCCACACCGTCCCCATGCCGCCCTCACCCAGCGGGGACAGCAGACGGTAGCGGCCCGCGATCACACGTTCACGGGACGGCTCTTCGGACACGGGCGCCCCCCACGGCATCTCGCGCGAATTCTCCACAAAAGTAGCTCAGCCGAGCGCGGATGCGGCCCCCTTGAGCACCAATCCCGTGCCCAGCGCCAGCACGACGAACGCCGATGCGAGCGGCAGGGTCCGGCGCACCAGGGCGGCCAGCGGATGGACGGTCCAGCGCGGACGCCGCTCCAGCACCCGGGCCGCACCCGCCCCCAGCCGTACGACGGCGAATCCGGCGGCGGTGAGGGTCAGCGCGAGGCCGGCCCCGTACGCCACGACGAGCAGCAGCCCGAACCAGGCCTTGCCGAGCGCCGCGGCGCCGACCAGCACGACCACGGCGGACGGACTGGGCACCAGCCCCCCGGCGAACCCGAGCAGGATCGTGCCGCGGACGGTGGGCGCGACGGCGTGGGTGTGCGTGTGACCGCCGTGGGTGTGGGTGTGGCCGCCATGGGTGTGCTCGACACCGCCGTGATGGTGGTGGCCCTCGTGGTGGTGACCGTCGTGATGCTCGTGATGGTCGTGGTGGTGATGACCGTCGTGATGCCGGTGATGGTCGCGGTCGTGGTTGTGGTGGTGATGGTCGTGGTGGTGCGGCGTGTTCCGGTGTGCGGCTCCCGCCGTCACCAACTCCCGCTCCGTCACCAACTCCCGCTCCGTCATCAACTCCCGCTCCGTCACCGCCTCCTGGCGCGCGGGGGCCGTCCGTGCGCGGTTGCGCCAGGCCCGGCGCATCAGGGTGGCGCCCGCCGCCAGCACCAGCACGCCGCTGGCGATGCCCAGCCAGGAGATCACCGCGGGCGCCGCGGCCGATCCCGCCGTGACGAGGAGGCCGAGGGCGACCACGCCGAGCGTGTGGGTCACGGTGACCGACGCGGCCAGCGGCAGCACGTCCCGCGGCCGGGCCCGGCCCCCGCGAGCCGCCGCCGTAGCGGCCATCAGGGTCTTGCCGTGGCCCGGCGCGAGGGCGTGCAGCGCGCCCAGGCCGACCGCGATCAGCAGGGCCAGACCGGCGAAGCCGACGGTGAGGTCGTGCCGGGCCACGAGGTCGTCAAGGGCCCGGGTCCAGCGGTCGGCACCCCGGGGGAGCACCCCGGCGCCCGGGGCCGCCTGCCGCTCCGCGCCCGCCGCGAGCGCCGGCCCGCCCGGCCGTACCCGCAGCGAGGCCGTACCGGTGTCGGCGGGGGAGGACAGCAGATCCTTGGGATAGACGGTGAGTTCCCGGGACACCGACTCCTTCGGCACGTCCGTCGCGGTGAGCGTCATCCGGTCGCCGCGCGCCGTGATCTCCCGCCAGCCGGGACCGCCGGCGGCGCCCGCGCCGTGGAAGCCGAGGGTGACGGTGCCGGTGCGGGGGATGCCCGCGGTCAGCCGGCACTCCACGCGCAGGGTGTCGAGCCCGGCCTGGCCGGGACGCGGGCGCGCGGTGGCGCGGGCGGCCGTCAGGGCGGCCCTGCGGCCGTCGACGCTGAGCGTGCTGTCCGCCGCGGCCCGCGCGCAGCGCTGCCGGGCCCACGCGCTCAGCCCCAGCCGTTCGATGGCGGGCTCGGCCTGGGTGGCGGGGATCTCGGCGAGGTCCTCCACATGGTCGACGCGGAGCTGCCCGGGAGCGGCGATCAGGCCGTCGTAGCGGTTCACCGTGAAGTTGCCCAGCGGGTGCGCGCTCGCGGTGCCCGCCGGGAGGAGCACCAGGGCGCACACGGCGAGCAGGACGCCCAGCAGACGCGGCTTCACTCGGCTCCCCCCAGTGCCGCGCGGGCCCGCGCGGCGCCCAGCGGGGAGAAGCCGGGGTTCAGTTTCAGGGCCGAGGCGAGCGAGGCGCGGCCGGCCGGCCGGTGGCCCGTGGCCAGCTCGATCACGCCGAGGTGATAGCGGAAGGCGGCGCTGCGGTAGCCGGTGGCCGTGGCCCGGCGCGCGTACGGCAGGGCCTCGGCGTCGTGCCCGTTGACGTGCAGGGCCCAGGCGAGGGCGTCCGCGGTGTGCACCGTGTGCCGGCGGCCCCACTCGGCGCGGGCCGCGCGCAGGGCGGCCTTCCTGTCGCCGTGGTCGGCGGCGGCCAGCGCGGTGTCCAGGTCGGCGTCGACGCCGTTGGCGCGGGCCAGCGCGATCCAGGCGTCGACCAGCGCGTACTGCTGCCGGGCCCGCGCCCGGTCGCCTGCCGCGCCCCTCGCCTCGTACAGCTCGCCCAGCTCGACCAGCGGGCCGGGCAGCGGGGTACGGGCGACCACCGCCTCCATGTCCTTGATCGCCGCGGCCCGGTCACCGCTCGCCGCCCGTGCGCGGGCCCGGCCCTCCAGAGCGGGCAGGTAGCTGTCGTCGGCGGCCAGGGCACGGGCGTAGCGGGTGAGCGCGGTCCTGTAGTCGCCCTGGTTCCAGGCGAGTTGGCCGAGCTGGGTGGCCGCGTACGCCGTGTCGCCCGGCGAGGCGGCGGCGGCCAGCGCCTGCTCCAGGACGCGGCGGGCCGTGCCGACGTCCCCGCGCAGCTCGTGCACGTAGGCGTACCGGGTGAAGACCGGCACGCCGGGCTTGCGCGCGTCGGCGGTCCTCGCCGCCTCGGCCGCCTCGCCGTACCGGCCGAGTTCGACCAGGGCGTCGACCCGGGAGCACAGCGCGCGCTCGCTGTACGGGTTCTGCCGCAGGGCCGCGTCCGCGAAGACCAGGGCGTGCGAGAAGTCGTGCCGGGCGGCGGCGAGGGCGGCACGGCCGGCCAGGGCCTGGTCGTTGTCCGGCGCCAGTGACAGGGACCGCCGCAGCGCCTGCTCCGCCTGCGGGTACCGGGACGGGTCGCCCCCGGTCCGCGCCTGTTCGACATAGGCCAGGCCGAGGGTGGCCCAGTCGCCGGAGTCCCTCGGCTGGGCCCGCAGATGTGTCTGGAGCGCGGCGATGCTCGCGTCCAGGTTCCCGCCGCCCAGCACGCCGGGATCCACGGCGCCGGCGGCGACCGGTACGGACGCCGGCGCCCGGTCGGCGCCGATGGCGATCGCACCGCCGGTCATGGCGACCGCCAGCAGGGCTGCGCTGAGGGCGAGTTGAGCGCCGCGCCAGCGCCGTCCGGCCGCCTTCACCCGCCGGACGGCGACAACGCGGGCCTGCTCCCCGGAACCCGCACCGGCGCCACCGGACCCCGCGCCGACCTCACCGGTCCCATGGACCCCGCCGACCTCCTCACTCACGCCGGCGGCGGACTTCTCCGTACCGCTCCCGGCCTTTCCGGCGCTCTCCTCCTCCCCGGCGACCGACCGCTCCCCGGCATCGCCCTGCGCACCGGAGGCCAGGCGCACGCCGGCAGCCCCGTCCTCGCCGGCTCCGGAGGATCCGGCCCCCGCGGCCGGCCCCGCAGCCGCTTCCGAAGCCGCAGCCGCTTCCGAACCCGCAGCCGTTTCCGAAGCCGCAGCCGCAGCCGCTTCCGAACCCGCAGCCGTTTCCGGAGCGGCCTCCGCAGCCGCAGCCGCAGCCGCAGCCGGAGCCGGGGCCGCCTCCGGAGCCGCAGCCGGAGTCGCCTCCGCAGCCGCCTCGGTAGCCGAGGCCGCAGCCGCTTCCGAAGCCGCCTCGGTAACCGAAGCAGCCTCGGCAGCCGCCGTCTCCGCGACCGGAGCCGGAGCCCGCCGTGGCGTCGGCCGGGCGGCCCCGGCCGTGGCGGCGGTCCTCCGGCCGGCCATCTCGTCCTCGTCGTCCTGCCCGCGCGGGCCCATGCCTGTTCCTCCGTCGGTCGTGTGGGAGGCGCGGCCCGCCGTGGGGGAGGGGAAAGCGGGCCGTGCCGGTCTCGGTGGGTGCGGGGCGCGGATCAGTACGCGCGCTGCATACGCCGGCGCCACCAGGCGAACGCGGTGCCGATCAGCAGGATCCCGGCCGCACCGGAGGCCGCGGAGGCGGCGATCAGCATGGTGTCGCCGGAGCCGCCCGAGGACCCGGCTGGCTTGAGGGCGTCACCGAGCTGGCTGCGCACGTCCGTACCCGCCGTCGTGCCCTTGGCGAGCGGGCCGCGCGAACCGGCCGTGGGCTGGGCGACGTACGGGAAGTACTTCTCGAACTTCTTGTCGTTCTTGTCGACCGCGTCACCCAGGTCGTTCTTGGAGCCCACCAGCTCGCCCTCGACCACCTGGAGCGCCTCGTCGATCACGTCGTCGGTGAGCCGGCGGCCGTTCGGGAAGCCCGCGTTGTCGCCGTCCAGCACGCCCAGCCGCTTGGGGTGCATGGCCGGCTTGACCGAGGTGTTCAGCCGCAACTCCTCCGAGGCCGTCACCTTCGGCGGCTGGTTGAGGCCCTTGACGCCCTTGAGGAAGACGTCGACCAGGTCGTTGCGCGGCTCGGCGGGCGCCTTGATCTTGTAGATGGACTCGATGAGCTTCGGCAGCTCGGGGTTGGTGACGTTCTTCAGGAACTGCGCGTCGTAGGCGGGCTGGGACGCGTTGAACCTGTCCTTGTCCTTCTGCGGGTTGACGACCTCGTTCACCAGCGGATTGCCGAGGCGGGAGACCTGCGCGTAGTAGCCCTGGGCGTTGCGGCGCTGGGTGGTGGACCAGATGCCGACGATCGGCTGGTGGGACGACTCGCGGACCAGGTCGTTCGGCACCTGAAGGGCGATCGAGTTGACGTTGTAGCCCTTGAGCGTGTCCCGGCCGACCTCGCTGAGGTTGCCGCCGTACAGCAGGTCGAAGACGCGCAGGTCCAGGAAGAACGGATCGTCCGCCTGCCCGGCGAAGGTCGCGGCGCCGGCCGCCGTCTTGTACACGGCCTGGGCGCGCAGCTTGCCGTAGTCCGGCATGGACGCCTTGCCGACGTTCGACGGTGCCACCGGCACGTCGTCGGCGAGCTTCGTCCTCGACATCACGTGCTGGTCCTTCATCCGGATCAGGTCGATGTCGTACGTCTGTGTGACGTTGAGGTCGGGGTCGTCCAGGCTGGTCACCGGACCGGTGTTGTAGAGGAACGTGTTCCCGTTCTTGGTGTGGGTCCTGAAGGTGTACCGGAACACCAACTCGTCCTGCGCGTCACCGTTGTTGTCGATGTGCAGGTCGTACTGGGCGTCGTCGGCGAACGTGTAGAAGTTCGGGCCGCCGGCCGGGTCCTCGAACGGGATCCAGTTCGCCACGATCGTCGTCGTGTCGGGTTTGTCGGGGCTGACGAACGCGTACACGTCGGTGTTGTCGTACTGCGGAGTGCCCGAGATCAGCGGGGCCTCCCGGTGGGAGGAGGCGGAGGCCGCCCCGGGTGCCAGCGTGGCGACCCCGGCGGCCGTGAGCCCGCCGGCGGCCAGTGCGCCGCAGATGAGCGTGACCAGGCCCGTTCGTCCCGTGGCGCTCCTGGAGAAGAGAGGTGTCATGCCGTCCGTCCTCAGTGCTGACTTGCCTTTGACGGACGGGTATACGGAGCGGAGGCGCCGATCGGCTTGGTCGGACGGCGAAAAATAATTTCCCGGCCGCGACCCGCGTTTCCGGGCGGCTGATCCGTACCCCCTCGGGGAGGTGTGTGCGGTGCGGATGCGCGGTACGCGAGGAAGAACCGGCTGCGGCCACAGAGAGGGGGCCCGCAGGGCCGCCGACGAGCTGCTGGTGCTCGTGGCGGGCGGCGACCAGCGGGCGTTCGAGGAACTGTACGGACTGGTGTCCGGTCCGGTGTACGGACTCGTGCGACGGGTGGTGCGCGACCCCTCCCAGTCCGAGGAGGTCGCCCAGGAGGTGCTGCTCGAACTGTGGCGCTCCGCCGCCCGGTTCGACCCCGGCCGGGGCAGCGCCCTGTCCTGGATCCTGACCCTCGCCCACCGCCGCGCCGTCGACCGGGTGCGCAGCGCCCGCGCGGCCGGCGAACGCGAGCAGCGCGAGGCCCTGCGGGCCGGCGAACCCGCCTTCGACCAGGTGGCCGAGGAGGTCGAGGCCGGCCTCGAACGCGAGTGGGTACGCCGCTGCCTGGACCGGCTCACCGTCCTGCAACGCCAGTCGCTGACCCTCGCCTACTACGACGGGTACACCTACCGCGAGGTCGCCGAACGGCTCAAACTGCCCCTCGGCACGGTCAAGACGCGGATGCGCGACGGACTCACCCGGCTGCGCGAGTGCCTGGGAGGCGTCGCATGAGCATCCTCGGCGGACTGCTGCGCCGGGAGGACCCGCACTCCCTCGCCGCGCCCTACGCGCTGGACGCCCTCGAACCGGGCGAGCGGCGCCGCTTCGAGAAACACCTGGCGGGCTGCGGGCGCTGCGCCGCCGAGGTGCGGGAACTGGCCGAGGACGCGGTCCGCCTCGCCTGGTCCGCCGCGGCTCCGCCGCCCGCCGCCCTGCGCGAGCGGGTGCTGGCCGCCGTCCGCGCCATCCCGCAGGACCAGGCGCCGGTCCGGGCCGGGGCGGCGGAGCGGACGCCGGGCCGGGAGCGTGCGCGGCAGTTGCCGCCGCACGTCTGGGGCGCCCAGCCTCCGCCGGGCCGTGCCCGCACACCCCGCACGCGCCCCCTCTTCGTCCCCTTCACCACGGCCACCGCCGCCGCGGCCCTGGTCGTCGCCTCCCTCTTCGCGGTCCAGGCGCACCGCGGCGCGGACCGGCTCGCCGCCGAGCAGGCGCGGGCACGTGAGATCGCCCACGTTCTGGCCGCTCCGGACGCCCGCGCGGCGACCGGCCAGGACGCGCGGGGCCGCAGTATCGGAGTAATCGCTTCCGCTGCCCGCCGGGAAGCCGTCGTCACCCTCAGCGGATACGGCACCCCGTCCGGCGGCCGCGTCCATCAGCTCTGGCTCATGCGCCCCCGCGCACAACCGCGCTCCCTCGGGCTCCTGGCGGGCGACACGCCCTTGGTCGCGAAGGGCCTGGACACCTCCTCGACGTCACTCGCCGTAACCGTCGAGCCTGATGGCGGCTCAGCGCGGCCCACCAGCCAGCCGGTTGTCCAACTCACCCTGAAATCGGTTGGATTCGGAGAGTAGTCGAAGAAGGGTGATCAACCCCCTTACAGGGAAGGTGAATCCTGTGGCCGAGATACACGCGTGCCTCACTGGGGCGATAGGGTTACCCTGCCCGGGCCGGGTGGACTCGTACGGGTGGGGAGTGACATGGAGCAGATAACGATGCGCAGCAGGGCCAGGGTCCCTGCGATCACTTGCGGGAGCAGCGCGACCAGTTCGCGCCTCGACCGCCATCTGTCGGTGCTGGCGGGTCCCGCCATACCGCAGAGGGAGACGATCGAGGCGACTTCGCTGATGCGCGAGCTGACAGCGCGTGACTCCGTGCACGAGCGCAGTGACCGGGGCCGGCGGGTCAGCCGGGTCTCCCTCTTCGCACCGCTGCGTCGGCTGCGCCGGACGCTGTTCGGCGGTCACTGACCGGTCGCCGAAACGGATCCGACCGGTCCACCGACGCGGCCACCGCGCGGGGATGCCCGCGCTCAGGCCACCACACCGTCCCGGCGCAGTGCTGCGATCTCGTCGTCCGCCATCCCCACGGCACGCAGCAGCGCCTCGGTGTGCTGCCCGAGTGCGGGCACGTCTCCCATCCGTGCCTCCTCCCCGCCCGGCAGTGTGATGGGCGGCAGCAGCGCCCGCAGCGGCCCGGCCGGGGAGCCCACCTGGCGCCATCGCTCCCGGGCCGCGAGCTGCGGGTGCCCGGCCAGTTCGGGCACGGTCCGCAGCCGGGCGCAGGCGATGCCGGCCTTCTCCAGCCGGGCCAGCGCCTCCCCGGCCGTCAGCACCCGCAGCGCCCCCGCGACCAGGGCGTCGGTCCGCTCCCGGTGTGCCACCCGGGCGGCATTGGTCGCGTACGCCGGATCCGTTCCCAGCGCGGGGCGGCCTATGACCTGCTCGGCCAGCCGCCGCCACTCCCGGTCGTTCTGCACGGACAGCAGCACCCGTCCGCCGTCCGCCGTCGGATAGGCGTCGTACGGCGCGATCACGGCATGCGCGAGCCCGGTGCGGGCCGGCGGCTCGCCCTCGTGCATCGTGTGGTGCAGCGGATGGCCGAGCCACTCGGCGAGCGCCTCCAGCATGGACACCTCCACCGGCCCGCCCCGCCCGGTCGTCCCGCGCCGCACCAGCGCGGCCAGCACACCGGAGAACGCGTACATCGCCGCCGCGATGTCCGCCGCCGGGATGCCCGCCTTCACCGGCTGCTCCGGCGTCCCGGTCACCGACACCAGGCCCGCCTCGCACTGCACGAGCATGTCGTACGCCCGCTTGTCCGCGTACGGTCCCGAGCCGCCGTAGCCCGAGATGTCCACGGCGACCAGCCGCGGGTGCGCCGCGCACAGCGTCGCCGCGTCGAGACCGAGCCGGGCGGCGGCCCCGTGCGCGAGGTTCTGCACGAACACGTCCGCGTCCGCGACCAGCCGCCGTACGACGGCCAGGCCGCGCGGGTCCTTGAGGTCCAGCGCGAGGGACTCCTTGCCGCGGTTGCACCACACGAAGTGCGAGGCGAGACCGCGCGCCGCCGTGTCGTAGCCGCGCGCGAAGTCGCCGCCGTCGACCCGCTCCACCTTGATGACCCGGGCGCCCAGATCGGCGAGCTGCCGGGTCGCGAAGGGCGCGGACACGGCCTGTTCGACGGCGACGACGGTGATGCCCTCCAGGGGCAGCGGGAGAAGGTCCATGGGGCGGATGATCTCCCCTGACCGGCGGATCTGTCAGCAGCCCGCCGTCACCCGCGAGGTGCGCACCGGCGCACCGGGCGCCGGTGCGGACCCCCGCGGCTTCGCCCCGCGTCCGCGCTAGAGCAGGGCGAACTGCCCGTCCGGGCCCTCTTCGCGGTGGTCCAGGACCGAGGCGGGGCGGCGGGCCGGATCCGGTACCGGCAGGACGCCCGCCCGCCGGAGGTCGGCCGCCGTGACCGGGGACGGCACCCGGAGGGCGGCCCGCGCGGGCCGCAGTTCCGCCAGCAGGGTCAGCACCGTGACCAGCTCCAGCAGCTCCGACGTCCAGGACTGCGGCCAGCTCGCCGGGCGGATCGCGGCGAGCGTGCCCGGCTCGGCAGGAGCGGTGCGGGCCGCGAACCAGCTCTCCAGGACGCGGGCCCCGGCCACCTCGTAGTCCCACGCCTCGGGCGGCACGGGGGACACGCGGCCCTCGTCCAGGTGCAGGGTCTCCTCGTCGCGGTCGTAGACGAGGGCGACGGGGCGCCGCGGCAGGGGCGCGCGGACGTACGGGCGGCGGCCGCCGGGCAGCCTGGGGCGCTCCCCGTCGCGGCGCATCAGCCACAGCGCGCGGTGCCCGAGGGCCACGCCCGCCGCCCACACCTCGGGGTCGTCGGTGAGCGGGACGGTCAGGTCGGCGCGTACCGCCGCCAGGATCCAGGCCAGGACGTCCGGCGGCGCGGGACGGGTGCCCAGGCGGGCCGCCAGATGGTCCAGCAGCCCCGGGGCCAGGTTCGGCTCCGCGCCGCCGGGGCGGCGGTGCAGCGGGCGGACCCGGCCGCCGCGCAGGGTGGGCAGCAGCGCGGTCGCCAGCAGCGGGACATCGGCGTCCCCGGTCTCGACCGTGAACACCTGGCAGGCATCCGCCACCCGCCACAGCTCCGGGCGGGCCGCGTCCAGCAGCCGGTGGTCCGGGATCAGCCACTGCTCGTCGAAGGGCGCGCTCAGCACCCGGACCGGTTCCGCGCAGGGACCCTCGGCGTGCGCGAGCCGCCGCGTGCCGGCGGACTGGCCGGGCAGCTGGGCCACCGCCGACCGGAGCGTGCGGGCCCTGCTCGGCTCGAACAGGGCCTCCCGGTCCGGTCCCTCGGCCTTCAGCAGGGCGTCCCAGCGGGCCCGCAGCGAGGCCGGATCGGGTGCCGTCGGCCAGGCGCGGCCCGGCCGCGCCGGTGCGACGGACCACGGCATGAGGTCCGCCAGCGGCGGAGCGTCGTCGGGCGTCACGCTGGGCATGGTACGGCCTGATCCGCCCCCGGGATCAGGTGGCGTCCAGCGTGACGGTGAACGCGAAGCGGTCGCCCCGGTAGTGGATGACCGCCACGTCCAGCACCCGGCCCTCGGCGTCATAGGTCACGCCGGTGTAGTGCAGGATCGGGCTGAGCAGCGGTACTTCGAGGAGCCGTGCCGTCTCCGGGTCGGCCAGCCGGGCCTCCACGGTGTCCGTGATCCGGCTGATGTCCGCCTTCACCACGTCCCGCAGCACCTTGGTCATCGGCCAGCGGACCAGGTCGTCCGGATCGATACGGTCGGCCAGTTCGGGACGGATGTGGTTGACGGCGTGGTTGGTCGGCTCGCCGGTCTTCTCGTCGCCGCGCAGCCGGTGGTACGCGCTCACCTCCGCGAGATCCGGGAAGTACTCGGCGAGCGCGGCGGGCACCGGCACCCGGCCGTGGTCCAGCAGCTCGGTCGTCATCCCCGACTGCTGGGCCACGATCGCGTCCACCGAGCCCAGCAGCCGCACCGGCGCCCCGCGCCGCACCCCGGGCTCGATGAACGTGCCGCGCCGCCGGTGCCGGCTGATCAGCCCCTCGTCCTCCAGCTCCTTCAGCGCCTGCCGCATGGTCAGCACGCTCACGCCGTAGTGCTCCGCCAGCTGCTCCTCGGTGGGCAGCCGCAGCGGGTCCGCCGGGGAGCGGCCCAGTATCGAGGCGCGCAGCGACTGCGACACCTGGTACCACAGCGGCAGCTTGCGGTTCAGGACGATCGAATCCGGGGCGAAGGAGGTCACGGGGCTATCCGTACCTGGCAGAGAACGTTCGGCGCAACGGTGGCCGTCACGCCCGGAAGTGGCGCTCCAGCCCGCGCCACACATCGTCGTAGCGCCGCTGGAGGTGGTCCGCACCCGCCGCCTGCGGGGTGAGGGTGACCGGCCAGCGGGTCTCGAACATGAACGCGAGCCCGTCGTCGATCTTCTGCGGCTTCAGCTCGGCCGCGCTCGCCCGTTCGTACGTGTCCCGGTCAGGGCCGTGCGCCGACATCATGTTGTGCAGCGAGCCCCCGCCCGGCACGAAGCCCTCCGCTTTGGCGTCGTAGGCGCCCTCGACCAGGCCCATGTACTCGCTCATCACGTTCCGGTGGAAGTACGGCGGCCGGAAGGTGTCCTCACCCACCAGCCAGCGCGGCGCGAAGACCACGAAGTCCACGCCGGCCAGGCCGGGGGTGTCCGACGGGGAGGTGAGCACCGTGAAGATGGACGGATCCGGGTGGTCGTACGAGATGGTGCCGATCACATTGAACCGGCGCAGATCGTAGACGTACGGCACATGGTTGCCGTGCCAGGCGACCACATCGAGCGGGGAGTGGTCGTAGGCGGCCGTCCAGAGGTTGCCGCAGAACTTGTTGACCACCTCCACCGGGCCGGACAGGTCCTCGTACGCGGCGACCGGCGCCCGGAAGTCCCGGGCGTTGGCCAGCCCGTTGGCGCCGATGGGGCCGAGGTCGGGGAGCTGGAACGGCGCCCCGTAGTTCTCGCACACATAGCCACGGGCCGACTCGTCCAGCAGCTCCACACGGAAGCGCACCCCGCGGGGAACCAGCGCCACCTCGGCGGGTTCCACATGGAGCCGGCCGAACTCGGTGTGCAGCAGCAGGCCGCCGTGCTCCGGCACGATCAGCAGCTCGCCGTCGGCGTCGGAGAAGACCCGCTCCATCGAGGCGTTGGCGTGGTACAGGTGTACGGCCATGCCGGTGCGCTGGGTCGCGTCGCCGTTGCCGCCCACCGTCCAGAGCCCGGCGAGGAAGTCGGTACCGGCCGGGGGCTCCGGCAGCGGGTTCCAGCGCAGCCGGTTGGGGTCGGGCACCGTCTCGGTGAAGGGGGCCGTGCGCAGCGCGCCGTTGTCGGTGCGGGTGAACGCCGGGTGCGCGGCCGAGGGGCGGACGCGGTAGAGCCACGAGCGGCGGTTGTGCGCCCGCGGTTCGGTGAACGCCGTACCGCTCAGCTGCTCGGCGTACAGGCCCAGCGGTGCCCGCTGCGGCGAGTTGCGGCCCTCGGGCAGGGCCCCGGGCACCGCCTCCGAGGCGTGTTCGTTGCCGAACCCGGTCAGATACGACAGCCCTTCGGCGGTCTTCCGTGCGTCCCCGCTCATGATCGCTCCTCGTGCTCCCGATTCCTATGTAACACCGTAGGAATGAGTGGGGTCCCGCGCAAGAGGGTGCACGGGTCCGCCCACGGAGGTACGGCGGGAACCAGACCTCAGGGGGATCCGGGGGACCGGTGCGCTGTTCTAGGCTCCCGTCCCATGTCGTGGACGAAGTGGACGCGCGGACGGCTCGCCGCGCTCGCGGTGTGCGTCCTGCTGCCGCTGGGCGGGGCGGCCTGCGCAACCGGTGAGGCGCACGGGGGCACGGTCGAGTCCTCCCCCGTGGGCAAGGTGCTGGACAACACCGACGAGACCGGCCGCAGGCTGCGCGAGGTGCCCGGGAAGAGCGCCCCCGGGGTCGGCATCGTGGTCATCCCGGACGCGGCCGGCGGCTGGGACGTCCGACTCGTCCTCCACCGCTTCCGCTGCTCCGCGCCCGACGCGCGGCCCGCGGCGGTCGCCGGGCGCGGGCTCGTCCATCTCTTCGTCGACGGCCACCGGGTCGCCCGGCTGCGCGCGCCCGCGTACCACCTGGCCGCCGGCCTCGTCCCGCACGGCACCCACCAGGTCACGGCCCGCCTGTACGCCGACGACGGCACGGTGTGGGCCGTGCGCGGCAAGCCGGTCCAGAGCACCGCCGACATCACGGTGTCCGACGCGGAGACGGACGCGCGCCAGCCCCCGACCGGAACCGGGTCCCCCGCCGCCGGCCGATGAGTGCACGGGCCACCCTTCTCCGTACTGTGGGACGAGGTTCACCTGATCCCGGCGGAAAGGCATCATGAAGCCCGTGCCCCACGCGACATCGCTTCGCCGTGCGCCGGTCCAGCGGCGCAGCGCCGAACGGCTGACCAGGATCCTGGACGCCTGCGCCGAACTCCTCGACGAGGTCGGCTACGACGATCTGAGCACGCGCGCGGTCGCCCAGCGCGCCGGAGTCCCGATCGGCTCGGTCTACCGCTTCTTCGGCAACAAGCGGGAGATGGCCGACGCCCTCGCCCAGCGGAACCTGGAGCGCTACACCGAGCGCGTCACCGAGCGGCTGGCAGCGGCCCGCCCGGGGGACTGGCGGGCCGCCATGGACGCCGTGCTGGACGAGTACCTCGCCATGAAGCGCACCGCGCCCGGCTTCTCCCTGGTCGACTTCGGCAACCAGATCCCGGTCGGCTCCCGGCACACCGAGCCCAACACCCGGGTCGCCGGCCGCCTCACCGAGCTGCTGGCCGGGTACCTCTCCCGCACCCCGGACGCGGATCTGCGCCGGGCCTTCCTGGTCGCCGTGGAGAGCGCCGACACCCTTGTCCAGCTGGCCTTCCGCGTCGACCCGCAGGGGGACGAGGCGATCATCGCCGAGATCAGGGAGCTGCTGCGGGCCTATCTGGGGCGCGTGCTCGACTGACGGGGCACGGGCGGGGCCCTTGGAGCCGGTCGCACTGCTGTGACCAGGACTTTTGCGCTTATTGCTCGCGTGTCAACGTCTTGTTAACGCCGTTTGAACGGACCTAACGTCAACGCACCGCCGACCCCCAGGTGGATGTTCAAGGGCGAACGTTAGGTATCCACACATGCTGACCATCCTCGGCTTCGCCATGATCGCGACCTTCCTGGTCCTGATCATGCTGAAGAAGATGTCGCCGATCGCGGCGCTCGTGCTCATCCCCGCGCTCTTCTGCGTGTTCGTGGGCAAGGGCGCCAAGCTCGGCGACTACGTCATCGACGGCGTCACCGACCTCGCCCCCACCGCGGCGATGCTCATGTTCGCGATCGTCTACTTCGGTGTGATGATCGACGTCGGCCTCTTCGACCCGATCGTGCGGGGCATCCTGCGGTTCTGCAAGGCCGACCCGCTGCGCATCGTGGTCGGCACGGCGGTCCTCGCCGCGATCGTCTCGCTGGACGGCGACGGCTCCACCACCTTCATGATCACCGTCTCGGCGATGTACCCGCTGTACAAGCGGCTGAAGATGTCCATGGTCGTGATGACCGGCGTCGCCGCGATGGCCAACGGCGTGATGAACACGCTGCCTTGGGGCGGGCCCACCGCCCGGGCCGCCACCGCCCTGAAGGTGGACGCGAGCGACATCTTCGTGCCGATGATCCCGGCCCTCGCCATGGGCCTGCTGTTCGTCCTCGCCCTCGCGTACGTCCTCGGCCGCCGCGAGCGCAAGCGGCTCGGCGTGCTCACGCTGGACGACGTGCTGGTGGAGGAGGCCGGGACGGAGGCGGTGCTCGTGGGCGCCGGGCCGGGGGAGGGCGCCGAGCGGACCGGCACGGCCGCGACCGGCTCCGGCGAGGCCGCGACCGCCGGCGGCGAGGCCGCGACCGGCGGCGCCCCGACCGGTGCCGGCCTGCCCGGCGAGCCCGAGGACGAGGGCTTCCGGAGCCTCGACCCGAACCGCCCCACCCTGCGCCCCCGGCTCTACTGGTTCAACGCGCTGCTCACGGTCACCCTGCTCACCGCCATGATCATGGAGTGGCTGCCGATCCCGGTGCTCTTCCTGCTCGGCGCGGCCCTCGCCCTGACCGTCAACTTCCCGCACATGCCCGACCAGAAGGCCCGGATCGCCGCCCACGCCGAGAACGTCCTGAACGTCTCCGGCATGGTGTTCGCCGCCGCCGTCTTCACCGGCGTCCTCCAGGGCACCGGCATGGTCGACCACATGGCCGAGTGGCTGGTGGACAACATCCCCGACGGCATGGGCCCGCACATGGCCTTCGTCACCGGCCTGCTGAGCATCCCGCTCACCTACTTCATGTCCAACGACGGGTTCTACTTCGGCGTCCTGCCGGTGCTCGCCGAGGCGGGCCAGGCGCACGGCGTCTCCTCGCTGGAGATCGCCCGCGCCTCGATCATCGGCCAGCCGCTGCACATGTCCAGCCCGCTCGTCCCGGCCGTGTACGTCCTGGTCGGCATGGCCAAGGTCGAGTTCGGCGACCACACCCGGTTCGTGGTCAAGTGGGCCGCGCTCACCTCGCTGGTGGTGCTCGGCGCGGGAATCCTGTTCGGCATCGTCTGAGCACGTCGGAAAGGCTTCGACCATGGCGCCCGGTGGGAACCGCGGCTGGCTGCTCCGCCTCGTCATCGCCTTCGGCTGCGCGCAGGGCGCGGTGTCGATGGCCCGGCCCGCCGTCTCCTACCGGGCACTGGCGCTGGGCGCCGACGAACGGGCGGTCGGCGTCATCGCCGGCGTGTACGCGCTGCTGCCGCTGTTCGCCGCCGTACCGCTCGGCCGGCGCACCGACCACGGCCGCTGCGCGCCGCTCCTCCCGGCGGGCGTGGTCCTGATCGCGGGCGGCTGCGTCCTCAGCGGCCTCGCCGGCTCCCTGTGGGCGATGGCCCTGTGGAGCGGGGTGATGGGCCTCGGCCATCTGTGCTTCGTGATCGGCGCCCAGTCGCTGGTGGCCCGCCAGTCCGCGCCGGGGGAACAGGACCGCGACTTCGGCCACTTCACCATCGGCGCCTCCCTCGGCCAGCTGATCGGGCCCATGGCCGCCGGCGCGCTCATCGGCGGCCCCGACATGGCGCACAGCAGCGCGCTCGCCCTCGTCACGGCGGGCGCGGGCGCCGCGGTCGCGTTCACCTCGCTGTGGCGCATCGAGGACCGTACGGCGGTCGACGCGCGCCCCGGGCACGGCGAGCGCGTGCCCGTCGCCGGCATCCTGCGCGCCCGGGGCGTGCCCGCCGGCATGCTGATCAGCCTCTCGGTGCTGTCCGCGACCGACATCCTCACCGCCTACCTCCCGGTGGTCGGCGAACACCGGGGCATCGCCCCCTCGGTGGTCGGCGTCCTGCTCAGCCTGCGGGCGGGCGCCACCATCGCCTGCCGGCTGGTCCTCACCCCGCTGCTCCGGCTGCTCGGCCGGCCCGCCCTGCTCACCGCGACCTGCCTGCTGGCGGCCCTGCTGTGCGCGGGGATCGCGCTGCCGGTGCCGGTGTGGGCGCTCGGCGCGATGCTCACGGTCCTGGGCTTCTGCCTGGGCGTGGGCCAGCCGCTGTCGATGACGACGGTGGTGCGGGCCGCACCCGACCGGGCCCGCTCCACCGCGCTCGCCCTGCGCCTGACCGGCAACCGGCTCGGCCAGGTCGCCACGCCGGCCGCCGCCGGTCTGGTCGCCGGTGTCGCGGGGGCGGCTGCGCCGTTCGTGATGCTCGGAGCCCTGCTGCTGGTGTCGTCCGGGGTCGCCCTGCGGTCGTCGGAGCACCCCCGGGACGAGCCCGTACGGGTGACGGAGGGGCGGCCGAAGCGCCCGGGATTGCGCCGCACGAGCGATATCTGACGGCATGCCGGGTGTTGTTGCCGGGGTTTGAGAGGCCCATGAAGCAGAGTCCAGGCGAAAGAGCGATTTGTATGAAAATCGTCTGAACTCGGAGGATTGCGCATGCCCACCCTGACACTCCCCGGTGCCGTCGGCTCCCGCGCGGGCGCCACCGTAGTCCTCACCGCCCTCGCCGCGGCCGGCGCGTCATGGGTGGCGGCGCCGAGCGCGGTGGCCCAGGGGGAGAACGGCGACATCCGGATCCACAGCGCGCGTTCGACCAACCCGCCTTCGTTCATCGGCTCGGCGAAGGACGATCCGGTGGTCTGCAAGTTCTTCCTGGAGGCCGTCAACTTCGACACGCTGACCAGCGTCGCCTACACCATCACGCCCCAGCCTCCGCTGCCCACCGCCGCCACCGTGGCCGGCGTCATCCAGCTCGCCGCCGGGGCCGGGCACACCGACCAACTGGGTCTCGCGGACGGGCAGTACAAGATCAGCTGGACGGTGGGGACTCCTCCGGCCCTGAAGGAGAAGGTCTTCCGCGTCAACTGCCACGACGGCAAGCTGGAGGGGGAGCACGGTCCGAACGGGCAGATCGCCGACAACCAGCAGAACGACGGAGCCTGGGGTGAGGGCGGCGGGGGCGGCGGCGGGGGCGGCGATCACGACGGGCCGAGGGGCGGTGTGCACGCGGGCGGCGGCGGCCTCATCGACACGGCGGCCGCCTACTCGCCGGTGGCCGCCGCCGCGGCCGTGGGCCTGGTCGCCCTCAGCGGTGTCGTGTACGTCCGGCTGATCCGCCGGCGGCCCCATGGTGCCGCGTAGGCACCGACGCAGGCCCTGGTACCGGACCCGCGCCTACCGCCTCGCCAGGACGGCCGTGCTGGTGACCGTCCTGGTGTCGGTGGGGTCGCACTGCGGGGCGGACGGCGCGTCCGGCCGGCGGGCCGCGGCGGGCGCGGAGTCCGGCCGGGGCCGGGAGGGGGCCGGGGCCCCCGAGGGGCCGCCGCCCCGCCCGCTGCCCCGGTCCCGGCCGACGTCCTTCCGCGTGCCGTCCCTCGGGATCGACGCCCCGGTCATCCCGCTCCGGCTCGACCGCGAACGGCAGTTGGAGACGCCGCCCGTCGACCGGCCCCGGCTGGTCGGCTGGTACCAGGGCGGCCCCACGCCCGGCGAGAGCGGCACCGCGGTCGCCGTCGGGCACCGCGACACCAGGACCGGATCCGCCGTGTTCGCCGGGCTCGCCCAGGTCAAGCCCGGCAAGCCCATCGAGGTCAAGCGGGCGGACGGCCGTACCGCCGTCTACTCGGTCGACCAGGTGAAGGTCTTCGACAAGGCCGGCTTCCCCGACAAGGAGGTCTACGGCCCGGCCGGGCGGCCGGAGTTGCGGGTGATCACCTGCGGCGGCCTCTTCAGCCGGCGCACCGGCTACACCAGCAACGTGGTGGTCTTCGCCCATCTGAGCGCGACGAAATGACCGGCGGACCGGCCGGGTGCGGATTCCTCGCCCGCACCGGCCGGTCCGTTCGCGATGATGTCCCGGCACGTCCGCGGCCAAGGAATGTCTGGCGCCCGAAAACTATCACCGCTAGTTTGAGTGCCGGACGACGCGGACCCGCCGGGAGGACACAGCATGAAGGCACATGACGGCCTGTACATCGACGGCGCCTGGCGCCCCGCCGGGAGCGGGGACCTGATCGAGGTCGTCAACCCGGCCGACGAACAGGTCATCGGCCGGGTCCCGGCGGGCGGGGCGCTGGACGTCGACACCGCCGTACGGGCCGCGCGCGCCGCCCTGCCCGCCTGGGCCGCCACGCCCCCGGCCGAGCGCGCCGCGCGCCTGGCCGCCCTGCGGGACGTCCTCGTGGCGCGCAAGGACGAGATCGCCGAGACGGTCACCGCCGAGCTGGGCTCGCCGCTGCCGTTCTCCCAGACCGTGCACGCCGGGGTGCCGATCGCGGTCGCCGGCTCCTACGCCGAACTGGCCGCCGCCCACCCCTTCGAGGAGAAGGTCGGCAACTCCACCGTCCTGCACGAGCCGATCGGCGTGGTCGGCGCGATCACCCCCTGGAACTACCCCCTCCACCAGATCGTCGCCAAGGTCGCCCCGGCCCTCGCCGCCGGCTGCACGATCGTCCTCAAGCCCGCCGAGGACACCCCGCTCACCGCCCAGCTGTTCGCCGAGGCGGTGCACGAGGCGGGCGTGCCCGCGGGCGTGTTCAACCTGGTCACCGGGCTCGGCCCGGTCGCTGGCCAGGCCCTGGCCGAACACCCGGGCGTGGACCTCGTCTCCTTCACCGGCTCCACGGCGGTCGGCCGGCGGATCGGCGCGGTGGCGGGTGCCGCCGTGAAGAAGGCCGCCCTCGAACTGGGCGGCAAGTCCGCCAACGTCATCCTGCCGAGCGCCGACCTGGCCAGGGCCGTCAACGTCGGCGTCGCCAACGTGATGTCCAACTCCGGCCAGACCTGCAGCGCCTGGACCCGCATGCTGGTCCACCGCGACCGGTACGACGAGGCCGTCGAGCTGGCCCGGGCCGCCGCCGCCAAGTACGCCGACCGCATCGGCCCGGTGGTCAGCGCCGAGCAGCGGGCCCGGGTGCGCGGATACATCGAGAAGGGCGTCGCCGAGGGCGCCCGGCTGGTCGCCGGCGGCCCCGAGTCCCCCCGCGAGCAGGGCTACTTCGTCAGCCCGACCGTCTTCGCCGATGTCACCCCGGAGATGACGATCGCCCAGGAGGAGATCTTCGGCCCGGTCCTGTCGATCCTGCGCTACGACGACGAGGACGACGCCCTGCGCATCGCCAACGGCACGGTGTACGGCCTCGCGGGTGCCGTCTGGGCCGCCGACGAGGCGGAGGCCGCGGCCTTCGCGCGCCGCATGGACACCGGCCAGGTCGACATCAACGGCGGCCGGTTCAACCCCCTCGCGCCCTTCGGCGGTTACAAGCAGTCCGGCGTCGGCCGGGAACTCGGCACGCACGGACTCGCCGAGTACCTCCAGACCAAGTCCCTCCAGTTCTGAGGAGTCCGAGACCCATGGCCGTACGAGCCGCCGTTCTGCCCGCCGTCGGCGCCCCGCTGGAGATCACCGGGATCGAGCTGCCCGATCCGGGCCCCGGACAGGTCCGGGTCCGCCTCGCCGCCGCCGGCGTCTGCCACTCCGACCTGTCCCTGTCCGACGGCACCATGCGGGTGCCGGTCCCGGCCGTCCTCGGCCACGAGGGCGCCGGCACGGTCGTCGCCGTGGGCGAGGGCGTCACCCATGTCGCGCCCGGCGCCTCCGTGGTCCTCAACTGGGCGCCCTCCTGCGGCACCTGCCACGCCTGCACGCTCGGCGAGGTCTGGCTGTGCGCCGACGCCCTGAGCGGCGCCGCCGGCATCCACGCCCGCACCACGGACGGCACCGAGCTGCACCCCGGCCTGAACGTGGCCGCCTTCGCCGAGGAGACGGTGGTCGCCGGGTCCTGCGTGCTGCCGCTGCCCGACGGGGTGCCGCTGGTGGACGCCGCCCTGCTGGGCTGCGCCGTGCTCACCGGCTACGGCGCCGTCCACCACTCGGCGCGGGTCCGCCCCGGCGAGACCGTGGCCGTGTTCGGCGTCGGCGGCGTCGGCCTCGCCACCCTCCAGTCGGCCCGTATCGCGGGCGCGTCGCGGATCATCGCCGTCGACGTCTCCCCGGCGAAGGAGGAGCTGGCCCGCGCGGCCGGCGCCACGGACTTCCTCCTGGCCTCCGGCACCACCCCGCGCGAGATCCGCGCCCTCACCGGCAGGCAGGGCGTCGACGTCTCCGTGGAGTGCGTGGGCCGGGCGGTCTCCATCCGCGCGGCCTGGGAGTCCACCCGCCGGGGCGGCCGTACGACGGTCGTCGGCATCGGCGGCAAGGACGAGCAGGTCACCTTCAACGCGCTGGAGCTCTTCCACTGGGGCCGCACCCTGTCCGGCTGCGTCTACGGCAACACGGACCCGGCCCGCGACGTGCCCCTGCTCGCCGAGCACGTGCGGGAGGGGCGGTTCGACCTGTCGTCGCTGGTCACCGACCGCATCGACCTGGAGGGCATCCCGGCGGCCTTCGACAACATGCTGGCCGGCAAGGGCGGCCGGGCGCTGGTGGTGTTCTGAGGGTCAGCCGACCTTCTCGGGTCGCGGCTGCCCGGCCGCGACCCGCCCCCGCCGCCCGCTCGGTCCGCCGCGGCCGCTTCGTCCGCCCCGCCCGCGGGCCCGGAACCGCGACACCGCCACGCCCGCGAGGCACAGCGCCCCGCCCGCCAGCGTCAGCGCCCCCGGCACCTCCCCGAGCACCAGCCAGGACATCAGCACGACCAGCGCCGGAACCGCGTACGTCGTCGCGCCCATCCGGCTCGCTGTGGTCCGTGCGAGGGCGTAGCCCCAGGTGGTGAAGGCGAGCGCGGTCGGAAAGACGCCCAGGTACACCATGTCGAGGGTGGCCGGCAGCGGCGCGCGGGCCGCCTCGCTCACCAGTTGCCCGGCGAACGGCAGGCACACCGCGGCACCGACGAGGCACCCGAAGGCCGTCACCTGGAGCACACCGGCCTGCCCGAGCGCCGGCTTCTGCGCGACGACCCCGCAGGCGTACGCCACCGCCGCGAGCAGACACAGCCCCACGCCGAGCAGCGAGGAACCGCCGCCGGACGACATGGACAGGCCGACGGTCACGGCACCGGCGAACGAGACGGCGAGCCCCGCCAGCAGCCGGCGCGACAGCGGCTCCCCGAGCAGCCGGGCGCCGAGCAGGGCCATCAGCAGCGGCCCGACGTTCACGACGAGCGCGGCGGTGCCGGCGTCCACCTGCCGCTCGCCCCAGTTCAGGGCGACCATGTAGCACCCGAACCACAGCACCCCCGACAGCGCGATGCCCCGCCAGGCGGCCCGCGGCGGCCACCCGACCCGGCGCACGGCGCACAGGACGCCCAGCACCGCGCCTGCCGCGAGCAGCCGCCCGAGCGCCAGCGCACCGGGCGAGTAGGCGTCACCCGCCCTGCGGATCGTCACGAAAGCGGACGCCCACAGCACGACGGTGACGCCGGCGGCGGCGGCCGTGAGCGGACGGGAGCGGGACGAGGTGGCGTTCATCATGTTTCCCGAGGCTAGGCAGTGACGGACACCGGGGCTGGCGGATTCCGGACGGGGCGGCCGGGGCCGCGGCTCAGCACAGCTCCTCAGCCCCGATGCCGAGCAGTTCGCGCAGTGCCCGCTCGCCCGGCGCGGTCACCCGCACGGCCCGCTCGGAGCCGATCCGCACGCACCACCCCGAGTCCAGGGCGTACCGGCACAGCGCTGCCCCCGCGGTCCCCGCCAGGTGCGGGCGCCGCTCGGTCCAGTCGAGGCAGGCGCGGGCCAGCGGGCGCCGGGCCGTACGGTCGAGGGCGATGCCCACCGTGCCGAACCACGCGAGTCCCGCGTCCGTCAGCGCGAACCCGGTGTCCTGGCGCAGCAGCCCCCGCTCGGTGAGGGCGTCCGTGACCGCGATGCCCAGCCGCCCGGCGAGATGGTCGTAGCAGGTCCGGCCGCGCGCCATCGCGGAGCGGGCGCTGGACTCCCGCAGGGTGCGTCCGGGCTGCCGCGGCGCCGCCGGCACCTGCGCGGCGAGGTCCTCCACCAGCTGGGCCGTCCGCGCGCCGGCCAGCCGCACATACCGGTGCCGGCCCTGCCGCTCCTGCGCGAGCAGTCCGCCGGCGACCAGCCGGTCCAGGTGCTCGCTCAGGGTGGAGGCGGCGACCCCGGCGTGCCGGGCCAGCTCCCCGGCGGTCCAGGCCCGCCCGTCCAGCAGGGCGAGCAGGCACGCGGCCCGGGTCTCGTCGGCGAGCAACGCGGCGAGTGCGGCGAGGCCGGCGGCCTGGGGGTCCCTGGTGGTCCTGCGGCCCTTGGCGGTCATGCACCCAGCATGCGGCACCGATGTTCCGGTCGGCGCCGAAATGTCCTCACGCGCTCCGGCCCACCCGCGCGTACTGCTGCGCCAGTCCGTCCAGCAGCGCGCCGAGCCCGGTCTCGAAGGCCCGCTCGTCGATCTTCTCCTGCTGCTCGGCGAGCAGATGGGCCTGGCCGAGGTGCGGGTAGTCGGCGGGGTCGTACGCGCTGGCGTCGTCCACGAAACCGCCCGCGAAGGAGCCGAGCGCCGAGCCCATGATGAAGTACCGCATCAGCGCGCCGATGGAGGTGGCCTGGGCCGCCGGCCAGCCCGCCTCGACCATGGCGCCGTAGACCGCGTCGGCCAGGTGCAGCGCGGCGGGGCGGCGGCCGGGGCCCCGGGCGAGGACCGGGACGATGTTGGGGTGGTCGCGCAGGGCGGCGCGGTAGGAGACCGCCCAGTCGTGCAGCGCGGTCCGCCAGTCGCGGCCGTCCGCGAACATCGACAGGTCGACCAGCGCGCTGACCGAGTCCGCCACCGCCTCCAGGATCTCGTCCTTGGTGCGGAAGTGGTTGTAGAGCGAGGGCCCGCTCACCCCCAGCTCGGCGGCGAGCCGGCGCGTGGAGACGGCCGCCAGGCCCTCCCGGTCCACGAGGTCCCGGGCCGTCTCGACGATCCGGTCGGTGCTGAGGAGGGGCTTGCGCGGTCGGGCCATGGCGCACATAGTAGGGCTGCGCCCAGAAACTAGCAGTGCTAATTTAAATGTACGGCTTTCAAGGTCCGTCGGTGTCGTCGTTCGGTGTGGGGTGATCTCGTGGTGAACCTGGGGCTCAGCGCGGAGCAGGCGGCCGTACGGCGGCTCGCCCGGGACTTCGTGGAGCGCGAGATCGCTCCGCACGTGGTCGCCTGGGACCGGGCCGAGGAGGTCGACCGGGGCATCGTGAAGAAGCTCGGCGAGGTCGGCTTCCTCGGGCTGACCGTCGACGAGGAGTACGGCGGCTCCGGCGGCGATCACCTCGCCTACTGCCTGGTCACCGAGGAACTGGGCCGCGGGGACTCCTCGGTGCGCGGGATCGTCTCGGTCTCCCTCGGGCTCGTCGCCAAGACGATCGCCGCCTGGGGGGACGAGGAGCAGAAGCGGCGCTGGCTGCCGGGGCTCACCTCGGGCGAACACGTCGGCTGCTTCGGCCTCACCGAGCCCGGCACCGGCTCCGACGCGGGCAGCCTCACCACCCGGGCCGTGCGCGACGGCGACGACTACGTCGTCAACGGCACGAAGATGTTCATCACCAACGGCACCTGGGCGGACGTCGTCCTGCTCTTCGCCCGCTCCACCGACGCCCCCGGCCACAAGGGCGTCTCCGCCTTCCTGGTCCCCGCCGACACCCCGGGACTGACCCGCAACACCCTCCACGGCAAGCTCGGTCTGCGCGGCCAGGCCACCGCCGAGCTCGTCCTGGAGGATGTGCGCGTACCCGCCTCGGCGATGCTCGGACCGGAGGGCAAGGGCTTCTCCGTCGCCATGTCCGCGCTCGCCAAGGGGCGGATGTCGGTGGCCGCCGGCTGCGTCGGGATAGCCCAGGCCGCGCTCGACGCGGCCGTCGGGTACGCGGGCGAGCGGGAGCAGTTCGGCCGGCCCATCGCCCGGCACCAGCTGGTGCAGGAGCTGATCAGCGACATCGCCGTCGACGTGGACGCGGCCCGGCTGCTGACCTGGCGGGTCGCCGACCTGATCGATCGCGGCGAGCCGTTCGCCGTCGAGTCCTCCAAGGCCAAGCTGTTCGCCTCCGAGGCCGCGGTACGCGCCGCGAACAACGCCCTCCAGGTCTTCGGCGGCTACGGCTACATCGACGAGTACCCGGCCGGCAAACTCCTGCGCGACGCCCGGGTGATGACCCTCTACGAGGGCACCAGCCAGATCCAGAAGCTGCTCATCGGGCGCTCCCTGACCGGGGTCTCGGCCTTCTGAGTACGTTTCTGAGTATCCCGGCGGATGTGGCGCGCGACACGTGCGCCGAAGCTGTGTCCATGACCGACGCACCCGTCAAGCAGCAGAGCACGGCGGCCTTCTACGGCCAGGCCGTCGCCTCCTTCTCGGTCGCCATGGCGGCCACCGCCCTCGGCATCTTCCGGCTGGACGCGAACGCCTGGGTCCGCGGCTTCCTGGCGATCGCCGTCCTCTACCTCGTCACCTCCGCCTTCACCCTCGCCAAGGTGATCCGCGACCGCCAGGAGGCCGGGCAGATCGTCAGCCGCGTCGACCAGGCCCGCATGGAGAAGCTGCTCACCGCGCACGACCCCTTCGAAAAGCAGCAGCCGCAGCGCTAAGCGCTCGCTCACCGTCGGCGGTATGGTGGTGCTCCTGTACCGAGAGGGGCGAGCGAGCGATGAGTACGGCTCAGGAGACGGCCGGCGGCGAAGTGGAGCCGTGGGAAGAGGTCACCCCTGACGCGGCCAGGCGGCTGCTCGTCGCCGCCGTGGAGGCGTTCGCCGAGCGCGGCTACCACGCGACCACGACCCGCGACATCGCGGGCCGCGCCGGCATGAGCCCGGCCGCGCTCTACATCCACTACAAGACCAAGGAAGAGCTGCTCCACCGGATCAGCCGGATCGGCCACGACAAGGCCCTGGACATCCTGCGGACGGCGGCCCGGGGCGAGGGCACCGCGGCGGAGCGCCTCGCCGACGGCGTCAGCTCCTTCGTCCGCTGGCACGCGGGCCGGCGCACCACCGCACGGGTCGTGCAGTACGAGCTGGACGCCCTCGGCCCCGAGGCCCGCGCCGAGATCGTCGCGCTGCGCCGCCAGGTGGACGCGGAGGTGCGCGGGATCATCGAGGACGGCGTGGCCGCGGGCGAGTTCGACGTCGCGGACGTCCAGGGCACCACGCTCGCCGTGCTGTCCCTCTGCATCGACGTGGCCCGCTGGTTCAGCGTGAACGGGCCGCGCACCCCCGAGGAGGTCGGCACGCTCTACGCCGGTCTCGTGCTGCGCATGGTCGGGGCCGGGTAGCCCGGGGGCGCCGTTCCGTCCGGCCGGCCCCCGGCCCGCCCGCGCCTAGAGGTAGTACCGGGACACCGACTCCGCCACGCACGCCGGCTTCTCGCCGCCCTCGCGCTCCACGGTGAACGCGACCGTCACCTGCACTCCGCCGGTGACGTCCTCGACACCGGTGATCTTCGCGGTGGCGCGCAGCCGGGAGCCGACGGGGACGGGGGAGGGGAAGCGGACCTTGTTCGTCCCGTAGTTGACACCCATCTTCACGCCCTCGACCTGAAGGAGCTGCGGCCCGAAGAGCGGGAGCAGCGAGAGGGTCAGATAGCCGTGGGCGATGGTCTTCCCGAACGGCCCGGTGGCCGCCTGCTCCGGGTCGACGTGGATCCACTGGTGGTCGCCGGTCGCCTCGGCGAACAGGTCGATCCGCTTCTGGTCGACCTCCAGCCAGTCGGTGGGGCCCAGCGGCTCGCCCACCGCCGCCTTCAGCTCGTCGGGGGAGGTGAAGGTCCTCGGTTCTGCCATGTTCCCGGCCTCTCGCTCGCGTCTCTAAGCAACTGCTTAGCATGGTCGGGTGCGGGAGTGATGTCAACGGAGCGGAGGCCGGGCGTGCCGCCCTTGTAATCTTGGAGGAGTGCCCCAGATCCCCGAGAAGATCCACGAGCTGACCGTCGGCCAGTTGGCCGCGCGCAGCGGAGCCGCGGTGTCCGCCCTGCACTTCTACGAGGCCAAGGGGCTGATCACCAGTCGGCGGACCTCAGGCAATCAGCGCCGGTACTGCCGTGACACCCTGCGCCGGGTCGCCTTCGTCCGCGCGGCCCAGCGAGTCGGCATCCCGCTGGCCACGATCCGCGAGGCGCTCGCCGAGCTGCCCGAGGAGCGGACGCCGACCCGGGAGGACTGGGCGCGGCTGTCCGAGAAGTGGCGCTCGGAGCTGGAGGAGCGGATCCGGCAGCTCAACCGCTTGCGCGACCATCTCACCGACTGCATCGGCTGCGGCTGCCTGTCGCTGGAGACCTGTGTCCTGTCGAACCCGGACGACGTGTTCGGCGAGCGGATGACGGGCTCGCGGCTCATGGCCGAGCGCCGCTGAGACCCGGCCCGGGGGGCGCCGCAGGGCGCCGCCCCGCCGGGCCGGACGGCGGCCTACTCGAACTCCGTCCCGCCCTTGCGTGTCAGATACGCCGGGCTCACCGCCTTCGCGATGGCCCGGCCCCCCGTCACCGGGCTGTACCGCTCCGCGGCGGGCCGGATCACCACGCCCTCCCGCAGATGCAGCCCGCCCCCGGACACCGTCTCCGGCCCGCTGGCGAACTCCAGCACCCGCTCGACGTCGTACGGCCCCGCGTACAGCCGGGGCACCACCGGCAGCTCCCCCTCCAGCAGCTCCGCCGCGTCCAGCCAGCGCACCGTGCCGGACACCTCCGCCGAGACGTCGAACGCCGCGAACCCCAGGGTGTCCCGCCGGCCGTCGGCGCCGTAGGACAGGTCCTGCACCCCCGCGCCGTACACCTCGCCGAAGATGCCGACCCGGGTGGCTCCCAGCCGCTCGCACAGCCGCGCCGCCGCCTCGGCGACCCCGTGTCCGCGCACCGCCCGCCAGTACAGGTTCCGCGGATCCTCGCGCAGCGCGAGGGACTTCGCGCCGAAGCCCTTGGAGGAGACGTACACCCGCTCCCCGTCGGCCACGTACGTCAGCAGGCACGCCGTACCGTGCAGCTTCTCCGTCAGGACGACCGGCTCGCCCGGCGTGAAGACGTCCGGGTAGCGCTGGATGTTCTCGATGTCGACCCAGGGCAGCAGGTCGGGGGCCGGCTCGACGTCCCCGCTCATCGTCGGCGGGATCGGCGGCACCCACTTGGTGATGCCCAGCCGCTCCGCGAAGTCGGTCCCCTCGGCCGCCGCCCGCGCCAGGTCGACGTCCGCCAGCCCCTTCGGCCGGCACACGATGCCCTGGGACAGCTCGCCGCGCAGCCGCACCGCCTTGACCCGGTCGGCCGCACCGCCCGCCAGCCGCCCGGTCAGTCCCAGCTCCTCGATCAGCCCGGCCGGCAGGACGGCCTGCTCCGGGATGTAGAGGGCGGCGTCACCGGTGCGGAACGCGCCCTTGGCGACGACGGCCCGGTACAGGCCCACCTGGGCCAACTCCAGTGCGTCGGCGTTCGGATGCTCGTGGACGGTCAGCACCTCGGCGGTGACGCGCAGCGTGGACATGGGACTTCCCCGTTCGTTCCTGGACTCGGTTCACGGTCGCGGATTCATCGGCTCCCACTGTGCCGACGCGAAAGGGGTGGAGCGAATGATTTCGATCCTGGTAGCGTCCCACCTCCCTCCGGCCGGCGGCGACGCCGGGCACGGAGTACCGGTGACGCCCGCCCTGTCCGAGCCCGAGTGCTGGGATCATCCGTGCTGGGCGAGCGCCTCCGCCACCAACTGGGCGTTGGACAGCGCCCGTTCGCCGTCCGGGAGCAGCAGGGTGTCCTCCAGGCCGATGCGGGTGGCGAGGCCGAGCCGTCCCGCCAGCCGGAGCACCGGCCAGGTGCCGCCCTCCTCGCCGTGCAGCAGCAGCGGGCGGCCGTGCGCCGCGCCCAGCTCGGCCAGCAGCGCCCGCGCGGACGCCTCGGCGGTCGCCGGGTCCGGGTCGGTCACCTCGGCCAGCACCCGCAGCACCCGGGGCCCCAGCGGCGAGCGCGCGAACCGCCGCGCGCCCTCGGTGCCGGACCAGATGCCCGCCTCCACGCCCACGCCCCGGGCGAGCAGCTCCCCGGCGACCTCCTCGGCGCCCGGCTCATGCCAGTTGACGGAGGCGAAGTCGGGCAGCACCGACCAGGCGCGCACCCGGGCGAGCCGGTTTGCCGGGTCGGGCTCGGCCCAGGCCCCGGTGGTCACCCCGACCGGCACCCGCACCCGCGCCCGTACCGCCTCCAGCGCGGGTCCGATGACGCGCGGGGAGAGACTGTCCCGGCCGCACGGTGTCCTGGGGTGGACATGGACCGAGGTGGCGCCGGCCGCGACCGCCCCGGCGGCGGAGCGCGCCAGATCCTGCGGGGACATCGGGACCCCGGCGCCGTCGGCGGCCGAGCGGCGTCCGTTGAGACACACCTGCAGCATGCCTCGATGGTGCCGGATCCCACCGGCAGCGGCACGGCCCTCCGGCGGAAGGGGTGCGGCATCCCCTGCGCACCCCGCACCGGTGCCGGCCCTCCGTCCGGGCCGCACCGGGTGACCGTCGCACCGCTCAGGCCGGCATCAAGCCGACATCAACAGGTCTCCCCGCCCGGCGTACCGAAGGGCCTGCGGGCTGAGGACGGGCCGCGGTACGAGGATTCCGCAGTCCGTGCAGACCGGACCGGACGACGGCTCATGGTCCAGGCCGTACCTCCAGGCCAGCCGCTCCCCGCCGCAGACCGGGCACGACGAACCCGGCGCCCGCTCCAGCGCGGCGATCAGCCGGCGCAGCACCTCGGCCAGCGGTTCCTCGGGGTGGACCCGCGGGTCGTCGCACCAGGCGACGCCGAACCCGCCCCAGGTCAGCCGGTGCCAGTCGTCCACACTGCCCGGCCGGCGCAGCCCGTCGTGCTTCTCCTTCCTGCGTCGCTCGGTGAAGTCGGTCTCATAGGCGAGCCAGACGTCCCTGGCCTCCTCCAGCTCCTGCAGCGCGGCCACGAGCCGCGCCGGGTCGGGGGAGCGGTCCTCGGGACCGAAACCCGCCCGGGAGCACAGATGGTCCCAGGTCGCCCGATGCCCGTAAGGAGCGAACTTCTCCAGGCACTTGCGCAGCGAGTACCGCCGCAGTGCCAGATCACAGCCCGGATCGCGTACCTGTCTCGCCAGACTCCGGAAACCGGCCATCGCCCTGCACCTCCGTCACACCTGCACCTGTACTTCGGTCACTTCGGCGTCGTCGCAAGGACGTCGCCGAATAGACGTATCGACAGGCGGTTCGGCTCCATCCCTTCTCGGGATCTGCTTGCGTCCTCCGGAAAGTGACGCATGTTCATCTTTAAACCTGGGGATACCGGCGGTAACGTTCGCCCACCTCTGTCACAAGGAGCTGCCATGTCACGGCGAACCCCACGCAACGCCCCTGACAGACTGAGAACGTCCCGCCGACTTCCCGGGTTCCTGAAGACCGCGTCTGTATGCGTCCTGATCGCAGGTCTTCTCTCTCCCCTCACCCGGACGGCGGTGGCGGCGACCGACGCCACCGCACCCAACGACTACTGCGGCGGCCAGTGTTCGGACATCCTGCCGCCCGGCGAGAACGGCAACGCGACACTCGCCCAGATCCTGCTCAACCAGGTCTTCGGCACCCAGCCCGACCACGCCGAGGACCAGCTCGGCCCGTACGCCGGCCTGGCCACCGGCTACTCCGGCCTCACCGATGCGAAGATCAACACATTTTTCGACGACGCCTCGTTCGGCGTCCCGTCCGACCAGGTCGCCTCCACCGAGAAGCCGGCCGGCCGCAGCGATGTGACCATCGTCCGCGACAAGAAGACCGGTGTGCCGCACATCACGGGCACCACCCGGTACGGCACCGAGTTCGGCGCCGGGTTCGCCGCGGCCGAGGACCGGCTGTGGCTGATGGACGTCTTCCGGCACGTGGGCCGCGGCCAGCTGACCTCGTTCGCGGGCGGCGCCCCGGCCAACCAGGGCCTGGAGCAGCAGTTCTACCGCAACGCCCCCTACACCGAGGCCGACCTCCAGGCGCAGATCGACAGCGCCGTGGCCAAGAACGGCGCGCGCGGCCAGCAGGCCCTCGGCGACGTCAACGCCTACCTCGCCGGCGTCAACGCCTACATCGACGCCTCCGACAGCGGCCGCTACTTCCCCGGCGAGTACGTCCTGACCGGTCACAAGGACGCGATCACCAACGCCGGCACGATAGACCACTTCAAGGTCACCGACCTGGTGGCGCTGGCCTCCGTGGTCGGCTCGCTGTTCGGCTCCGGCGGGGGCGGCGAGGTGAACAACGCCCTGTCCCTGCTGGCGGCCCAGGCCAAGTACGGCGTCGAGGAGGGCACCAAGGTCTGGGAGGCCTTCCGGGAACGCAACGACCCCGAGGCCGCCCTCACCGTGCACGGCGGCGAGAGCTTCCCGTACGGCGCCAAGCCCGCCGACGCCCAGGGCGAGGCCCTGCCCGACGCCGGCACGGTGACCCAGGAGCCCCTCGTCTACGACCGCACCGGCAGCGGGGCCACGGCGACCGCGAGGAGCACCTCGTCGAGCGCGGCCAGGACCGCCCTCGGCTCGGCGAAGCGCGGGATGTCCAACGCCCTCGTGGTGAGCGGCGCGCACACCGCGAGCGGCCACCCGATCGCCGTCTTCGGACCGCAGACCGGCTACTTCGCCCCGCAGCTGCTCATGCTCCAGGAGATCCAGGGCCCGGGCATCAGCGCCCGCGGCGCCTCCTTCGCGGGGCTGAGCATGTACGTCGAACTCGGCCGCGGCCAGGACTACTCCTGGAGCGCGACCACCTCGGGCCAGGACATCATCGACAGCTACGCGGTCGAGCTGTGCCAGGACGACTACCACTACCTGTACCACGGCACCTGCACGGCCATGGAGAAGATCGAGCAGAAGAACGCCTGGAAGCCCACCACGGCCGACGGCACGGCCGCGGGGTCGTACACCATGCGCGCCTGGCGGACCAAGTACGGACCGGTGGCCTACCGGGCGACCGTCGGCGGCAAGAAGGTCGCCTACACCACCCTGCGCTCCTCCTATCTGCACGAGGCCGACTCGATCATCGGCTTCCAGATGCTCAACGACCCCGACTACGTCAAGGGGCCGAAGGACTTCCAGAGCGCGGCCCAGCACATCAACTACACCTTCAACTGGTTCTACGCCGACTCCCAGCACACCGCCTACTACAACAGCGGTGACAACCCGGTCCGGGCGAGCGGTGTCGACGCCGAGTTCCCGGTGTGGGCGCGGCCCGCGTACGAGTGGCGGAACTGGGACCCGGACACCAACACGTCCGCCTACACGCCGGCCGCCGAGCACCCCAACTCCGTCGACCAGGACTACTACATCTCCTGGAACAACAAGCAGGCCAAGGACTACACGACCGCGTCCTGGGGCGACGGGTCCGTACACCGCGGCAACCTGCTGGACGACCGGGTGAAGAAGCTGGTCGCGGCCGGCGGGGTGACCCGTACGAAGCTGGTGCAGGCGATGGCCGACGCCGGCCTGGCCGATCTGCGCGCCGAGGACGTGCTGCCCGAGCTGCTCAAGGTGGTCACCTCCTCGCCGGTGACCGACGCCACGGCCGCCGCGGCGGTCGGCAAGCTCCAGGCGTGGGTGACCGCGGGCGCCAAGCGCACGGAGACGTCGGCCGGTTCGAAGAAGTACGCCGACGCCGACGCGATCCGCATCCTCGACGCCTGGTGGCCGCAGCTGGTCAAGGCCGAGTTCCAGCCGGGGCTCGGCAGCGACCTGTACACCGCGATCACCGACAGCCTGCCGGTCGACGAGGCGCCCTCCGCCGGACACGGCCCGACCGGCTCGCACGCCGGCAGCTCCTTCCAGTACGGCTGGTGGAGCTATGTCGACAAGGACATCCGGGCCGTGCTCGGGGAGCCCGTGCGGGGCGGCCTCCCGCAGAAGTACTGCGGCGGCGGCAGCGTCACCGCCTGCCGGGACGCCCTGATCAGCACCCTGAAGCAGGCGGCGGGCCTGACCGCCGCCCAGGTCTACCCGGGCGACGACCTGTGCGCCGCGGGGGACCAGTGGTGCGCCGACTCGATCAACCAGCGCACCCTGGGCGGCATCAAGCACGGCAGGATCAGCTGGCAGAACCGGCCGACCTTCCAGCAGGTCGTGGAGTACACCGCGCACCGCTGAGGCGCGCGGGGGCGGCGGGTCAGCCGATGCGGCCCGCCGCCAGTACCACCCGCGCCAGTTCGGGGTGCACGATGTCGCTGTGCGCCCCGGTCGGTGCGCCGCCGTGCCGGACCACGGCCGCCGCGTCCACGCTCACGCACCCCGACGCGGGCAGCCGGCCGCTCAGCGCCGCCGCCAGGTCGAGGCGGACGGTGCCCGGCACCGCCTGCACCCCGTCGTGGCCCAGGGCGCCCCACCGCGGGCCCAGCACGGCCGCGATCTCGTCGCCCGCGCAGGCGCGGTCGTCCCCGGCGAGCCGGGAGGCCAGCGGATAGAACGTGCCGAGGGCCGCGTCGAAGTGCGAGTAGCAGGACACCAGCGGGCCGTCGACGCGGCGCCGCACGTCCTTGAGCGCCCCCGACCGGTCCGGTGCGTGCGGCAGCCGGTCCGCGAACGCGTAGTGCGAGAAGGCGCCCTGCAGCAGGGTCACCGACTTCACCGTGCGCACCGTCCCGGGCAGCCCGCGCAGTGCGAAGGCCACCAGCCGGCCGCCGAAGCTGTGTCCCACCAGATGGACCCGCACCCCGGGCGCCGCCTCGGCCAGCCGCCCGAGCAGCGGCCCGAGTCCGCGCTCGCCGACCGTGCCGCCCCGCCGCTTCATCTGGTAGTACGTCACCTGCCGCAGCAGCTCCTTGGCGCCGTCCCAAGGGTTCGGCAGGCCGAACCCCGCGACGCCGCCCGCCGGGCCGAGCGCGGCGAGCGCCTCGGCGAACTGCTCGCAGGCGGCCACCGGATCCCCGTCGAGCACGGCCGGCTCGCCGGGTTCGTCCGTGTCGGCCGCCCCCCGCGGGTCCGCGTCCGGCAGCAGCCGCACCAGCCGCCCGAACTCGGCCACTCCCGCGGCGCCGTCCGGCCGCTCGTCCAGCATCCGGGCCAGCTGGTCCAGCACGGTCGCCCGGCCCGGGAAGGTCTCCAGCAGCGCGCGCCGGGTGTCCTCGTCCAGCGCGCGGCGCGGCGCCGCCTGTGCCCTTGCCGCCGCCACGGATCCGGGGAAGTCGGGGATCGGCTCGTCGCTGAACCGCATCGACGGCCAGACCACGCCGACGTACCCGATCCTCGCCTTCGGCGCGAGACCCGGGACCGGGGCGAAGAAGCGGCGGTACAGCGAGGTCGCGCCCGAGCGGTCGTTGTTCCAGCCGTGCGCGAAGACGATCAGGTCACGGACGCCGCGTTCCGTGACCTGCGCCAGCAGCCGGTCGCGCTCGGGTCCGTCCACGTCCCCGTCCGCGTCGAAGGTCAGCTCCCAGTAGGGAGTCACGTTCATCCCAGGATCCGCCATACCAGGCTCCCTCGTCCCCCCCGAAACGGTGCGTTCGGCACGTATCGTCCTGCCGGAGAGCGGGGTTGGCCATACGGCGCGGGCTACTTGTAGAGGAGATGCCTCCCGCGTACCCGCCGGAACGCGGTCAGCTCCTCCTGCCAGGCGCCGGTCACCTCGTCGGTGCCGGCGCCCGCGTCGATCATCGTGCGCACCCGGGCGGAACCGGTGAGCTTGTCGATCCAGTCGTCCGGCCGCCAGGCGAAGCCGCTCCACACCTTCCGGGCGGTCACCAGCAGCGCGATCCCGGTGCGCACGGGGTCGTAGCCGGCCCGGTCGGTCACATGGATCTGCACCCCGCCGACGGTCTTGCCCTGGAACTTGGAGAAGGTGGGCGTGAAGTACGCCTCCCGGAACCGCACGCCCGGCAGTCCGAGCCCGTTCGCCGCGGCGGCCCAGCGGCCGTCGACGCCCTCCGCGCCGAGGAGTTCGAAGGGCCGGGTGGTGCCGCGCCCCTCGGAGAGGTTGGTGCCCTCGAACATGCAGGTCCCGGAGTACACCAACGCCGTGTCGGCGGTGGGCATGTTGGGGCTCGGCGGCACCCAGGGCAGCCCCCAGGCGTCGTAGAACCGGTCGCGCCGCCAGCCGGACATCGCCACCGTCTCCAGCGGCACGGGCGTGCTCAGGAACTCCTCGTTGAACAGCCGGGCCAGCTCCGCGACGGTCATGCCGTGGGCCTGTGCGACGGGCTGCCGCCCGACGAAGGTGGCGAACTCCTTGTGCAGCACCGGGCCCTCGGCGGCGCGGCCGGTCACCGGGTTCGGGCGGTCCAGGACGACGAAGCGCTTGCCGGCGAGCTGGGCCGCCTCCATGCAGTCGTACAGGGTCCAGATGTACGTGTAGAAGCGGGCGCCGACGTCCTGGATGTCGAAGACGACGGTGTCGACGCCGGAGGCGGTGAAGACGTCGGCGAGCGGCCGGCCGCTCTTCAGGTAGGTGTCGTAGACCGGCAGGCCGGTCGCCGGGTCGTCGTAGCGGCCCTCGGAGCCGCCCGCCTGGGCCGTGCCCCGGAAGCCGTGCTCGGGCCCGAAGACCGCCGTCAGCCGGACCCGGGGGTCCGCGTGCATCACGTCTACGATGTGCCGGGCGTCGCGGGTGATGCCGGTGGGGTTGGTGACGACGCCGACGCGCCGGCCCGCCAGCAGCGCGTAGCCGTCGGCCGAGAGTCTCTCGAATCCGGTGCGCAACCGCTCGCCGTGCCGGGGCGCGGCCGGCAGGGCCGCCGTCGAGGCCGACGCGAGCAGGGTCCGTCGGGACAGGTGCATGGGGTCCTCCGGTGAGTGGGCACGTGCGGACCGTTCGTGGGGCCGGGGGGTGCGCGGCGGTGCCGCGGACCGATACGGCCCCGCCTCCTTGAGGTTGGCGCGGTCACCCTTTCCTTTACACATACCGACTGGTTAGTCTGGGCCGATCAGGGCCGATGCGCGCCGCGCTGAGTCGTGTCGAAGGAGACCGATGGTGGAAGCCGTGCAGGATGCGGGAGTGGTCGTCACGGGGGCGGGCGGGGGGATCGGGGCCGCGCTGGCCCGGCGGTTCGCCGCGGAAGGGGCCCGGGTCGTGGTCAACGACCTCGATGCCGGGAAGGCCCGGGCGGTGGCCGAGGAGATCGGCGGCACCGCCGTGCCCGGCGACGCCTCCGGCATCGTCGAGGCGGCCCGGGACGCGCTCGGCGGCACGGTGGACGTCTACTGCGCCAACGCGGGCGTCGCCTTCGAGGACGGCGACCTCGGCGCCGGCCTCGACGAGTCGTCCTGGGCGGCCTCCTGGGACGTCAACCTGATGGCCCACGTCCGCGCGGCCCACGCCCTGCTGCCCGGCTGGCTCCGGCGGGGCTCCGGGCGGTTCGTCTCCACCGTCTCCGCGGCCGGACTGCTGACGATGATCGGCGCACCCTCCTACAGCGTGACCAAGCACGGCGCCTACGCCTTCGCCGAGTGGCTTTCGCTCACCTACCGCCACCGGGGGATCAAGGTCCACGCCATCTGCCCGCAGGGCGTGCGCACCGACATGCTGGCCGCCACCGGCAGCGCCGGAGACATGGTGCTCCAGCCGACCGCGATCGAGCCCGCGGCCGTGGCCGACGCGCTGCTCAAGGGCATCGCGGAGGACCGCTTCCTGATCCTGCCGCACCCCGAGGTGGCCGACTTCTACCAGGTGCGGGCCGGTGAGCCCGAGCGCTGGCTCACCACCATGAACCACATCCAGCAGAAGTGGGAGGCGACCCGGTGACCGCCTCCCGGTACGCGGCCCGGCCCTGGCTCGCCCTGCTCACCGACGCCCAGCGCGAACCGGTCGACCCCGCCGACTCCCTCGTGCACGCCCTGCGCGAGGCCGTCGCCGAGGCCCCCGACCGCACCTTCCTCGCCTACTTCGACGCCCGGCTGACCTACCGCGAGGTCGACGAGCTGACCGACTCCGTCGCCGCCCACCTCGCCGCGCGCGGCCTGGAGCGCGGCGACCGGGTGGCCGTCCTGCTGCAGAACTCCCCGCACTTCGTGCTGGCCGTGCTCGGCGCCTGGAAGGCCGGCGCGACCGTCGTCCCGGTCAACCCCATGTACAAGTCGGCCGAGGTGGCGCACGTCCTGCGGGACGGCGAGGTGGCCGCGCTGATCTGTTCCGACCGGGCCTGGGAGGCGTATCTGCGCGAGACGGCCGCCGGCTCGCCGGTGCGGATCGTGCTCACCGCGTGCGAGCGGGACTTCCAGACCCGCGACGACGCGCGCGTGCTGGCCTTCGAGCGGCTGCCCGCGGCCCCGGACGCCGACGACCTCACCGCCGTGGCCCGGCAGGGCGGCACGGCCCCCGCCGGACGGGCGCCGCGCCCGGACGGCATCGCGCTGATCAGCTACACCTCGGGCACCAGCGGCACGCCCAAGGGCGCGACCAACACCCACGCCAACATCATGCACAACGCCGAACGGCAGGCCGCGGGGCTCGCCCTGCCCGAGGCGCCCGTCTACTACGCGCTCGCGCCGCTGTTCCACATCACCGGCATGGTCTGCCAGTTCGGCGCCAGTGTGACCAGCGCGGGCACCCTGGTGCTCGGCTACCGCTTCGAGCCCGGCGTGGTCCTGGAGGCCTTCGCCGAGCACCGCCCGCACTACACCGTGGGCCCCTCCACCGCCTACATGGCGCTCGCCGCCCACCCGGACGTCACCCGCGAGCACTTCGCCTCCTTCGTGAACATGTCGTCGGGCGGCGCCCCCGTGCCGCCGGCCCTGGTCGAGCGGTTCCGGGAGCGCTTCGGGCCGTACATCCGGGTCGGCTACGGCCTCACCGAGTGCACCGCCCCCTGCGCCTCCGTACCGCCCGGCCTCGAAGCGCCCGTGGACCCGGTCTCCGGGACGCTCTCCGTCGGCCTGCCCGGCGCCGACACCCTGGTACGCATCCTGGACGACCTGGGCGCCGAGGTGCCCTTCGGGGAGCAGGGCGAGATCACGGTGCGCGGGCCGCAGGTGGTGCCCGGCTACTGGCGGCGCCCGGACGCCACCGCCGAGACCTTCCCGGACGGCGAGCTGCGCACCGGCGACATCGGGTTCATGGACGAGCGGGGCTGGCTGTACGTCGTCGACCGCAAGAAGGACATGATCAACGCGTCCGGCTTCAAGGTGTGGCCGCGCGAGGTCGAGGACGTGCTGTACACGCACCCGGCGGTGCGCGAGGTGGCCGTCGTCGGGGTGCCCGACGGTTACCGTGGCGAGACCGTCAAGGCGTACATCAGCCTGCGTCCGGGGGCCGAGGCGGACCCGGACGAACTCGCGATGTACTGCAAGGAGAGACTGGCCGCCTACAAGTACCCGCGCCAGGTGGAGATCCTGCCCGAGCTGCCCAAGACGGCAAGTGGGAAGATCCTCCGGCGGGAACTGCGTTCCCGCACCGCACACGACTAGCAGCAGAACGGAAAGGCAGGTGGCGGCAGTGCCCAGGACTTCGGACGGCGACGGGACGCCCGTCCCGCAGCGGCTGCTGGCCGCCGCCACCCGGCTCTTCGCCGAGCAGGGCTACGACCGCACCTCGGTGCAGGAGATCGTGGAGGCGGCCGGCGTCACCAAGGGCGCGTTGTACCACTACTTCGGCTCCAAGGACGATCTGCTGCACGAGGTGTACGCGCGCGTGCTGCGCCTGCAGCAGGAGCGGCTCGACACGTTCGCGAACGCCGACGAGCCCGTGGAGCAGCGGCTCAGGGGCGCGGCGGCGGACGTGGTCGTCACGACGATCGAGAACCTCGACGACGCGATGATCTTCTTCCGCTCGATGCACCATCTGAGCCCGGAGAAGAACAAGCAGGTCCGCGCCGAGCGCCGGCGCTACCACGAGCGCTTCCGCGCGCTCATCGAGGAGGGCCAGAAGGAGGGCGTCTTCTCCACGGCGACCCCGGCCGACCTGGTCGTGGACTACCACTTCGGCTCCGTCCACCACCTGTCGACGTGGTACCGCCCCGACGGCCCCCTCACCCCCCAGCAGGTCGCCGACCAGCTGGCCGACCTGCTGCTGAGAGCGCTGCGTCCGTAGGCGGGCGGACGCGTGCGTGAGGGGCGGTCGCCCGCGGCGACCGCCCCTCACGCGCTCCTGCCTACAGGTACTTCTTCAGCTCCCGCCGCGCCAGCGACCGCTGGTGCACCTCGTCCGGGCCGTCGGCGAGCATCAGGGTGCGGGCGCTCGCGTACAGCTCGGCCAGCGGGAGGTCCTGGCTCACGCCGCCCGCGCCGTGCAGCTGGATCGCGCGGTCCAGGATGCCCACCACCGCACGCGGGGTGGCGATCTTGATGGCCTGGATCTCCGTGTGCGCGCCCCTGTTGCCGACGGTGTCCATCAGCCAGGCCGTCTTCAGCACCAGCAGCCGCAGCTGCTCGACGGTGACCCGGGCGTCGGCGATCCAGTTCTGGACGACGCCCTGCTGGGCCAGCGCCTTGCCGAACGCGGTACGGGAGACCGCGCGCCGGCACATCAGCTCGATCGCCCGCTCGGCCATGCCGATCAGCCGCATGCAGTGGTGGATCCGGCCGGGCCCGAGCCGGGCCTGGGCGATGGCGAAGCCGCCGCCCTCCTCGCCGACCAGGTTCGCCACCGGCACGCGCGCGTGGTCGAAGACCACCTCGGCGTGGCCGCCGTGCGAGTGGTCCTCGTAGCCGAAGACCCGCATCGCGCGCTTGACCGTGACACCGGGGGTGTCGCGCGGGACCAGGACCATGGACTGCTGGCGGCGGATGTCCGCGCCGTCCGGGTCCGTCTTGCCCATCACGATGAAGATCTTGCAGTCCGGGTTCATCGCCCCGGAGATGTACCACTTGCGGCCGGTGATGACGTACTCGTCGCCGTCCCGCGCTATGCGGGTGGTGATGTTGGTGGCGTCCGAGGAGGCCACCTCCGGCTCGGTCATCGCGAACGCCGAGCGGATCTCGCCCGCGAGCAGCGGCTCGAGCCACTGCTTCTTCTGCTCGTCGCTGCCGAACTGCGCCAGTACCTCCATGTTCCCGGTGTCGGGCGCGGCGCAGTTGGTCGCGGGGGGCGCGAGATGCGGGGAACGGCCGGTGATCTCGGCGAGCGGCGCGTACTGGAGGTTGGTCAGCCCGGCGCCGTACTCGGCGTCCGGGAGGAACAGGTTCCACAGGCCCTGCCTGCGCGCCTCGGCCTTCAGCTCCCCGACCACGGCCGGGGTGTCCCAGGGCGAGGCCAGCGCGGCCCGCTGCTCCTCCGCCACCGCCTCCGCGGGGTACACGTGCTCGTCCATGAAGGCGAGCAGCCTGCCGCGCAGCTCCTCCGTACGCGCGTCGAACGCGAAGTCCATGTGGGGTCAGCCTTCCTGGAGAGTCGTCAGTCCGTGGTCGATGAAGACGGGCACGAGGTCGCCGATGCGGTCGAAGCCGCGGCCGACCGTCTGGCCGAGCGTGTACCGGTAGTGGATGCCCTCCAGGATCACGGCGAGCTTGAACCAGGCGAACGCCGTGTACCAGGACACCCCCGAGACGTCCCGGCCCGAGCGGGCCGCGTAGCGCTCGATCAGCTCCCGCGGCGCGGGGTGGCCCGGGGCCTCGGCGGTGGTGGAGACGGGCGAGTCGGGCATGCCGAGCTTCTGGCTGTACATCACCAGCAGACCGAGGTCGGTCAGCGGGTCGCCGAGCGTGGACATCTCCCAGTCGAGGATCGCCTTGATGGTGTCGTCCGCGCCGATCAGCACGTTGTCGAGGCGGTAGTCGCCGTGCACGACGGCAGGGGCGGGCGAGGCCGGCAGCCGTCGGCCCAGGGCCGCGTGCAGCTCGTCGATGCCCGCCAGCTCGCGGTTGCGGGAGGCGTCGAGCTGTTTGCCCCAGCGGCGCAGCTGCCGGTCGAGGAAGCCGTCCGGGCGGCCGAAATCGGCGAGGCCCACCTCGGCGGGGTCCACGGCGTGCAGCCCGACCAGCGTGTCCACCAGGGACAGCACCGCGTTCCGGGTGCGCTCGGCGCCCAGCGGGGCGAGCTGGTCGGCGGTGCGGTACGGGGTTCCCTCGACGAACTCCATGACGTAGAACGGAGCCCCGAGCACCTCCTCGTCCTCGCACAGCAGCACCGTCCGGGGCACCGGCACCTCGGTGGGGTGCAGGGCGCTGATCACCCGGTGCTCGCGCTTCATGTCGTGCGCGGTGGCCAGCACATGGCCGAGCGGGGGACGGCGCACGACCCACTTCGAGGTGCCGTCGGAGAGCGCGTAGGTGAGGTTCGACCGTCCGCCCTCGATCAGCCGTCCGGTGAGGGGGCCGCTCACCAGACCGGGACGCTCGCGGTCGAGCAGCGTGCGCAGCCGGTCCAGGTCGAGTCCGGGCGGGTGGTCGGCACTCATACGTCACTCCTACGAACGGGCGAACAGGACCCGACTCATGATGCCGACCGGTCGGTATGCCGTCCAGTGGGTACGGCGAAGATCGAGCCGAACGTGACCGGTGCCACCCTGGGCCGGCGGCTCCCCGGAGTGCGGCCCCGGGGAGCCGCCGGCCCCTGCCGCCCGGCAGGTCAGTGGTCGTCCCAGTGGTCCCCGTGCTCGGCGTGCCGGTGCCCGTCGTGCAGATAGTCCACGTGATCGCCGTGCCGCACCTGGGCGTGCCCGCACTCGTCGTGGTGCACGTGCTCATGGTCCTCGTGGACCAGGTGCCCGGCCGGCTCGCACTCGTCCCAGTGCCCGTCGTGCGCCCGGTGCAGATGTCCGTCGTGGGCGTAGTCCGTGTGGTCGCCGTGCGGCACGGCGTGGTGCCCGCAGTCCGGCCCGTGGCTGTGCGTCCCGTGGGCGGTGTGTTCGTGGTGGAGGGTGGTCATGGTGCTCACCTTCGGGGGGTGCGGCGTGCTGACGACGGACAGGCTGCCACGCGAAAGCCGCATATCCGGGCATCCCGGTTGCGTGGCGTCCGGGGACCCCGGAGGGTCGAGAACATGAAGGGCATCAGCTACAGCCGCTACGGCGGACCCGAGGTGCTGGAGTACGGCGAGCTGCGCGACCCCAAGGTCGGGCCCGACCAGGTCCTGGTCAAAGTGCGTGCGGCGGCGGTGAACCCGGTCGACTGGAAGTGCCGCGAGGGGCATCTCGACGCGATCCTGGACGCCGTCTTCCCGGTGGTCCCCGGCTGGGACGTCAGCGGCGTCGTCGTGCAGCCCGGTGTCTCGGTCACCGAGTTCACCGTCGGCGACGAGGTCATCGGCTACGTCCGCGAGGACTTCCTCTCCCGGGGCACCTTCGCCGAGTACGTCGCCGCTCCCGTGCGCACGCTGGCCCGCAAGCCGCGCAATCTGTCCTTCGAGGAGGCCGCCGGACTGCCGCTGGCCGGGCTCACCGCCTATCAGGTGCTGGTCAAGGTGCTGGAGGTCGGCCGGGACGAGACGGTCCTGGTGCACGCGGCGGCCGGCGGGGTCGGCTCGCTCGCCGTCCAGCTCGCCGCCCACCTCGGCGCCCGGGTCGTCGGCACCGCGGGCGAGGCCAACCACGACTACGTCCGCGCGCTGGGCGGCGAGCCGGTGGCCTACGGCGAGGGCCTGGCGGCACGGGTGCGCGCGCTCGTCCCCGAGGGGCTGGACGCCGTCTTCGACACCGTCGGCGGCGACGCCCTGAAGGTCTCGGCCAACCTGCTGGCCCCGGAGGGCCGGCTGGCCTCGATCGCCGACCCGGAGGTGCTGGCCTACGGCGGCCGGTACGCCTTCGTCCGCCCGGACGCCGCGGACCTGCGGCGCCTGGCGGAGCTGGCCGAAGGGGGCGCCGTCTGCGTCCATGTCCAGGAGACGGTCCCGCTGGAGCGCACGGCGGACGCGCACCGGCTGAGCCAGGAGGGCCACACGCGCGGGAAGATCGTGGTGACGGTGGACTGGGACACCGAGGAGAGCGCCGTCTGGGACCGGGGGGAGGAGGGGGCCCTCTACACGACGAGCCAGGAGGGCACCTTCTAGCCCAGGCCGGATCCGGCTGAGCCCGGCCGGATCCGGCTAGATCCGGACCACCAGGACGGCCGCGCACACGGCGAGCGCCATCGCGCACAGCACCGCCGTGGTCGCGTGGCGGGGGGCGAGCGCGGGCGGCGGGGCGGCGGCGGACAGGGCGCGGATGCGGTGGTGGGCCACCCGGACGAAGCCGAGCCAGAGCCCGCAGCACACCGCGCACACGACGATCCCGGTGGCCGAGGCGCCGCCGTGCAGCGCCGTGCGCACGCCCAGCACGGTGGCCACCGCGCCCGACAGCGTCGTCCGCCGCCAGGCCAGCCGGGTGCGCTCGGGCTGGAGCCCCGGGTCCCGGCCCGCCGGACCCGCCCCGGCCGTCACCCCTCCCATCCGACCAGCACCACCACGACCATCGCGACGGCCACCACCGCCACGACCAGGCTCAGCAGCGCGGGGAAGCGGGACGCGGGCAGGTCCTCGCCGCGCCGCATCGCCCGCTCGCAGCGCACCCAGTGGTTCACCGCCCGCAGGGAGCAGAGCACACCGGCCGCCAGCAGCGCGAGCGCGAGTCCGGCCCGCCACGCCCAGCGCAGGTCCGGCAGGAACTGGTCCACCGCGAATCCGCCGCCGATCAGCGCGAGCGCGGTCCGCAGCCAGGCGAGGAAGGTGCGCTCGTTGGCCAGCGAGAACCGGTAGTCGGGCGTGCCGCCCTCGTCCCGCACCCGCTCCGGCGCGAACCACAGCCGGATGTTCCGTACGAATTCGCTCACGCGGCCGACCCTACCGGGCGGTCACGGGCCCGCCCGGAACGCCCGCAGCCGCTCGTACGCCGCCAGCCCGTCCGGCACCCACTCCCAGCTGCCGAGCCGCCCCTCGACCTCCTCCTCGGGCAGGAAGGCGTGCCACTGGACCTCCTCGGCCTGCGGCTGGACGGGCAGCTCGCAGCGCACCTCGTACACCGCCGACCACCAGCTGCGCCCGGCGCCGTCGTCGTACAGGAACTTGAAGAGGAACGCGGGCCGGGGCAGGCCGCTCACCCCCAGCTCCTCCTCGGCCTCCCGCAGCGCGGCCTCGTCGTAGGACTCGCCCGCGCCGACCACCCCGCCGACGAACATGTCGTACAGGGCGGGGAACACCGGCTTGGTGTCCGTGCGCCGGTGCACGAAGAGCCGGCCGGACGCGTCCCGGGCCTGGACGAACACACAGCGGTGGCGCAGTCCGCGGGCGTAGACCTCGCCGCGCCGGCACCGGTCGACGACCTGGTCGTTCTCGTCGACGACGTCGAGGATCTCGTCAGCAGGGTTCATGCCCGTATCCAAGCAGGGGTGCGGGCTCAGCGTCGCTGGAGGTCCCGGGGCGTGGGCTCCTCCTCGGCGCCGCCGGACGGCATCGCCGGGTGCAGCCCGAGCAGCACGATGCCCGCGACCACGGCGGCGAGTCCGGCCGCCACCCAGGCCAGCGCCCCGGTGTCGGTGCGCAGCCGGTCGCCGAGGAAGCCCACCCCGCACAGGATCCCGGCGAGCGGCTCGGCCGCGGTGAGCGCGGGCAGCGACATGCGCAGCGGGGCCGTCTCGAACGCGCTCTGCACCAGGACGAGCCCGGTGACCCCGCAGGCCACCACGCCGTACGGCTGCCAGCCGGTGAGCAGCTCGGTGAAGCCGCCCTCGCCGAAGCGGATGCCGCTCACCCGGGTCAGCGCGTCCTGGACGCCGTACAGCAGGCCGGCCGCCAGGGCCAGCAGTACTGGGCCCCAGCTCAGCCGGGAGCGCTTGGCGAGCGTCGTGAGGGCCAGGGCCGCGCCCACCACGGCGCCGATGATCAGCCAGTGCCGCAGCGGATCGGTGACGGCCGTGCCGCCGCGCGGCTCGCCCCCGGTGATGAACGCGCTCACCCCGCCCGCCAGCAGCAGCAGACCGGCCCAGCCCTGCCGGCCGAGCGGCTGCCTGGTCTGGTGCCGGGAGAGGGCGAGGGCGAACAGCAGGTTGGTCGCGAGCAGCGGTTCCACCAGGGAGATCTCGCCCTTGCCCAGCGCGATCGCGCCCAGCACCATGCCGGCGATCATCAGCCCGAGGCCGCCGAGCCAGCGCGGCACCCGCATCAGGTCGAGCAGCAGCCGGAAGGAGAGGAAGTCGCTGAGCGGTGCCTGCTGCGCCGCGTTCTGCTGCAGGACGAACCCGAAGCCGAGACAGCAGGCCGCGCTCACGGCGAGCAGGAGAACCAGAACGGACACGCTGGGTACCTCGATCATCCGGCCGGACCACGGGCGCGTAGTGGCCGACTGTAGCGCTCCCGATACGGCATTGCCCCGCAAGCGCCGGGAACCGGGCGATTGACTCGCCATGCTCCGCAACCCGGACGCGGGACGCCATGGCGTACGCCACAGGAAGCGGGGCATACGGGTCCGGAACGCCATGGCGTGCACCACACACAAGCCCCCGGGCCCCGCCACCCGTACCGTCGCCACCTGCATCGGAGGACCCAAGTACCCCTTGCGCCAAGCAAGTTGAAGTCCGCAACAGCGCCGTTCCGCTTGACGTGATCCTTGGCTGGGGGTTTGCTGTGCGTGATCGGTCGATGGCAGCCCGAGAAACAGGAAGTCCCGCGGTGCCCCCTCTCCCGCCCCTGCTCGGCGCTGGCCGGGCCCCCACGGATCCGTCCGGCGCGACCGCCCGGGACGGCTCCGGTGCCTTCGACGCCGCCCTCGACGACGTCGAACTGCGAACCGCCCGGGCCGCCTTGGCCCAGGGCGCACGGCAGAGTGCCCGCGCCCTGCTGGCGCACACCGGCGACGACTGGGACCGCCGCGGCCACCGCCTCACCGTGCTGGCCGATGATCCCCGCGCGGCGGGCCGGGCACGCGACTGGCTCGCTGCCGAGCCCGGCTCCGCCGACGCCGCCGCGCTGCTCGCCCTCGCCCTGGTCCAGCGCGCCCTGCGCGGCGAGGAGGAGCCCGGCCGGGCCCGCGAGGCCTGCGACACGGCCGCGGCGCTCGCCCCCGCCGACCCCACCCCCTGGCTCGGCCGGCTGCTGCTGGCCCGCGCCCACGGCCCGGAGCACGAGCTGCTCGGCACCTTCACCGAGCTGCGCCGCCGCCACCCCGAGCACCACCACGCCCACCACCTGGTGATCGCCCGCCTCGCCGAACGGCCCGCCGGCGGCCGGGCCGAGGCCCACGAGGTGTACGACCTGGCCGAGCTGGCCGCCGCCGCGGCCCCCGCCGACTCCCCGCTGGCCGTGCTGCCGGTCGTCGCGTACGCCGAGCGCTACCGGGTCCTCTCCGCCGCCGGCCTGGCCCCGGCCGACCCCGCCGCGTCCGGGCACTGGTCGGGGCCGCGGGTCCGGCGCGTGCTGTCCGCCGCCTTCGACTGGTGGCTGGAGTGGGAGCACGACGACCACCCGCGCCGCCACATCGACCTCAACCACCTCGCGTTCGCCCTGACCCGCGCCGGCCGGCCGGCCGAGGCGGCGGCCCTGTTCCAGCGCATCGGGAGCCACGCCACCCCGGCACCCTGGGCGTACGCGCACCGCGACCCCCGGGCGGCCTTCCTCGCGGCCCGCACCCGCGCGCTCGGCCGGTGAGAAACCCGCGCCCGGGGGACGTACGTAAGAAGTGATTACGGAAGTCTGACCGGTGAACCGTTTCCCTGGCCCTGCCGGGCCCCGAGTGCTCGAATGAATACGTGAACCCTGAACCATCCGCGGAGCAGGACGGACCGTCCGAGGAGCGGGAGGGCCGGCCCGTCGGCCGCCGTGTCTTCCTCGGCACGCTCGGTCTCGGCGCGCTCGGCGTGCTCGCCGCCCCCGCGCTGCAACGCGGCCTCGAAGGCCTGCTCGGCGACGTCGCGGGCAAGGACCCGACCGGCCTGACCGGGCTGCTGCCCAACGGCGGCGGCTTCCGCTACTACTCGGTCGCCGCCTCCGTCCCGCACCGGACGGCGGCGGACTACCGCCTCACCGTCGACGGCCTGGTCGACCGCCCGCGCGGCTACACCCTCGCCGAGCTGCGCGCGCTGCCGCAGACCCGGCTGGTCAGGGACGTCCAGTGCGTCACGGGCTGGCGGGTCCCGGGCACCCCGTTCGAGGGCGTGCGGCTGTCCCGGCTGCTGGACGCGGCCGGCGTCCGCCCCTCCGCCAGGGCCGTGCGCTTCACCTGCTTCGACGGCACCTACACCGAGAGCCTCACCCTGGAGCAGGCCCGCCGCCCGGACGTCATGGTCGCCCTGCGCATGCAGGACAAGGACATCGGCCACGACCACGGCGGCCCGGTCCGCCTCTACGTCGCCCCCATGTACTTCTACAAGTCGGCCAAATGGCTCTCCGGCATCACGGTCACCGACCGGGTGAAGCCCGGCTACTGGGAGGACCTCGGCTACGACGTCGACGCCTGGGTCGGCCGCTCGAACGGACGGACCGATGAGCCTACGAGCTGAGACCCCGGCCCCGCCGGGCGCCCGCGTCCACCGCTTCACCCGGGCCGAGCGGTGGGTGCACCGCGGCACGGCCGTACTGATGGGCGTGTGCGTGGTGACCGCGGCCGTCCTCTACATCCCGCAGCTGGCGATCATGGTCGGCCGCCGGGCACTGGTCGTCCGGGTCCACGAGTGCGCCGGCCTCGCCCTGCCGGTGCCGGTCCTGCTGGGCCTCGCCTCCCGCGCCTTCCGCTCCGACCTGCGCTTCCTCAACCGCTTCGGCCCGCACGACCGGACCTGGCTGCGCGCCGCCCTGCGCCGCGACAGGCGCCGCGCCTCCCGCCCGGCCGGCAAGTTCAACGCGGGCCAGAAGGTCTACGCCGCCTGGATCGCCGGCGCCACCCTGGTCATGCTCGGCACCGGCCTGATGATGTGGTTCACCCATCTCACGCCGCTGATGTGGCGTACCTCGGCGACCTTCGTGCACGACTGGCTCGCCCTGACGATCGGCGTGGTCCTGGCCGGGCACATCGGCATGGCCCTCGGGGACCCGGAGGCGAGACGGGGACTGCGGACGGGGTCGGTGAGCCGCGAGTGGGCGCGGACGGAGCACCCGCTCTGGCGCCCCTGACCGCGCTGCCCGCACCCCGCCCCGGCCCGCGCCAGGCCCCCCGCCTCAGAACTCCGGCAGCACCGTGCGGGAGCGCTCCCGGTCGGCGGCGGGCGCGAACGCGGACCCGGCCGCCGCGCCCCGGGCGGGTCCAGTGCCCGGAGCGGGGCGCGCGGTTGCGTGCCGCCTGGTGACGAGGATGCCGAGCGGGCCCGCCGCTCCTCGACGCCCGCGGTCCCGGCGGGTCCGCCGGTCACGTGGGACACTGCCGTGCGGACAACGCCGTGCGGACGTCGCCGGGAAGGCCGGCGGCGGACGCGGCGGGCCGGTCGCCGCCGCGTCCGCCGAGGACCACCGTGCGGCCGGCCTCGGCCGGGCCCCGGGCCAGGGCGAGGCCGATGCCCCGGCCGGACCCGGTGACCAGGGCCGTGCGGCCATTGATGCCGGCTCCCCGGCCGGCTAGATCACCAGGGACAACAGCAGGACCAGGCCGCCCGCGACCACCGAGATGATCGTCTCCATCACCGACCAGGTCTTGACGGTCTGCCCGACACTCAGCCCGAAGTACTCCTTCACCAGCCAGAAGCCGGCGTCGTTGACGAAGCTGAAGAAGAGCGAGCCCGCGCCGATGGCGAGGACGAGCAGCGCCGTGTGGGCGGTCGACATGTCGGCGGCGAGCGGCGCGACAAGACCGGCCGCCGAGACCGTCGCCACCGTCGCCGAGCCGGTGGCCAGCCGGATCGCCACCGCGATCAGCCAGGCCAGCAGCAGCGCCGGGATCGACCAGTCCTTGGAGACGTCCAGGATCATCTGGCCCACACCGGAGTCGATCAGCGTCTGCTTGAAGCCGCCGCCCGCGCCGACGATCAGCAGGATGCCGGCGATGGGCATCAGGCCCTTCTCGACCGTCTGCTGGAGCCGGTCCCTGGTGAACCCGGCGGGCCGGCCCAGGGTGAAGAAGCCGACGACGACGGCGGCGAGCAGGGCGATCAGCGGGGAGCCGACCACGTCGAAGACGCGCTGGGTGCGGTCCGCCGGATCGTCGACGACGATGTCCACCAGCGCCTTGGCCAGCATCAGCACCACCGGGAGCAGCACGGTGGCGAGCGTCGCCCCGAAGCCCGGGCGGCGCTCCAGCTCCTCCGGGGCGCGCTGCGGCAGCATCCGCTCGGGTGCCGGCACGTCCACCCAGCGGGCCGCGACCTTCGAGAACAGCGGACCGGCGATGATCACCGTCGGGACCGCGACCAGGATGCCCAGCGCCAGGGTCACGCCCAGGTTGGCCTTGACCGCGTCGATCGCGACCAGCGGGCCGGGGTGCGGCGGGATCAGGCCGTGCATCACGGACAGACCGGCGAGGGCCGGGATGCCGATGCGCATCAGGGAGTAGTTGCCGCGCCTGGCGACCATCAGCACGACCGGGATCAGCAGCACGATGCCGACCTCGAAGAACAGCGGCAGGCCGATCACGGAGGCGATCAGCACCATCGCCCAGGGCATGGCACGCCCGCCGGCCTTGGCGAGGATGGTGTCGACGACCTGGTCGGCGCCGCCGGAGTCGGCGAGCAGCTTGCCCAGGATCGCCCCGAGCGCGATCAGGACGCCCACGCCGGCCACCGTGCTGCCGAGCCCGGTGGTGAAGCTGGTGATGGTCTTGTCGAGCGGCGCTCCCGCGACCGCCCCGAGCACCAGCGACCCGATGGTCAGTGCCAGGAAGGCATGGAGCTTGAACTTGGTGATGAGCAGGACGATGACGGCGATACCCACCAGCACGGCGATGCCCAGCTGGGCATGTCCGGCGGAGGTGATCGGCGCGGGTGCGTCCGCTGCCAGCATCTCGACGCTGAGTCTGGTCACGGGGGTTCCCTTGTGGTTACGGGGGTGTTCTGACGGGCGCTACCGAACGCTGCCCGCGGAGTCGGGAAGGGAGGCGAGGGCCCGTACGGCACGCTCGGTGATCTCCTGGGGGCTGCCGCCGACGTCCACGGCGACCCCGGCCTCGTCCCGCCCCAGCGGCTGGAGCGTGGCGAACTGGGAGTCCAGCAGCGCGGTGGGCATGAAGTGCCCCTGGCGCCGCGTCATCCGCTCCTCGATCAGCCGGCGGTCACCCGCCAGGTGCAGGAACACGATCCCGGGGGCCACGGCCCGGAGCCGGTCGCGGTACGACCGCTTCAGCGCCGAGCTGCTGACCACACCGCCCAGACCGGCCCGGCCGTGCGCCCAGTGCCCGATGGCGTCGAGCCACGGCCACCGGTCGGCGTCGTCGAGCGGGGTCCCGGCCGACATCTTGTCGATGTTGGCCTGCGGGTGGAAGTCGTCGCCCTCGGCGTACGGGACGCCCAGCCGCGCGGCGAGCAGGGGACCGATCGTGGTCTTGCCCGTCCCCGCGACGCCCATCACGACGACGACCTGGGGGGTTCGCATCACTGCCTCGCTGTCTTCCTCGACATCCGACGCCACTGCGGCGTCGCCACACTGAAACCCATTAGGTACGACGAATTCAAGAGTCTGTGACATATAAGTCTGACTTTTTGAGACTGTGATCCAGGTCGTACGCTGAGTGCATGAGCACACGGGGCCGAGGGCTGCACGGCCATGTACTGGACAGCCTCGGTCCCGCGATCACAGCGGGCGAGTACCCGCCCGGCAGTGTTCTGCGCACCGACGAGCTGGCCCAGCACTTCGAGGTCTCGCGCTCCGTGATGCGCGAGGCGGTCCGCGTGCTCGAATCCATGCACCTGGTCGAGTCCCGCCGCCGGGTGGGCGTCACGGTCCGCCCGAAGGCCGAGTGGAACGTCTACGACCCGCAGGTCATCCGCTGGCGTCTGGCCGGCGCCGACCGCCCGCACCAGCTGCGCTCGCTCACCGTGCTGCGCTCCGCGATCGAACCCGTGGCCGCGGGCCTCGCCGCGCAGTACGCCACCGCCGAGCAGTGCGCCGAACTCACCGAGTGCGCGCTCGGCATGGTGGCCACCTCACGCGGCCGCAGACTCGCGGACTACCTGGTCCACGACGTCGCCTTCCACCGGGTCGTCCTCACCGCCTCGGGCAACGAGATGTTCGCCCGGCTCGGCGACGTCGTCGCCGAGGTGCTGACCGGACGCACGCGGCACGAGGTCATGTTCGAGGACCCCGACCCGGCGGCCGTGACCCTGCACGTGCGGGTGGCCGAGGCGGTCCGCGCGGGCGACGCGGCCCGCGCCGAGGAACTGACCCGGCAGATCACCGTGGGCGCGCTCCAGGAACTGGACATCCTCGCGCCCTGAGCCCGGCCCCGCACCGAAGGCCCGGCCGCTACGCCTGCGGGAACTCCCCGTCCACGTACACCCAGGCCCCGGCCACCCGCTCGAACCGGCTCCGCTCGTGCAGCGAGCCGCCCCGGTAGGAGGCGCGGAACGTCACCGTGCCCGTGGTGTGGAAGGCCGACCCGTCCTCGGTGCCCAGGATCTCCAGACCCGTCCACCTCATCCCCGGATCGAGGTCGAGCCGCTCGGGCCGGGTCCGCGGATGCCAGGTGCGCAGCAGATACCCGGCGTCCCCCTTGACGAACGCGCTGTACCGCGAGCGCATCAGCAGTTCGGCGGTCGGGGCGCTCGCGGAGCCCGCGTGGAAACGGCCGCAGCAGGCGTCGTAGGGCCGGGGGAGTCCGCAGGGGCAGGTGCGCGAGGTCATGGCCCACATTCTGCCCGCACCAGGGGAGGCAGCCGCCCCCGGCCGGGTGCACAGTGGAAGTGGCGGACGGCCGCGCCCCCAGGGGCGCGGAGAACCGCGCGACCGGCCACGGCGGACCGGCGGCCGACGGACGGCCCGTCGCGGCACTACCCGCGGAGCGAGGTGGCGGACGATGACCGGACCCGTGACCAGCCGTGCCGTCAAGGAGTGGCGCCTCAACCTGTATCTGTCCGAGCACGACCCGGACACCACGGCCCGGATCGTCCTGGACACCGGGGACAACGTCATGGAGAGCCACGCGGAGGCCCGCCGCAACCCCTATGACCAGGCCATGCCGGACATCGGCGACGAACTCGCCGCCGGACGCGCGCTCATCGCCATGGGCCGGATGCTCCTGCGCGCCGCCGACGGCGACATGAAGGCGACCGGAGCGGCCGACACGGACGGCCCGGCCCCGCTCTGGCTGCCCCGGGAGTGAAGGAGCACCACCGTGCACTTCAGCAACCGCCTCGAAGCGGGCCGGCGGCTGGGCGCTCGCCTGGAGTACCTCAGGGGCCAGGACGTGGTGGTGCTCGGACTGCCCCGCGGCGGTGTGCCCGTCGCGGCGGCGGTCGCCGAGGCCCTCGACGCCCCCCTCGACGTCTGCCTGGTACGGAAACTGGGCGTGCCCCACCAGCCCGAGCTGGGCATGGGAGCGATCGGCGAGGACGGCGTACGCGTGATCAACCAGGAGGTCGTGCGGGGGACCGGGGTCCCGCGGCACGACCTCGCCCGGGTCGAGGAGGACGAACGCCGGGTCCTCCAGGAGCGCGCCGGGCGCTACCGGGGCGCGGCACCCGCCGTCCCCCTCGCCGGCCGGACCGCCCTCGTGGTGGACGACGGCGTGGCCACCGGCTCCACCGCGCGCGTCGCCTGCCGCATCGCCCGGGCCCGCGGCGCGGCCCGTGTCGTGCTCGCGGTCCCCGTCGCCCCGGCGGACTTCGCCCGGCGCCTGGGCGGGGACGCCGACGAACTGGTCTGCCTCGACACCCCGTGGGACTTCTCCGCCGTCGGCCAGTTCTACGCCGACTTCACCCAGGTCGGCGACGACGAGGTCACCGCCTGTCTGCGCCGGGCCGACAGCCGCCACCGGCACACCGCGGGCGCCGGATCCGGCGACCGGGAGGTCACCGTGCGGGCCGGCTTCGTAGGACTCGGCGGCCGGCTCACCGTGCCCGAGGGCGCCACAGGCGTCGTGGTCTTCGCCCACGGCAGCGGCAGCAGCCGGCACAGCCCGCGCAACCGGTTCGTCGCCGAGGGGCTGCGCCGGGCCGGGCTCGGCACCCTGCTGTTCGACCTGCTCACCGACCGGGAGGAAGCCGACCGGGGCAACGTCTTCGACATCGCCCTGCTGGCCGGCCGGCTGCTGGACGCCACCCGCTGGCTGCGCGAGGAGCCCGACGCCGAGGGGCTCGCCGTCGGGTACTTCGGGGCGAGCACCGGTGCCGCCGCCGCCCTGTGGGCCGCCGCCGAGCCCGACGCGCGACCCGCCGCCGTCGTCTGCCGAGGCGGCCGGCCCGACCTCGCCGGGCCGCGCCTCGACGAGGTGACGGCACCCACCCTCCTCGTCGTCGGCGGCGCCGACGAACTGGTCCTCGAACTCAACCGGGACGCCCGCTCCAGGCTGCACTGCGAGAACCGCCTCGAAGTGGTCCCCGGCGCCACCCATCTCTTCGAGGAGCCCGGCGCGCTGGAAAGGGTGACCGAGGCGGCCCGCGACTGGTTCACCGACCACATGGCACCCGCGCACGTCTAGCCCGCCTGCCATGCCCGAGGAAGCCGTCACCCTGTTCCTCGCCGGCGACGTCATGCTCGGCCGCGGCGTCGACCAGATCCTGCCGCACCCCTGCGACCCGGCCCTGCGCGAGGACTACGTGCACGACGCCCGCGACTACGTCGCGCTGGCGGAGGCCGTCAACGGACCGATACCCCGGCCCGTGGACCCCGGCTGGCCCTGGGGCGAGGCACTGCCCGTCCTGGACCGCGCCGCCCCGCACGTCCGGGTGCTCAACCTGGAGACCGCCGTCACCGATCACGGCGACTTCGCACCGGGCAAGGGCGTCCACTACCGCATGCACCCCGCCAACCTGCCCGCCCTCGCCGCCGCCCGCCCCGACGTCTGCGTCCTCGCCAACAACCACGTGCTCGACTTCGGCCCGGCCGGCCTCACCGAGACCCTGGACTGCCTCGCGGCGGCCGGACTGCGCACCGCCGGGGCCGGCCCGGACGAGGCCGCGGCCTGGCGCCCCGCGGCCGTCCCGCTGCCGGCCGGCGGACGCGTCCTGGTCCTCGCCTTCGGGATGCCGTCCAGCGGCATCCCGCACAGCTGGGCCGCCGGCGCCGGCCGGCCCGGCGTGGCCCTCGTCGCCGCGCCGACCGCGGCAGCGGCCGAGGACTTCGCCGGGCGGCTGCGCCGGGCCGCGCACCCCGGCGACATCGTCGTCGCCTCCGTCCACTGGGGCCCCAACTGGGGCTACGCCATCCCCCGCGACGAGGTCCGCTTCGCCCACGCCCTCGTCGACGCGGGCGCCGACGTCGTCCACGGCCACTCCTCGCACCACCCGCGCCCGCCCGAGGTGTACCGGGACCGGCTCGTCCTGTACGGCTGCGGCGACCTCGTCGACGACTACGAGGGCATCGGCGGCTACGAGCGCTACCGCGACGACCTGCGCCTGCTGTACCTGGTCTCGGTCGAACCCGGCAGCGGCCGGCTGACCGGGCTGCGGATGGTGCCGCTCCAGGCACGCCGGATGCGCCTGGAGCACGCCTCGGCCCGCGACGCCGCCTGGCTGTGCGCCGTCCTGGACGCACAGGCCCGCGGCCGGGGCACCCGCGTCGAACAGGGGGACGACGGCACGCTCAGGGTGAGGGCGCCCGGCGCCGGCCCGCCGCGCTGAGACACCGGGGGCGTCCTGGCCCGTCCTCGCGGCCCGTCCTCGCGCGGGAACCGAAAGGGTCCGGCGGTGCCGGCCGGGACGCGGCCGGCACCGCCGGAGCGGGAGAGGGGGGACCGGGTCAGACCTTCGCGTAGACCTTCTCGACGAAGCCGGCCAGCTGCCGGTCCGTCACATGCGTGGCCAGATCGGCCTCACTGATCATGCCGACGAGCCTCTTGTCCTTGATGACCGGCAACCGGCGGATCTGATGGCTCTCCATCTCGTCCAGCACCTGGTCCACCGTGGCGTCCGCGTCGATCCAGCGCGGCGTGCCGTGCACCAGATCGCCGCACGTCACCTTCGCCGGGTCATGGCCCTTGGCCACGCACTGCACGACGATGTCGCGGTCCGTGATGATGCCGGACATCCGCTCGTCGGGGCCGCTGACGGGCAGCGCGCCCACGTTCAGCCGTGCCATCAGCTGCGCGGCACGGTCGAGGGTCTCGGTCGCCGGGATCCACTGGGCCCCGGTGTGCATGATGTCCGCTGCGGTGGTCATGCGTTCAACCTCCTGGAGCACACGCCCCTACGGGCAAGGAGGGCGTCCTCCTTCCACCGTACGGGCGGGTCCGCGTCCCCGCGCGACGTCCCGGACCTGCGCGCTACACCGCCGCCCGGCTGCCGAGCGTCGGCAGCGGCGGCAGCGCCGTCCCGTACAGCCAGGCGTCGAACAGCCCGTCCAGCGGCTCGTCCGCGAAGCGGGACACATGCGCGGTGAACGCCTGCGTCGTCACCGTGCCGTTGCGGTGCAGCCGCACCCAGCTGCGCAGCATCAGGAAGAACGCCTGGTCGCCCAGCGCGCAGCGCACCGCGTGCAGGACCAGGCCGCCGCGCTCGTAGAGCCGGTCGTCGAACATCGACTTGCGGCCCGGGTCGGACACCCTGAGGTCCTGCGGCAGCGTGGCCAGCAACCGGTGCGCGACGGCCGCGAGTTGCTGGGCGCTGCGGCCCCCCGACCGCTCGGACCAGAGCCACTCCGCGTACTTGGCGAAGCCCTCGTTCAGCCAGATGTGCCGCCAGTCGGCGATGGACACGCAGTTGCCGAACCACTGGTGCGCCAGCTCGTGCGCCACCAGCCGCTCCGAACCCCGGGCGCCGTCCACGTGGTTGGAGCCGAACAGCGACAACCCCTGGGCCTCGACCGGAACATCGAGTTCCTCCTCGGTCACCGCGACCGCGTACTCGTCGAACGGGTACGGCCCGAACAGCTCCTGGAACAGCTCCATCATCGCGGGCTGCCGCGCGAAGTCCCGGGAGAACTCGGGGAGCAGCTGCGCCGGGATGTGCCCGTGCTGCGGCACCCCGCCCGGGCCCGGATCGCCCAGCAGCACCGTCTGGTACTTGCCGACCGCCAGCCCGACGAGATAGCTGGAGGTGGGCGCGGACTGCTCGTACACCCAGGTCGTCGTCGAGGCCTTCGTCGTACGGGTCAGCAGCCGCCCGCCCGCGACCACCGCGTACGCGGACGGCATGGTGACCGAGAGCAGGTAGGACGCCTTGTCGGCGGGCCGGTCGTTGCACGGGTACCAGGACGGCGCCCCGATCGGCTGGCTCGCCACCAGCGCCCCGTCCTCCAGCTCCTCCCAGCCGATCCCGCCCCAGGGGCTGGCCACCGGCTTGGGGTTGCCCGACCAGTGCACCTCGACCGTGAACGCGGCCCCGGCCCGGACCGGCTTGGCCGGACGGACGCGCAGCCGGCCGCCGCGGTGCGTGTAGTGCGGCTGCCGGCCGTCCACCCGGATCCGGCCGATCTTGAAGTCGGCCAGGTTCAGCTGGAACTCGGTGAGCGCCGCCCGGCCCGCGATGGCGTTGATCCGGGCCGTGCCGGCCAGCCGGTTCGGGCCCGGGCGGTAGTCCAGCGTGAGCTCGTAGCGGTGCACCCGGTAACGGGAGTCACCGTTGTCCGGGAAGTACGGGTCCGGGCCGACCGACTGCTGAACTGCCACTGCTGTGTCCGCTCCCTGCGCTGTGCCACCACTCCGTGCCGGTGCACCGCCCACCGGCCCCGAAGGGGCCGCGCTCAGCGGCGCCATGCCTCGATCGGGTTGCCGAGCCAGCGGGTGTCGTCCGGGACGGACTCCGCGGCCATGACGAGCGACGCGGGACCCAGGGTCGTACGGGCCCCGATCGTGCTGCCGGGCAGCACGATCCCGCCAGGGCCCAGTGTGGCGCCCTCACGGAGGACCACAGTATCCGTCCGCAAGATCCGGTCGTGGAAGAGGTGAGTCTGCAGCACGCAGCCCCGGTTCACCGTGGCCGCGTCCTGAAGGGTCACCAGATCCGTCTCCGGCAGCCAGTAGCTGTCCACCCAGACGCCCCGGCCGATGCGGGCGCCGAGCCCGCGCAGCCATGCCGTCATCACCGGCGTCCCGGGCACCGCGCCGGCCAGCCACGGCACCGCGAGCACCTCGACGAAGGTGTCCGCCAGCTCGTTGCGCCAGACGAACGAGCTCCACAGCGGATGCTCCCCGGCCCGGTGCCGCCCCACCAGCAGCCACTTCGCGGCGATGGAGCCGAGCGCGGCCACCGCACCGGCCGCCATCAGCACCGCGCCCGACAGCGCCCAGGCCCACCCGCCCAGCGCGCACAGCGCGGCCGCCGTCGCCCCGGCCAGCGCCGCCGAGCACAGGACCGGAACGATCCGGCACAGCTCCACGAGCCCGCGCGCCCACAGCAGCCGGGCCGGCGGGTCGTACGTGCGGCTCTGGTCACCGCCGGCCGCGCTGCGCGGCAGCTTCACCGGCGGCAGCCCCAGATACGAGGTGCCCTTCTTCGCCTTCTTCGGCGTCGCCGACAGCACACCGACGAGACCGCCGTCCGGCACGCTGCGCCCCGGCGCGGTCATCCCGGAGTTCCCGAGGAAGGCCCGCCGCCCGATCTCCGCGCGCCCGATCCGCATCCAGCCGCCGCCCAGCTCGTAGGGAGCCGTCAGGGTGTCGTCCGCCAGGAAGGCGCCGTCGCCGACCGTGGTCAGGCTCGGCAGCGCCAGCACGGTCGACACCTCGGCGCCCCGCCCGATCCGCATGCCGAGCAGCCGCAGCCACACCGGCGTGACAAGACCGGCGTACAGCGGGAACAGCGTCTGACGGGACAGGTCCATCAGCTGGGTCACGGTCCACGCCTGCCAGCCGATCCGGCTGTGCGTGGGATGCGTGCCCTCGCGCAGTCCCAGGCTGAGCAGCCGCACGCCGACCAGGATCTTCACCGCGTACACGAGACCGAAGGCCAGCGTGGCCGGGACGAGCGCGAACGCGGCGCCGCGCAGGACCTCGGCGACCGGCGCCCCGGGCGCCACGAACAGGCGGGCGACCAGCAGCGCGGCCACCCCCGCCGACACCGGCATGGCGGTCAGCATGACACCCGTCACGCCGTACATCACCCGCCAGTACGTGCCCCGCTGCGGACGGTCCTTGGGCCAGTTGCGCTTGGCCTTGCCGAGCTTGACCGCGGGCGCCCCGGCCCACCGCTGACCGGTGGGGACCTGCCCGGCGACGGCCGAACCGGGCGCCACCTCGGCCCGCTTGCCGACCCGCGCGCCGGGGAAGAGCATGCTGCGCGTCCCGACGACGGCGTGGGCCCCGACCTTGATCGGCCCGACCTCCAGCCGGTCCCCGTCCAGCCAGTACCCGGACAGGTCCACCTCGGACTCCACCGCGGACCCGCGCCCCAGCCGGAGCATGCCGGTGACCGGCGGCAGCGAGTGCAGGTCCACATCGGGCCCGATCTTGACGCCCAGCGCCCGCGCGTACCGCTCCAGCCAGGACCCGGTCAGTCCGGTCGCCCCGCTGAACTCCGCCAGCCGCTCGGCGGTCCACAGCCGCAGGTGCACGCTCCCGCCCCGCGGGTAGCGCCCCGGTTCGAGGCCGCGCAGCAGCAGCCGCGCCCCGCCCGCCGCGAGCGCGATACGTCCGGGCGGGCTGAAGAAGAGCAGGGCGCAGGCCGCGATCAGCCACCAGGGAGCGGTCGGCAGCCAGGAGTAGGCGGGCAGCAGGTTCCCGGCCGCCGCGAGGACCACCATCCAGCGCAGCCCGAGCAGGGTGACCAGCGGGAGGAGCAGCAGGAGCTGGACGGCCTGGGCGCACAGCGGCACCGGGGCGATCGTGCGCCGCGCGCCGTCGTCCTGCGCCGAGCGCTCCAGGCGCCGGGCCAGCTTGCGCAGGACGGGCTGCTGGTAGATGTCGAGGACGGCGGCGCTCGGGTAGCGGGTGCGCAGCCGGGTGGTGAGCTGGGCGGCGGCCAGACTGCCGCCGCCGATCGCGAAGAAGTCGTCGTCGGCGGTGGCCACCGGGATGCCGAGGACCTCCGTCCACTGTTCGGCGAGCCAGGCCTCGGTGCCGTAGAGCCGCTCGGCCTTCCCGCCGGTCTCCACGCCCTCCAGGGGCCACGGCAGGGCATTGCGGTCCACCTTGCCGGAGGTCCGGGTCGGCAGGTCGGCGACGGGCGCGAGCAGCGGCACCAGCGCGGCGGGCAGCGCGGCACGCAGCTTCTCGACGGCGGCGGCCTGATCCCAGCCCTCCTGGGTGACCACATAGCCGACGAGGAGCTGATTGCCGCCGCGGGCGGTGCGCACGGCGGCGGCGGCCCCGGCGACACCGGGCAGCGCCTGCAGCGCGGCGTCGACCTCGCCCAGCTCGATCCGCCGCCCGCCGAGCTTGATCTGCTCGTCGGCCCGCCCCAGGAAGACCAGCCCCTCGGGCTCGGCCCTGACCAGGTCACCGCTGCGGTAGGCGCGCTCCCAGCCCAGCGACTCAAGCGGCGCGTACTTCTCCGCGTCCTTCTCGGGGTCGAGGTAGCGCGCGAGACCCACCCCGCCGATCACCAGCTGTCCGCTGTCGCCCATGGCCACGGGCTCGCCGGCGCCGTCGACCACGGCCAGCTCCCAGCCGGCCAGCGGCAGCCCGATCCTGATCGGCTCCTCGCCGGTCATCAGCGCCGCACAGGCCACGACGGTCGCCTCGGTCGGCCCGTAGGTGTTCCACACCTCGCGCCCCTCCGTGACCAGCCGCTGCGCCAGCTCGGGCGGGCAGGCCTCGCCGCCGAAGATCAGCAGGCGTACGTCGTTGAGGGTCTCGGGCTCCCAGAGCGCGGCCAGCGTGGGCACCGTCGAGACCACGGTGATCTCCTGCTCGACCAGCCAGGGCCCGAGATCGGCACCGCTCCTGACCTGCGACCGGGGCACCGGCACCAGGCAGGCGCCGTACCGCCAGGCCAGCCACATCTCCTCGCAGGACGCGTCGAAGGCGACGGAGAGCCCCGCCATGACCCGGTCCCCGGGGCCGATCGGCTCCTCGGTCAGGAACAGCGCGGCCTCGGCGTCCACGAACGCGGCGGCGCTGCGGTGCGTGACGGCGACGCCCTTCGGCTTCCCGGTGGACCCGGAGGTGAAGATGATCCAGGCGTCGTGCTCGGCGCCGGGCCGTGCGGCGGCGGCCGCGCCGGGACCGCCCTGGACGTCGATGGTGCCGCCGCCGGTGAGGACGGCGCGCACCGCGGCCTCGCCGAACACCAGCTCGGCGCGCTCGTCCGGGTCCTCGGCGTCGACGGGGACATAGGCCGCGCCGGCGGCGAGGACGGCCAGGATCGCGACGTACAGCTCATTGGTCCCGGAGGGGACCCGCACCCCGACCCGGTCCCCGAGCCCGACCCCGGCGCCGTCGAGGCGCCTGCGCAGCCGCTCCACCTCGGCGGCCAGCGCACGGTAGGTGAGCTGATGGGTGCCGTCGTCCAGGGCCGGCTCGTCCGGGTACGAGCGCACGGACGCGTCAAGGATGTCGATCAGCGTGCGCGGTGCGGCGGACGGTCCCGCGGAGAAGCGCGCCCTGTCGCCGAACTGCGTGTGGATCTCTTCGTCGAGCAGGCCGAGAGCACTGCTCTCGTCAATGGCTGCCATCAGGTCCTCACGTCAGGTCCGGCCGGGTAACAAACCGGAAATCTTAGTACGACGCTAGGCTCCGCCCCTTCGTGCGGCCACTCAAGAGGGGTCGTCCGGGGGCCGGCGGAGATCATCCGGACACCGCTGACCTGCCGGTCTCACGGCGCGGGGAGACATGGCCCACACGAGCCCGCGTCGGGAGAGGAGAGGAAGAAGGGGGAGGAGAGGGAGGGGGAACAAGAAGAGGGCCCCTGATGAACAGGGGCCCTCCGGTGGTGTCCGAGGGGGGACTTGAACCCCCACGCCCGATAAAGGGCACTAGCACCTCAAGCTAGCGCGTCTGCCATTCCGCCACCCGGACAAGGTGTCTGTCGTGCGAGATTTCCCTTTCGGCGGGGTTTCCCTCGCGGCGACGAAGGAAACATTACCAGGCTTTCGGAGGTGGCTGATCACCCCCCGGCCGCCCCCGGTCCGGGGCCGGCCGCGCGTGAACGGCGTGTGACGGGCCGGGACCGGTCTTGGGCCCGGAGCGGGGCCGGGGAGAGGATGAGGAGGACCACCAGCAGTGACAGCGGGAGGAAGCAGCGTGAGCGAGACGGACACGGCCAGGAGCGTCACCGGCGAGGACGAGGTCGTGGACCTCTGCCGCGAGCTGATCCGGTTCGACACCAGCAACTACGGCGACCACTCCGGTCCGGGCGAGCGCAAGGCCGCCGAGTGGGTCGCCGAGAAGCTGGCCGAGGTCGGCCTCGAGCCCGAGATCTACGAGTCGCACCCCGGCCGCGCCTCCACGGTGGCCCGGATCGAGGGCACGGACCCGTCCCGGCCCGCACTGCTCATCCACGGCCACCTGGACGTCGTACCGGCCAACGCCGACGACTGGACCCACCATCCGTTCTCCGGCGAGATCGCCGACGGGTGCGTGTGGGGCCGCGGGGCCGTCGACATGAAGGACATGGACGCGATGACCCTCGCGGTCGTCCGCGACCGGCTGCGCAGCGGGCGCCGGCCGCCCCGGGACATCGTGGTCGCCTTCCTCGCCGACGAGGAGGCGGGCGGCACGTACGGCGCCCGCCACCTGGTCGACCACCACCCCGGGCTGTTCGAGGGCGTCACCGAGGCGATCAGCGAGGTCGGCGGTTTCTCCTTCACCGTGAACGAGCAGCGGCGGCTCTATCTGATCCAGACGGCCGAGAAGGGCATGCACTGGATGAAGCTGACCGTGGCCGGCACCGCCGGGCACGGTTCGATGATCCACCGCGACAACGCCATCACCGAGCTGTCCGAGGCCGTCGCCCGGGTCGGCCGGCACAAGTTCCCGGTGCGGGTCACCAAGACCACCCGGGCCTTCCTCGACGAACTGGGCGACGCGCTCGGCACCGAGCTGGACCCGGAGGACATGGAGTCCACCCTCGCCAAGCTCGGCGGCATCGCCAAGCTGATCGGCGCGACCCTGAGCAACACCGCCAACCCCACCCAGCTGAACGCCGGCTACAAGGTCAACGTCATCCCCGGCGAGGCCACCGCCCACATCGACGGACGGTTCCTGCCCGGCCACGAGGAGGAGTTCCTCGGCGACCTCGACCGGCTGCTCGGCCCGCACGTGCGCCGCGCGGACGTGCACACCGACAAGGCGCTGGAGACCAGCTTCGACGGCGACCTGGTGGAGGCCATGCAGTCCTCGCTGCTCGCCGAGGACCCGACCGCCAAGGCGATCCCGTACATGCTCTCCGGCGGCACCGACGCCAAGTCCTTCGACGACCTCGGCATCCGCGGCTTCGGCTTCGCCCCGCTGAAGCTGCCGCCGGAGCTGGACTTCGCCGGCATGTTCCACGGCGTGGACGAGCGGGTGCCGGTGGACGGCCTCCAGTTCGGCGTGCGGGTGCTCGACCGGTTCATCGACGCTTCGTGAGACCCCTCGCCGGGCGCGCACGCCGGTGTAATCGGGCAGTCGTACGAGATGTACTGAGAAGGGTGAATGCGACGATAAGTTCGTAGCTTCATTAGTTCCTCCTCGTTGCAGCTGATGTGATCCCGCACCTTGGGGTCGCATTGCCAACTAGGAGGAAGTAATGATCAAGAAGGTCGTCGCTGCTGCGGCTGCCACCGGTGGTCTGGTTCTCGCCGGCGCGGGCCTGGCCGTCGCCGACTCCGGGGCGCAGGGTGCCGCCGTGCACTCCCCGGGCGTCGTGTCCGGCAACGTCGTCCAGGTGCCCGTGCACGTCCCGGTGAACGTGTGCGGCAACACGATCAACGTGATCGGGCTCCTGAACCCCGCCTTCGGCAACGCCTGCGTCAACAAGTGACGCCGGCTCCCTGAGGGGCGTCTTTACCACGACCGTCGGCCCCGGAGCGCGCGCCATGCGCTCCGGGGCCGACCGGTCTTCCGAGAACGAAAGCACGGAAGGCAGGGGGGATCTCAGCATGCGACAGGGCACGCGCAAGGGCCTGATGACCATGGCCGCCGCGACCGGCGTGATCGCCGCGGCGAGCGGCTACGCACACGCCGACTCGGGCGCAGCGGGCGCCGCCGGGGGCTCACCCGGCGTACTGTCCGGCAACACCGTGCAGGTGCCGGTGCACGCACCGGTGAACATCTGCGGCAACACCGTCAACGTCGTCGGGCTCCTCAACCCGGCGGCGGGCAACACGTGCGCCAACCACGGCGGCGCCCCGGCGGGCCGGCACGGCGGCTCCGGCGGTTCGCACGCGGACGGCCACACCGGCGGCTCGCCGGGCGTCGGCTCGGGCAACACCGTCCAGGTGCCGGTCGACGTCCCGGTGAACGTCTGCGGCAACAGCGTCGACGTCATCGGGATCGGCAACGCCGTCACGGGCAACGACTGCGCCAACGACGGAGGGCACGGCAACCCTCCCGGGAAGCCCGGCCATCCCGGGCACCCGGGGCACCCCGGGAAGCCGGGGGAGCCGGGGCATCCGGGCAAGCCCGGCCAGCCCGGTCAGCCCGGTCGTCCGGGGAACCCCGGGGCTCCTGGCCACCCGGGCCACCCCGGTAACCCTGGCCACCCCGGGACCCCGGGTCACGGCGGCAGCACCGGCCACACCGGCACCTCGCAGGGCCACCCGGGTACGGGCGTCCAGCACGCCGGGGGCCGGTCCACGGGCCACGGCGTCGAGGCGCAGACGGGCCGCTCCGCCCAGCCGCTGGCCGCGGGCCGGCTCGCGCACACGGGCAACGAGGTGCCGCTGGGCATCGCGCTGCCGGTCGGCGCGGGCGCGCTGCTCGCGGGCGCGGTCCTGTACCGCAAGGCCCGGGCGGCCTAGCGGCGACAGCGGCACGACGGCGTACGGCCCGGACAGGGCCGTACGCCCCGGAAACGGGGCGGGCCCTGCCTTGTCGGCAGGGCCCGCCCCGTGTGTGTCTCCGGATTCACCATGTGGCATGTACCTGGCGGATGATCCGCCGCCGCAACCGCACCCTGCGGCTGCCGTCGCGCAGCAGGCTCAGTCGGTCCAACTCCCAGTGTCCGTACTCGGCATGGTCCGTCAGCAGACGTGTCGCCTCCTTGCGGGAGACCCCGCGAGGCACGTACACGTCGACAAATTCGTATTCCGGCATCGCATCTATTGTGCGGGCTGGTGCCCGGTACGGATAGCGTCTGCACTATGTCTGATGCTGCGCAGCCCACCGCTGCCGAGGTACGCGCCGCCGCCGAGGCGGTCAAGACCGCGCTCGACCGCCATCTGGCGGCGGTCGAACGCAGGTCGGGGGAGGACGACCCGGACGTCTCCGAGGCGTTCAATCAGCTGGCCGCTGCCGCCGAGGTGTACGACGAGCTGCTCTACGACCGCTACGACGAGGTCACACCCTTCGAGATCCCGGGGGCGGAGGACGCGCTTCCGCCGTACGCGGGTCCCGAGGAACCCAACGCGATCAGTGTGCTGATCCGCCGCGACTACACCGTGGCGGAACCCCAGCGGCTGCTGGCACAGGCCCAGCGGGTCGAGGCGGCGGAGTTCGACGACGGCGCGGACGACGACGCCGCCGCCCGCACGGTCCCCGGGGCGCTGGGCACCCTCTTCGGCGAGTTCGAACCCGACGAGATCGCCTCCCGGCACAAGGAGTTCGGCCTGGAGGAGGGCGACTCCACCCTGTGGGTCACCGCGGCGGAGGAGTCGCCCGAGGCCGGGGAGTGGCTGGAGGCGCCGTTCGACCACATCGATCCCCAGCAGGTGGTGTGCCGCTTCGACGTGAGCGCGGTGTTCGACGACGAAGTCTCCGACGGCGACGAGGACGACGACGACATCGACTTCGTCGACGAGGACGACGAGGAACTGGAGCCGCTCGACGCCGAGCGGTGAGCGGTGCGCCAGGAGGCGGTGCCGTAGGGCCCCGGGGCCGGTACGGCACCGCCTCCGTCCGCGGCACCGGGCCGCGGACGGATCAGGCTCTCGCCTCCTGCGTGCGCAGCAGAGTGTGCAGCCGGGTGGTACGGGGCTTGGCCGGCACCTCCGCGACCGCCTTCGGCAGGGCCTGCTCCACGCCGTGGACCACGGACAGATGCCGCTCCGCACGGCCGAACGCCGTGTACACCCAGGGGCGGCTGAGCGCCTGTGCGGCATCCCCGGGCAGCACCACGACCGCCGCCGGCCAGCGGCTGCCCGCCGCCTGGTGCGCGGTCAGCGCCCACCCGTGCCGCACGCCGCTCTCCACCCGCTCCCGCGGTACGACGACGGGGGCACCCGCGCACGACAGGTGCAGCCCGTCGGTGTCGGCCTTCACCACCACGCCCGGCACGGTGCGCCCCGGCGCGGGGCAGTGGACGATCCGGTCGCCGGGGTCGAAGCCGCCGAACCTGCCGGGGCCCGGGTTGAGGCGCTCCTTCAGGGCCGCGTTGAGCGCGCGGGTGCCCGCAGCGCCGCCATGGCCCGGGGTGATCACCACCGTCTGGTCCGCCGGCACGCCGATGGCCCGCGGCACCGAGTCCGCGACCAGCTGCACCGTCCGGTGCACGGCCTCGCCCGCGTCCCGCACCGGCACGATGACGATCTCCTTTCCGGGGGCGGCCACCTGGTTCAGCTCGCCGATGCCGATGCCGGAGACCAACTCGCCCAGGGGGCCGGGATCCGGGACCCGGGAGGCGGTCACCGGGCAGAACCCGGCAGCGAGCAGATCGGCGAAGACCCGGCCGGGGCCGGCCGACCACAGCACCCCCGGGTCGCCGCTGAGCACCAGCCGGGCACCGTCGGGCAGCGACTCCACCAGCATCGCGGCGCTCTCCACGTCGAGCTGGGGCGCGTCCGGCACGATCAGCAGGTCGAGCTCAAGGGCGCCGTCCGCGTCGCGCCCCGGTCCCTCGGCGCCGGACAGCAGTCCCGCGACCGTGCCCACGCCCCGCTCGGCGGGCCCGCCGTCCAGCCGCGCGGCAAGCCGCAGGCTCCCGTCCGGCGTGTGGCAGGCGGCGAAGGCGCGCAGGCCCGCGGCCCGGGCGGCACCGAGCAGCGCGGCCGGTTCGGCGCGGGCCGCTTCCCCGCCGGTGTGCAGCACCAGCCCGTGCCCGGCGACCGCGCGGCCCAGCTCGGCCGCACCGCCGGACAGCCCGGCCGCGGCCGTCTCCCAGCGCTGACCGTCCGCCTCGGACAGGGAGTTGACCAGCCGGGCCAGACCGTCGGCGAGGCTCTCCTCGGCCAGCGCGTACCGTTCGAGGCCGACGAGGACCCGGACCGGCCGTTCCTGCTCCTCGTCGGTGTCCTCGGGCGCGGGCGCGGGGGCGCCGGGCTCCTCCAGGGCGTCCTGGAACACCAGCGCCTCCCCCTCGGCGAGGGCGTCCTGCACCGCCGCGTCCGGATCCGGCACGCCCTGCCGGCCCAGCGCCGCGGTGAGCGTGGCCAGATCGAGGGCGGTGTGCCCGGCCACGGCCGCCTGCTCCAGCAGCCAGACGGTCACCGCACGGCCGCGCCGCTCGTCGTCGGGGCCGCAGTCCGCGCCGAGCAGCGCCCGCGCGAAGCCGTCGGCCTGCTCCGGCCGCACCCCGGCGATGCGGAGCAGCTGCCAGGGGTCCTCCCGGAGCGCGGTGTCGGCCCCCTCGCCGAGCGCCTCGGCGGCCTGCGGGGCCAGGGTGTCGGGGGCGCCGCCGTCGGCCAGCACCCGGCGCACTGCATCCACGGCCTCCGGCGCCGGGCCACCGGCCGGGACCGGGGCGGGGGCCGGCCGGGGCCTGTTGACCGGCTCCGGCGCGGTGCGGCGCGGTGGCGCCGGCTCGGCGAACACCGTGGCCGTCGGCTTCTCGCCGCTCTCCACGGCCCGGACCGCCGCGAGCAGATCGGCCGCCGTGCCGCTGAGCTTGGCGCCGCTGGCGATCGGGTTCGTCTTCTCGGCCTTGCGCCGCTCGATCCGTTCCCGCTCGATCCGCTGCGCGGCCAGCTCGGCCTCCGCCTCGGACAGCCCGCCGGAATCGGACCCCTCGGCCGTGTCGCCCCCCGTGCCGGCGGAACCGTCCGCCCCCGGCTCGCCCTCACCGTCGCCGCTACCGACGTCCTCCCCCGGCACGCTCCCCTCGGCGTCCCCGGCGTCCCCGGCGTCCCCGGCCTCGGCGTCCCCGGCCACTCCGGCGGCGTCCTGTTCCGTGGTCCCGGGTGTCTCCGGCGTCCCCGGCCCGGCTTCCTCCGTGGTCTCCGGCTCCGTGCTCACAGCGTGCTCCAGTCGTGATCGGGATAGCGGTGCAGGGGCGCCGACACATCGTCCAGCGCCCGGCAGATCTCGTCAGGAAGACTAAGGGCCTCCACTGACAATGCCGCCGTGAGCTGCTGCGCGTTGCGCGCGCCCACGATCGGCGCGGCCACCCCGGGCCGGTCCCGCACCCAGGCGAGGGCCACCTGGAGCGGGGTGACCGCGAGCCCGTCGGCGGCCGTCGTCACCGCGTCCACGATCCGGGTCGCCGTGTCGTCCAGGTACGGCTCCACGAACGGCGCGAGGTGCTCGGAGGCGCCCCGCGAGTCCGGGGGAGTGGCGTGCCGGTACTTGCCGGTCAGCACCCCCCGGCCGAGCGGCGAGGAGGGCAGCAGGCCCACGCCGAGGTCGAGCGCGGCCGGCAGCACCTCGCGCTCCACGCCCCGTTGCAGCAGCGAGTACTCCAGCTGCGTGCTGGCCAGCCGGGTGCGGGCGCCCGGCGCCGCGAGCTGCCAGGTGGCCGCCTTGGCCAGCTGCCAGCCGCAGAAGTTGGAGACGCCCGCGTACCGCGCACGGCCGCTGCTCACCGCGAGGTCGAGGGCCTGGAGCGTCTCCTCGAGCGGGGTGCCGGGGTCGAAGGCGTGGACGTGCCACACATCCACGTACTCCGTGCCGAGGCGGGCCAGGGAGGCGTCGAGCGCGGCGAGCAGATGGCCGCGGGAGCCGTCGACACGGCGGTCGGGATCCGGCACGCTGCCCGCCTTGGTGGAGACGACCAGGTCCCGGCGCGGCACCAGGCCGTCCATGAGCTGCCCGAGCAGATACTCCGCCTCCCCGTTGCCGTACACGTCCGCGGTGTCGACAAGGGTGCCGCCGGCTTCCCAGAACGCCTTCAGCATGTCCGCGGCGTCGTGCTCGTCGGTGTCCCGGCCCCAGGTGAGGGTGCCGAGTCCGATCCGGGACACGCGCAGGCCGGTACGGCCGAGATGCCTCTGCTCCATGTCCGCGAGATTACTGGCCAGAACTGCTGCCGTGGGTTGCCTGTGGATAACTTGATCGGCCCCGCCCGTACGGCGGTGACGGCCTGCGCGGATCGCGTGATCCGCCCCCTGCCGGGGGCCGTGCCCTGCCCCCGGCGCCCGCCCCCGCGCTAAGGTCTGCGCCACAGGACGTTACTCATGGGTAAGGGGATCGGCCATGCAGCTCGGGATCAACCTCGGCTACTGGGGTGCCGGAATGGACGGCGACAACCTGGCCGTGGCGCAGGAGGCCGACCGGCTGGGTTACGCGGTGTGCTGGGCCGCCGAGGCGTACGGCTCCGACGCGGCCACGGTGCTCAGCTGGGTCGCCGCTCAGACCGAGCGGATCGACGTCGGCTCGGCGATCTTCCAGATCCCGGCGCGGCAGCCCGCGATGACCGCGATGACCGCGGCCACGCTCGACTCGCTCTCCGGCGGCCGGTTCCGGCTCGGCCTCGGCGTCTCCGGGCCGCAGGTCTCCGAGGGCTGGTACGGCGTCAAGTTCGACAAGCCGCTGGCCCGCACCCGCGAATACGTGGAGATCGTCCGCAAGGCGATGACCCGGGAGCGGCTGACGTACGAGGGCGCGCACTGGACGCTGCCGCTGCCCGGCGGCCCGGGCAAGCCGATCAAGCTGACCGTGCACCCGGAGCGCGAGCACATCCCGCTCTACATCGCCGCGATCGGCCCGAAGAACCTGGAGCAGACCGGCGAGATCGCCGACGGCGCGCTGCTCATCTTCCCCTCCGCCGAGCATTTGGAGGAGACCACGATCAAGTACCTGCGCGCGGGCCGGGAGAAGGCGGGCCTGACGCTCGACGGGTTCGACGTGTCCCCGACCCTGCCGCTCGCCCTCGGCGACGACAAGGACGTCGCCCGGCTCGCCGACACCTTCCGCCCGTACACCGCGCTGTACGTCGGCGGCATGGGCAGCGCCAAGCAGAACTTCTACAACCAGCTGGCCCAGCGCATGGGATACGCGAAGGAGGCCGCCGAGATCCAGGAGAAGTACCTGTCCGGGGACAAGCAGGGGGCCGCCGCCGCCGTCCCGCAGGACCTCATCGACCGGACCACCCTGCTGGGCTCCGTCGACCGGATCGCGGACCGGATGAAGGAGTACGCCGCCGCCGGGGTCACCACCCTCAACCTGGCGCCGGCCGGCTTCACGCTGGACGAGCGGCTCGCCTCCCTGCGCGCCGGCACCGAGGCCCTGGAGCGTGCGGGGCTCGCGTAAGGGGACGGCCCCCAGGGGGCGTTTCAGGAGAGGGATTTCAGCGGCCGTGGTGGGGGCTCGGGGGTCTTCCCCGCCACGGCCGTCATCGGGAACAACGCGCCCGGCGCCGCGTGGTTACGACCTCCGCGGCGCTTCTTTCACCGCCGTGGCGGTCCTTCGTTCGGCCGATCCGGCCCGCACCCCTGTCACGCGGCACTTCTGTCCGTCTGTTCCAGGAGATCCCCGACGGCCGGCATCCACGCCGTGTACGCCTGCGAGACCCGCCCACGAGTCCGCCTGAACCGTGCTCACAGCCAGCCGCGCCGCTTGAAGAGCCGGTACAGCACCATCTCCAGCGCGGCCATCAGCAGGATCACCGCCGGATACCCCCACAGCCAGTGCAGCTCGGGCATGTGGTCGAAGTTCATGCCGTAGATGCCCGCGATCATCGTCGGGACGGCGGCCATCGCCGCCCAGGCCGAGATCTTGCGCATGTCGTCGTTCTGCCGGACGCTCATCTGCGCCAGGTGGGCCGAGAGGATGTCCGAGACCAGCCGGTCCAGGCCCTCCACCGACTCGTTGACGCGCATGAGGTGGTCGCTCACGTCCCGGAAGAACGGCCGCGCCTTGTCGTCCACGAAGGGCACCGTGGTGCCCAGCGGCCCGGCGCCGGCCAGCCGGGTCAGCGGCAGCGCCAGCGGCCCGGTGGCCCGGCGGAACTCCTGGACCTGCCGTTTGAAGGTGTAGATCCGGGACGCGGTGTGGCGGGAACCGCCGCCCTCCGGCTGGAACACCTCCGCCTCCAGCTCGTCCAGGTCGTTCTGCAGCTCCGTCGCCACCTCCAGATAGTGGTCCACCGTGGCGTCGGCGATCGCGTACAGCACGGCGGTGGGGCCCTTGTCGAGCATCTCCGGCTCCTCCTCCAGCCGGTGCCGCACGGCCGCCAGCGGCGAGCCCTCGCCATGGCGGACGGTGACCACGAAACCGTCGCCGACGAAGACCATCACCTCGCCGGCCGAGACGGCATCGCTCTCGGGCTCGTACACGACCGGTTTCAGCACCATGAACAGCGAGTCGTCGTACACCTCGAGTTTGGGCCGCTGGTGCGCCTTGAGCGCGTCCTCCACGGCCAGGGGGTGCAGCCCGAACTCCTGCGTGACCAGGTCGAACTCCCGCTCGGACGGCTCGTACAGGCCGATCCAGACGAAGCCGCCCACCGCCCGTGCCTCGTCGAGGGCGTCGGAGAGGTCCTCAGGACCCTCGGTGCGCTGTCCGTGCCGATAGATGGCGCAGTCCACGATCACTCTGCGCATTCTCCCTTCGCCCGCCCGCCGTCGCACCACGTTGTGCGCCTACCCTTGCCGCATGCCCACGCTGATCCTCGTAAGGCACGGACGTTCCACCGCCAACACCTCGGGACTGCTCGCCGGCCGGACGCCCGGCGTCGCCCTGGACGACCGCGGCGCCGCCCAGGCCGCCGCGCTGCCGGGCCGACTCGCCGGCCTGCCGATCTCCGAGGTCGTCACCAGTCCGCTCCAGCGCTGCCAGGAAACCGTACGGCCGCTGCTGGAGGCCCGCCCCGGACTGCGCTCCCACACCGAGGAGCGGATCCAGGAGTGCGACTACGGCGACTGGTCCGGCCGCAAGCTCGCCGAGCTGAAGGACGAGCCGCTGATGGAGATCGTGCAGGCGCACCCGTCCGCCGCCGCCTTCCCCGGCGGCGAGTCCATGCGGTACATGCAGACCCGCGCCGCCGAGGCCGTACGCGAGTGGAACGCGCGCGTGGAGCGCGAGCACGGCACCGACGCCGTCTACCTCATGTGCTCCCACGGCGACATCATCAAGTCCCTCGTCGCCGACGCCCTCGGCCTCCATCTCGACCTGTTCCAGCGGATCTCCGTGGAGCCGTGCTCCGTCACCGCGATCCGCTACACCCGGCTCAGGCCGTTCCTCGTCCGCCTCGGCGACACCGGTGATTTCGCTTCGCTCGCCCCGCGCGAGGAACCTGGTGAGGGCGACGCACCGGTCGGGGGTGGTGCGGGCGCACCGTGATCGTCGGCCGCAGTAGGGTGAAGCGACCCACCCCGTCGCCGCACCGCGCGGCCCGCCCCGCCGAACCTCTCGCACCCACGAAATCAATGGAGACAGGACGTGTCCCGTCAGGTGTTCCTCTACGACCAGCCGGACCGCTTCGTGGCCGGCACGGTCGGACTGCCCGGGCGCCGTACGTTCTTCCTCCAGGCCATCGCCGGCCCCCGGGTGACCAGCGTGGCCCTGGAGAAGACCCAGGTCGCCGCACTCGCCGAGCGCATGGACGAACTGCTGGACGAGGTCGTACGGCGCAGCGGCGGCAGTGCGGCCGTCCCCGCCGTGGCGCCCACCGAGATCTCCGACACCGCGCCGCTGGACACCCCCATCGAGGAGGAGTTCCGCGTCGGCACCATGGCGCTGGCCTGGGACGGCGAGGACCAGCGCATGATCGTCGAGGCTCAGGCCCTGGTGGAGCTCGACGCCGACACGGAGGAGGACCTCGCCGAGGCCGAGGAGCGGTTGCTCCAGGACGAGGAGAACGGGCCCCCGATGCTGCGGGTCCGGCTGACCGGCGCGCAGGCCAGGGCCTTCGCCAAGCGCGCCCTCGACGTCGTCAACGCCGGGCGGCCGCCGTGTCCGCTGTGCAGCCTCCCGCTCGATCCGGAAGGACACGTATGTCCGCGCCAGAACGGATACCGTCGCGGAGCGTGACGGCCGGTCCCGACCCCGCCGAGCTGCTCGCGCGGGGTGAGCTGACCGTGCGCGGACGGATCCGCGAGGCGTCCAACGCGGCCCTGTTCTGCACGGTCACCCTCGACGGCCGCAAGGCCGCCTGTGTGTACAAGCCGGTGGCCGGAGAGCGCCCCCTGTGGGACTTCCCCGACGGCACCCTCGCGGGCCGTGAGGTGGCCGCCTACGAGGTCTCCGAGGCCACCGGCTGGGGTCTCGTACCGCCCACCGTGCTGCGCGACGGGCCGTACGGCGAGGGCATGTGCCAGCTGTGGATCGACGTCGAGGCCGAGACCGAGCTGCTCGCCCTGGTCGACGGCGAGGAGCCGGAACCGGGCTGGAAGGCGATCGGGTTCGCCGAGGTCGGCGAGGACCGCACCGCGCTGCTGGTGCACGCCGACGACGAGCGGCTGCGCCGGCTCGCCGTCCTGGACGCGGTGATCAACAACGCCGACCGCAAGGGCGGCCATCTGCTGCCCACCGCCGACGGCCGCCTCTACGGCATCGACCACGGCGTCGCCTTCAACGTCGAGAACAAGCTGCGCACCCTGCTGTGGGGCTGGGCCGGGGAGCCGCTCACCCCGGAGGCCGTCGACGTCCTCAAGGGGCTTGGGGACGCCCTGGAGGGCGGTCTGGGCGAGCGGCTGGCCGCACTGCTCACGCCGGCCGAGATCGACGCCACGCGCGCGCGTGTCGACGCGCTGCTCGCCTCGGGCCTGCACCCGGAGCCGAGCGGCGAGTGGCCCGCCATCCCCTGGCCGCCGGTGTGAGCACACCCGGCGCCGAGGTGCAAGACCGCGTATCCGGCCATCCGGCCTGATCCCATTCGTATCCGCAGCTCGGCGCCGGTTAGGCTCATGTACATGCATGCCTGGCCCGCTTCCGAGGTCCCCGCCCTGCCTGGTCAGGGCCGCGACCTGAGGATCCACGACACCGCGACCGGCGGCCTCGTCACCCTCGACCCCGGTCCCGTCGCCCGTATCTACGTCTGCGGCATCACGCCGTACGACGCGACCCACATGGGTCACGCGGCGACCTACAACGCGTTCGACCTTGTGCAGCGCGTGTGGCTCGACACCAAGCGGCAGGTCCACTACGTCCAGAACGTCACCGACGTCGACGATCCGCTCCTGGAGCGCGCGGAGCGGGACGGCGTCGACTGGGTCGCCCTCGCCGAGAAGGAGACGGCCCTCTTCCGCGAGGACATGACCGCCCTGCGGATGCTCCCCCCGAAGCACTACATAGGCGCCGTCGAGGCCATACCCGGCATCGTCCCGCTCGTGGAGCGGCTGCGCGAACTCGGCGCGGCCTACGAGCTGGAAGGCGACGTCTACTTCTCCGTCGGGTCCGACCCGAACTTCGGCAAGGTGTCCCGCCTGGACGCCACCGCCATGCGGCTGCTGTCCGCCGAGCGCGGCGGCGACCCGGACCGTCCGGGCAAGAAGAACCCGCTCGACCCGATGCTGTGGATGGCGGCCCGCGAGGGCGAGCCCAGCTGGGACGGCGGTTCGCTCGGCCGGGGCCGCCCCGGCTGGCACATCGAGTGCGTCGCCATCGCCCTCGACCACCTCGGCATGGGCTTCGACGTCCAGGGCGGCGGCTCCGACCTCGCCTTCCCGCACCACGAGATGGGCGCCTCGCACGCCCAGGTGCTCACCGGCGAGTTCCCCATGGCCAAGGCGTACGTCCACGCCGGCATGGTGGCGCTGAACGGCGAGAAGATGTCCAAGTCCAAGGGCAACCTCGTCTTCGTGTCCCGGCTGCGCCGCGACGGCGTCGACCCGGCCGCCATCCGCCTGGCCCTGCTGGCCCACCACTACCGGGCCGACTGGGAGTGGACGGACGAGGTCCTCCAGGAGGCCGTGGACCGGCTCGGCCGCTGGCGCGCGGCCGTCTCCCGGCCCGACGGCCCGTCGGCGGACGCCGTGGTCGAGGAGGTCCGCGAGGCCCTCTCCGCCGACCTGGACGCCCCCGCCGCGCTCGTCGCGGTCGACCGCTGGGCGGCCCGCCAGGAGCAGGAGGGCGGCACCGACACCGGCGCCCCCGGCCTGGTCAGCCGCGCCGTGGACGCCCTGCTGGGCGTGGCCCTCTAGAGGGCGGGCGGCACCGGCGCTACGAGCGACGCGAGCGGTACCGGCAGGACGCGCGGGGGCGGTTCCCACAACGGGACCGCCCCCGCCGCGGGTCCGGGACCGGCGCCGCGCCCGGGAGGCCGCCCAGGGCCGTCAGGGCCGCCTGACGAGGCCAAGCCGCCCGACCGGACCGGCAGTTGACCGGACGCCCGCGGGGACGGCGCAGGGGCGGTACGCAGCGCGTACCGCCCCTCGCTCGGCCCTTCGCCGGGCTCAGTCCTCCGAGGTGTCCTCGTCCTCGCCGTCCGTGCCGCCGGGGGCTTCCGGCTTCGGAGGCTTCGGCGGCCGGGTCCGGCCGCTCGGACCGCCCGGGTTGTCCCGCAGGTACGACCCGCCGTCCCCGCCGTCCGCCGTGGCGTGCCCGCCCGGCGGGCTGACGTCCCGGCGCCGCAGATACCGCTCGAACTCGCGCGCGATCGCCTCTCCGGACGCCTCCGGAAGCTCGGCGGTGTCCCGGGCCTCCTCCAGCGTCTGGACGTACTCCGCGACCTCGCTGTCCTCGGCGGCCAGCTGGTCCACGCCCACCTGCCAGGCACGCGCGTCCTCGGGCAGCTCGCCCTGCGGGACGCGCAGGTCCAGCAGGTCCTCCAGGCGGTTGAGCAGCGCCAGGGTGGCCTTCGGGTTGGGCGGCTGGGAGACGTAGTGCGGTACGGCCGCCCACAGCGACACCGCCGGGACGCCCGCGTGCGTGCACGCCTCCTGGAGGACGCCGACGATGCCCGTCGGCCCCTCGTACTTGGTCTCCTCCAGGTCCATGCGCTGGGCCAGGTCCGGATCGGACGTGACCCCGCTGACCGGGACCGGACGCGTGTGCGGGGTGTCACCGAGCAGAGCGCCCAGGATGACCACCAGCTCCACGCCCAGCTCGTGCGCGAAGCCGAGCAGCTCGTTGCAGAACGAGCGCCACCGCATGGACGGCTCGATGCCGCGGACCAGCACCAGGTCGCGCGGCTTCTCGCCGCCGACGCGGACGACCGAGAGACGGGTCGTCGGCCACGTGATCTTGCGCACACCGCCGTCCATGAACACCGTGGGACGGTTCACCTGGAAGTCGTAGTAGTCCTCGGCGTCCAGCGCCGCGAACACCTCGCCCTTCCATTCGCGTTCCAGATGCGCGACCGCCGTGGAGGCGGCGTCGCCGGCATCGTTCCAGCCCTCGAACGCGGCCACCATGACTGGGTCGATCAGCTCGGGAACCCCCTCCAGCTCGATCACCCAGTGCCTCCTTCCGACGTGCCCTCGCTTGACTCACCAACCTTACGGCGTCCGGCGGGGGCGCCCGCAGCCCCCCGGCCCGGGGGATGCACGGATCACTGCCCCGTTCGTCACCCGGGAACACCCCGCCGCGTCGCGGCGCTCTGGGCCGCGCTCACCGGGTGGACCGCAGCCACTGCTCCACGCTCGCGATGTGCACGGTCGCCCAGGAGCGCGCCGCCTCCGCGTCCCCGTCGCGCAGCGCGGCCAGGATCGCCCGGTGCTCGCGCAGGGTGCGGCCGACCGCGTCCTCCTGGGTCAGCCCCCGCCAGATCCGGGCCCGCGTGGTGGGGCCCGACAGCCCGTCCAGCAGCGAGGACAGCACCGAGTTCCCGGCGCTGCGCACGATGCTCCGGTGGAACTCCAGATCGGCCGCGACCAGTTGCTCCACCGACGGCTCCGCGCCCAGCGCCGCCAACCGGGCGTCCAGCAGGTCCAGTTCCTCCGCGCCGATCCGTCCGGCCGCCAGCGCGGTCGCGGCCGGCTCCAGGATCCGGCGGACCGCGAGGAACTCCAGCACCGTGTCGTCGCGGTGGAAGTCCACGACGAAGCTCATCGCCTCCAGCAGCAGCTGCGGATCGAGGCTGGTGACATAGGTGCCGTCGCCCTGGCGTACGTCGAGGATCCGGATCAGCGACAGCGCCCTGACCGCCTCCCGCAGGGAGTTGCGGGACAGCCCCAGCCCGGCCGCCAGCTCGCTCTCCCTCGGCAGCCGGTCCCCGGGGCGCAGCGCACCGGAGACGATCATGCCCTTGATCTTCTCGATCGCCTCGTCGGTGACTGCCATGACCGGCCTCCTGTCGCCCGCACACCCTGCGCAAGACATCGGATGTCTCAGCGCACACTAAGCGGCGCGGGCCGGAACCGCCCGGTCCGGTGCGGGGTCTTGGGACAGGAGTGATGGAAAGAACGCCAAGAGAACAGGATCGGTACACGTGTCACAGCTGTTGAGGAAGCCACTGGCCCGCGCGGGCTTCACGGTGGTCGCCGCCATGGGTCTCGCCCTCACCTCCGGGGTCGTCACCGCCCACGCGGCGGGCAAGCCGAACACGGTCGACTACTTCTCGTCGGGCGGCAAGAAGCGGGCGATGGTCGTCTTCGAGCCGCGCGACTCCGCCCGGGACGACGAGCGGGTGGACATCCAGGACCTGAGCAAGGACGGCCACTACATCTGGACGGAGGTGTACGACGTCACGGCACGCAAGTTGAAGGGCCACTGCCAGACGTCCAAGTTCACCTCGTGCCCGTTCGCGATCCCGGAGGGCCACAAGGTCCGGATCAATGTGTACCGGCTGAACGCCCATGACTCCGACTTCATGGACGAGGTCCACACGAAGACGGGCAAGCTGCCGACGGCCTGACCGTCCGGCGCCCTGAACGGCGCTCGGCCCCACCGGTGAGACACCGGTGGGGCCGAGCGCGCTGTGCGCGGTGCCGGCCCCCGTCAGGGAGCGCCGGCACCGGGCCGGGACCTACTTCTTGTCGAGCACGTCCTTGACCTTGGCACGGACCTCGTCCGTGGCCAGGCCGCGGATGGTCAGCGTGGTCCGGCGGCGCAGCACGTCATCGGCCGTCTCGGCCCACTCGTGGTCACGGGCCCAGACGACCTGCGCCCAGATCTCGGGTGCGTCGGGGTGGACGCGCGCGGCCAGCTCCGGGTTCTCGTTCGCGAGGCGGGCGATGTCGAACGCCAGGGAACCGTAGTGGGTGGCCAGGTGCCTGGCGGTGTCGGCGGCCATGCGCGGACCGGGCGCCGGGTTGTCGACCAGCAGGCGGTGGGCGACCGCGCGCGGGTTGGCGACACCGGGCAGCGGCAGCTTCTTCGGCAGCGAGGAGATCGGCTCGAAGTCGTCGCCGAGCGGGTGGCCCGGCAGCGCCTCCAGCTTCTTCATGATCGTCCGGCCGATGTGGCGGAACGTGGTCCACTTGCCGCCCGCCACGGACAGCATGCCGGCCCTGCCCTCGGTCACCACGGTCTCCCGCTTGGCCTTGGCGGTGTCGCCGGGGCCGCCGGGCAGCACCCGCAGACCGGCGAAGGCGTAGGTGATCAGATCGCGGTCGAGCTGCTGGTCCCGGACGGAGAACGCGGCCTCGTCCAGGATCTGGGCTATGTCCTTGTCGTTGACCGCGACGTCCGCCGGGTCGCCCTCGAACTCCTCGTCGGTGGTGCCGAGCAGCAGCATGTCCTCCCAGGGGAGGGCGAAGGTGATGCGGTACTTGTCGATCGGGGTGGCCAGGGCGGCCTTCCACGGGGACGTCCGCTTCAGGACCAGGTGCGCGCCCTTGGACAGCCGGATGGACGGTGCGGCGTCCGGGTCCTCCATGCGGCGCAGGTGGTCGACCCAGGGGCCGGTCGCGTTCAGCACCAGGCGGGCGTTGACGCCGAACTCGTCGCCGGACAGCCGGTCCTTGAGGTCGGCGCCGGTCACCCGGCCCTTGGTGAAGCGCAGCCCGGTGACCTCGGCGTGGTTGAGGACGACCGCGCCCGACTCGGCGGCGGCGCGGACCGTCATCAGGGCCATGCGCGCGTCGTTCATCTGGTCGTCGCCGTACACGGCCACGGCCTTGAGGTTCTCGGTGCGCAGCTCGGGCACGTCCTGCGCCGCCTTGGCGGGGGAGAGCAGGTGGCCGACGCCGTCGCCGAACGCGGAGAGCGCGGAGTAGGCGAAGACGCCCGCGCCGAGCTTCGCCGCGCCGTGCGGGCCGCCCTTGTACACGGGGAGGTAGAAGGTGAGCGGGTTCGCCAGGTGGGGGGCCACCTGACGGGAGACCGCACGGCGCTCGAAGTGGTTCTCCGCCACCAGCTTCACCGCGCCGGTCTGCAGGTAGCGCAGACCGCCGTGGAGCAGCTTGGAGGAAGCGGAGGAGGTGGCGCCGGCGAAGTCGCCGGCGTCGACCAGCGCCACCCTGAGTCCGGACTGCGCGGCGTGCCAGGCGGTGGAGATGCCCAGGATGCCGCCGCCGATCACAAGAAGGTCGTACGACGCCTTGGCGAGCTGCTCCCTGGTCTCGGCGCGGCTCGGGTGGGAGCCGGAGGCCGGGTGCGTTCCCAGGGCAGGCACGGACTGCAGGGTGGGCTGACTGGTCATGTCGGGTACTTACTCCTCGTCAGAGCTCTCTGAGCGGTCCGAGCCGCTCAGCTCTCGTCCTCGATCCAGCCCATGGTCCGCTCGACGGCCTTGAGCCAGTTCTTGTACTCACGGTCGCGGGTCTCCGCGTCCATGTGGGGGGTCCACTCGGCGGCCCGGCGCCAGTTGGCGCGCAGTTCGTCGGTGCTGGACCAGAAGCCGACGGCGAGACCGGCGGCATAGGCGGCGCCGAGGCAGGTGGTCTCGGCGACCATCGGGCGCACCACCGGTGCGTCCAGGACGTCCGCCAGGGTCTGCATCAGCAGGTTGTTGGAGGTCATGCCGCCGTCGACCTTGAGGGCCACCAGCTCGTCGCCGGAGTCCTTGACCATGGCGTCGGCGATCTCCCGGGTCTGCCAGGCGGTGGCCTCCAGGACGGCGCGCGCGAGGTGCGCCTTGGTCACGTACCGGGTCAGGCCGGCGATCACACCGCGGGCGTCGGAGCGCCAGTGCGGGGCGAACAGGCCGGAGAAGGCCGGTACGAAGTAGGCGCCGCCGTTGTCCTCGACCGAGAGCGCGAGCGTCTCGATCTCGGCGGCGGTGGAGATCAGGCCCATCTGGTCGCGCATCCACTGGACCAGGGAGCCTGTGACGGCGATCGAGCCCTCCAGGGCGTAGACCGTCGGCTGGTCGCCGATCTTGTAGCCGACCGTGGTCAGCAGTCCGGCGTAGGAGTTGATGATCTTCTCACCGGTGTTCATCACCATGAAGGTGCCGGTGCCGTACGTGGACTTGGTCTCGCCCTCGGAGAAGCAGGTCTGGCCGAACAGGGCCGCCTGCTGGTCGCCGAGCGCGGAGGCCACCGGGATGCCCCCGAGGAGGTCGCCGAGCTTGCCGCCGGTGACCTCGCCGTAGACCTCGGCGGAGGACCGGATCTCGGGGAGGATCTGCAGCGGGACGCCGATCGACTCGGCGATCTTCTCGTCCCACCGCATCGTGTGCAGGTTCATCAGCATGGTGCGGGAGGCGTTGGTCACGTCGGTGACGTGCTTGCCCCCGTTGACACCGCCGGTCAGGTTCCAGATGACCCAGGTGTCCATGGTGCCGAAGAGGATGTCGCCCGCCTCGGCGCGCTCCTTGAGGCCGTCGACGTTGTCGAGCAGCCAGCGGGCCTTGGGGCCGGCGAAGTAGGAGGCGAGCGGGAGACCCGTCTCGCGGCGGAAGCGGTCCTGGCCGACGTTGCGGCCCAGCTCCCGGCACAGGGCGTCGGTGCGGGTGTCCTGCCAGACGATGGCGTTGTGGACGGGCTCACCGGTGTTCTTGTCCCACAGCACGGTGGTCTCGCGCTGGTTGGTGATGCCGATGGCCTTGATGTCGTCCCGGGTGATGCCGGCCTTCTGCACGGCCCCGGCGACGACCTCCTGGACGTTGGTCCAGATCTCGTTGGCGTTGTGCTCGACCCAGCCCGGCTTCGGGAAGATCTGCTCGTGCTCCTTCTGGTCGACGGAGACGATCCGGCCGTCCTTGTCGAAGACGATGCAGCGCGAGGAGGTGGTGCCCTGGTCGATCGCCGCGATGAAGGGGCCTGCGGTGTGGGCGTCGGTCACTGTGTGCTCCTGAAAGATCCGTGGTGATGGGGCTGTGGCTACGGCGCGTGCTTAAAGACTCGGTGCCTCTGTCACGATTCTTTAAGCGAAGGCGGCGTTGTAGATGCCTGCGGCGATGGCGGCGCCGATCAGCGGACCGACCACCGGGATCCAGGCATAGCTCCAGTCGGAACCACCCTTGTTGGGCAGCGGCAGCAGGGCGTGCACGATGCGCGGGCCCAGGTCACGGGCCGGGTTGATCGCGTAGCCCGTCGGGCCGCCCAGCGACAGACCGATCGACACCACCACGAACGCGGTGATCAGACCGCCGAGGGTGCCGAGGCCGTTGCCCTTGTCGTTCAGGCCCTGAGTGAGGACCGCGAGGATCAGCACGATGGTGCCGATGATCTCCGTGGCCAGGTTCTGCACCACGTTCCGGATCTCCGGACCGGTGGAGAAGATGCCGAGAACCGGTCCCGCGCCCTGCTCCTGGGCCTCCACCGCCTTGGCCGTGGTGGCCTGCGCGCCCGGACCGCCGACGATCTCCTTGTCGGTCAGGTGGGCGTGGAACTGGCCGTAGTAGGCCACCCACACCAGAGCCGCGCCGATCATCGCGCCGAGCAGCTGGCCGGCGAAGTAGGTCGGAACGTTGCTCCAGTCGCCGTCCTTGATGGCCAGGGCGACGGTGACGGCCGGGTTGAGGTGCGCACCGGACAGCGGGCCGGAGATGTACACAGCCGTCATGACCGCGAAGCCCCACCCGAAGGCGATGGCGAGCCAGCCGGCGTTTCGGGCCTTGGAGGCCTTCAGCGTGACCGCGGCGCACACGCCGCCGCCGAGCAGGATGAGTATGGCGGTACCGATGGTCTCGCCGATGAAGATGTCGGAGCTGGACACCCGCGACTCCTTTGTCCTTCGTCCAGGGGAAAGCCGAACCCCGGGTCCCACCGGTGGTTCTGGCGCCCTCGGGGATGAGAGCGATGCCGGCCCTTGGCGTTGTCACACTCTAGCGCGTATTGCCGGTAGGTGTTCGACAATGCCGACCGATGGACGGGAGTCTTGCTTCGGCGTTACGCGTGCGTCAAGAGTTCTGTTATCGAAAACAGGATCGTTATTGATCGTTGTGGGTTATCGACCTTCGTGCACGGAGGTGCGATCTGACACTTTTTGACCGTTTTAGGGTAGGTCGATCACGGGAACGCCGCCTGGCGTCCCGGTGGGTTCCGGACCTTGCGCTGGTTCGGTGGTTCCGCTGATGCGGCTGGTTCCGGTCATCCCGGCCGATGCCCGGCCGACGCCTCGGAACCGCTCGGGCGTGCGCCCTGGAGCCGCTCGGGCGTGTGCCCTGGAACGGCCCTGACGTGCGTCTCAGAACCGCCCGGCGCCCAGGTCCCGGGAGACCGCGCGGGCGCAGTCGCGCACCGCCGCGATCAGTTCGGGGCGTACCTCGCCCTCCCGGCACAGCCGTTCCACGGCGCCGGTGATGCCGACCGCGCCCACCGGCATGCGGCGCCGGTCGTGGATGGGCGCGGCGATCGACGCCACGCCCTCCCAGGTCTCCTCCACGTCGGCCGCGTACCCACGCGCGCGCGTGATGTCCAGGAGCTGCTCGAAGTCGCCGGGATCGCACACCGTGCGGTCGGTGAAGGGCTTGCGGTCGGCGTCCAGCGCCTCGCTGTGCGCCACCGGGTCGTACGCCGAGAGCACCTTGCCCAGCGCCGTGGAGTGCAGGGGCTGCATCGCCCCGATCTCCAGCACCTGCCGGCTGTCGTCGGGCCGGAAGACGTGGTGCACGATCAGGACGCCCTGCTGGTGCAGGACGCCCAGGTGCACGCTCTCCCCGCTGGACCTGGCCAGGTCGTCGGTCCACACCAGGGCCCGCGCGCGCAGTTCGTGCACGTCGAGATAGGTGGTGCCGAGGCGCAGCAGCTCGGCGCCGAGCTGGTAGCGGCCGGAGGTGTCGTCCTGCTCCACGAACCCCTCCTGCTGGAGGGTGCGCAGGATGCCGTGGGCGGTGCCCTTGGCGAGGCCGAGCGACGAGGCGATGTCCGAGAGGCCGAGCCGCCGCTCACCGCCCGCGAGCAGCCGCAGCATCGCCGCCGCCCGTTCGAGCGACTGGATGTTCCGTGCCATCGCCGTCCTGCCTCCGTCCCCTTCGACTGCCCGCGGTGCAGTCACCGTTCGGCAATGCCGAACACTACCGGTCGTTGCCGACCTCTCGCTAATGGTCGGACGGCACCTGTTGCCTCGCATGCGGCCCACGCCTGGCATCAGGGTCGTCCTGGTCCGCCTCGTGGACGCCGCTGCCCATCCAAGCCCACTCCCGGTTACTCTGGCGCCGTGCGGCATCCCCATCCAACGGGGAAGCCGCATAGCCGACAGCCGTCGCATCCCAGGGAGCCCTTACATGGCCTCGTCGCCAACGTCCCCTTCCGCCGACAGCCGGACCCGTGTGTCCGCTCTCCGTGAAGCGCTCGCCACTCGCGTGGTGGTCGCCGACGGAGCCATGGGCACCATGCTCCAGGCCCAGGATCCGACTCTCGAGGACTTCGAGAACCTCGAGGGCTGCAACGAGATCCTGAACCTGACCCGCCCCGACATCGTCCGCTCCGTCCACGACGCGTACTTCGCGGTGGGCGTGGACTGCGTCGAGACCAACACCTTCGGCGCCAACCACTCGGCCCTCGGCGAGTACGACATCCCGGAGCGCGTCCACGAACTCTCCGAGTCCGGCGCCCGCGTCGCCCGCGAGGTCGCCGACGAGTACACCGCGCGGGACGGCCGGCAGCGCTGGGTGCTCGGTTCGATGGGCCCCGGCACCAAGCTGCCCACCCTGGGACACGCCCCGTACACCACGCTCCGCGACGCCTACCAGCGCAACGCCGAGGGCCTGGTCGAGGGCGGCGCCGACGCGCTGCTCGTCGAGACCACCCAGGACCTGCTCCAGACCAAGGCCGCCGTGCTCGGCGCCCGCCGCGGTCTCGAAGCCCTCGGCCTCGACGTGCCCGTGATCGTCTCGGTGACCGTCGAGACGACCGGCACCATGCTCCTCGGCTCCGAGATCGGCGCCGCCCTGACGGCCCTGGAGCCGCTCGGCATCGACATGATCGGCCTGAACTGCGCCACCGGCCCGGCCGAGATGAGCGAGCACCTGCGCTACCTCGCCCGGCACTCCCGCATCCCGCTGTCCTGCATGCCGAACGCGGGCCTGCCGGTGCTGGGCAAGGACGGCGCCCACTACCCGCTCACCGCCCCGGAGCTCGCCGACGCCCAGGAGACGTTCGTCCACGAGTACGGCCTCTCCCTGATCGGCGGCTGCTGCGGTACCACCCCCGAGCACCTGCGCCAGGTCGTCGAGCGCGTCCGCGGGGTCACCCCGAGCGAGCGCGACCCGCGCCCCGAGCCCGGTGCCGCCTCCCTCTACCAGACCGTCCCGTTCCGCCAGGACACCTCGTACCTGGCGATCGGCGAGCGCACCAACGCCAACGGCTCGAAGAAGTTCCGCGAGGCCATGCTGGAGGCCCGCTGGGACGACTGCGTGGAGATGGCCCGCGACCAGATCCGCGAGGGCGCGCACATGCTCGACCTGTGCGTGGACTACGTCGGCCGGGACGGCGTCGCCGACATGGAGGAGCTGGCCGGCCGCTTCGCCACCGCCTCCACCCTGCCGATCGTGCTGGACTCCACCGAGGTCCCGGTCATCCAGGCCGGCCTGGAGAAGCTCGGCGGCCGTGCGGTGATCAACTCGGTGAACTACGAGGACGGCGACGGCCCCGAGTCCCGCTTCGCGAAGGTCACCAAGCTCGCCCAGGAGCACGGCGCCGCGCTGATCGCGCTGACCATCGACGAGGAGGGCCAGGCCCGCACCCCGGAGCACAAGGTCGCCATCGCCGAACGGCTCATCGAGGACCTGACGACGAACTGGGGCATCCACGAGTCGGACATCCTCATCGACACCCTGACCTTCACCATCTGCACCGGCCAGGAGGAGTCCCGGGGCGACGGCATCGCCACCATCGAGGCGATCCGCCGGCTCAAGGAACGCCACCCCAACGTCCAGACCACGCTCGGCCTGTCGAACATCTCCTTCGGCCTCAACCCGGCCGCCCGCATCCTCCTCAACTCGGTCTTCCTCGACGAGTGCGTGAAGGCGGGCCTTGACTCGGCGATCGTCCACGCGTCGAAGATCCTCCCGATCGCCCGCTTCACCGAGGAGGAGGTCCAGACCGCCCTCGACCTCGTCTACGACCGGCGTACCGAGGGCTACGACCCGCTCCAGAAGCTGATGGCCCTGTTCGAGGGCGCCACCGCCAAGTCCCTCAAGGCCGGCAAGGCCGAGGAGCTGGCCGCCCTCCCGCTGGACGAGCGTCTCAAGCGCCGCATCATCGACGGCGAGAAGAACGGCCTCGAGGCCGACCTCGACGCGGCACTGGAGGAGCGCCCCGCCCTCGACATCGTCAACGAGACCCTCCTGGACGGCATGAAGGTCGTCGGCGAGCTGTTCGGCTCCGGCCAGATGCAGCTGCCGTTCGTGCTGCAGTCCGCCGAGGTCATGAAGACCGCCGTGGCCCACCTGGAGCCGCACATGGAGAAGTCGGACGCCGAGGGCAAGGGCACCATCGTGCTGGCGACCGTGCGCGGCGACGTCCACGACATCGGCAAGAACCTCGTCGACATCATCCTGTCCAACAACGGCTACAACGTGGTCAACCTCGGCATCAAGCAGCCGGTCTCGGCGATCCTGGAGGCGGCCGAGGAGCACCAGGCGGACGTGATCGGCATGTCCGGACTGCTGGTGAAGTCCACGGTGATCATGAAGGAGAACCTGGAGGAGCTCAACCAGCGCGGCCTGGCCGCCCGCTTCCCGGTCATCCTGGGCGGTGCCGCCCTCACCCGGGCCTACGTCGAGCAGGACCTGTACGAGATCTACGGGGGCGAGGTCCGCTACGCCCGGGACGCCTTCGAGGGCCTGCGGCTGATGGACGCGCTGATCGGGGTCAAGCGGGGCCTGCCCGGCGCCCAGCTGCCGGAACTCAAGCAGCGCCGGGTCCGCCCCACCACCGCGGCGGTCCAGGCCGAGGAACGGCCGGAGGAGGGGCACGTCCGCTCCGACGTCGCCACCGACAACCCGGTGCCCACCCCGCCGTTCTGGGAGACGCGGGTCATCAAGGGCATCCAGCTCAAGGAGTACGCGAGCTGGCTGGACGAGGGCGCGCTGTTCAAGGGCCAGTGGGGGCTGAAGCAGGCCCGCACCGGCGAGGGGCCGACGTACGAGGAGCTGGTGGAGAGCGAGGGCCGGCCCCGGCTGCGCGGCCTCCTGGACCGGCTCCAGACCGACAACCTGCTGGAAGCCGCCGTGGTCTACGGCTACTTCCCGTGCGTGTCCAAGGACGACGACCTGATCCTCCTGGACGAGGCGGGCAACGAACGCACCCGCTTCACCTTCCCGCGCCAGCGCCGGGGCAGGCGCCTGTGCCTGGCCGACTTCTTCCGCCCGGAGGAGTCCGGCGAGATCGACGTGGTCGGCCTCCAGGTGGTCACCGTCGGCTCACGCATCGGCGAGGAGACGGCCAAGCTGTTCGAGGCCAACGCCTACCGCGACTACCTCGAGCTGCACGGCCTGTCCGTGCAGCTGGCCGAGGCCCTCGCCGAGTACTGGCACGCCCGGGTCCGCTCCGAACTCGGCTTCTCCGGGGAGGACCCGGCCGAGATGGAGGACATGTTCGCGCTGAAGTACCGGGGCGCGCGCTTCTCCCTCGGCTACGGGGCGTGCCCGGACCTGGAGGACCGGGCGAAGATCGCCGAGCTGCTCAGGCCCGAGCGGATCGGTGTCCACCTGTCCGAGGAGTTCCAGCTGCACCCCGAGCAGTCCACGGACGCGATCGTGATCCACCACCCCGAGGCGAAGTACTTCAACGCACGCTGAGGCGTGTCGCACCCGGCACACTGTTCGGATAAGTCGTACACTGTTCGGTCCACTGCAGGCCGGTTCCCTGTCCGGGAACCGGCCTGGTCGTCCCCCAAGGAGGTGCGCCCGGATGACCAGTACGATCCCCGCGCTCGGAACCCGTACGGCCGAAGGCTCCGCCCTGCAGGCGGTCCTCCTCGACATGGACGGCACCCTGGTGGACACCGAGGGCTTCTGGTGGGACGTCGAGGTGGAGGTCTTCGCCTCCCTCGGGCACACCCTGGACGAGACCTGGCGCCATGTCGTGGTCGGCGGCCCGATGACCCGCAGCGCGGGGTTCCTGATCGAGGCCACCGGTGCCGACATCACCCTCGCCGAGCTGTCCCTCCTGCTCAACGAGGGGTTCGAGGAGCGTATCGGCCGCGCGCTGCCGCTGATGCCGGGCGCCGCCCGGCTGCTCGCCGAGCTGTACGAGAGCGAGATCCCGACCGCCCTGGTCTCCGCCTCGCACCGGCGCGTCATCGACCGTGTGCTGTCCGTCCTGGGCCCGCACCACTTCGCCCTCTCCATCGCCGGCGACGAGGTCTCCCGCACCAAGCCCTACCCGGACCCGTACCTGCTCGCCGCCGCCGGACTCGGTGCGGATCCGGCCAGATGCGCCGTGGTGGAGGACACCGCGACGGGGGTCGCGGCCGCCGAGGCCGCGGGCTGCCGGGTCGTCGCCGTCCCTTCCGTCGCACCCATCGGCCCGGCCGCCGGCCGTACCGTCGTCTCCTCCCTCGAACAGGTCGACCTGGCATTTCTGCGGGGTCTGATGACGGAAATGCGCTAGCCGTTCACGGGGGGTATCCCCCGGCCCGGAGAGTGCGCCGGAGCGCAAAGCTCATTGGCCGCGCTGTACACATTTCCGGGGAAGTACACCCGAGGGGAATTCAGGCCAGGGCGCCCGGCCGAATTCCGCTGACTGGCCACACAGTTGGAGGTGTGACGTTCCCCACCCCCGACGGGCTCGACAAGGCTGGCCAAGTTGTGCTGACCGCCCCTCGTCCGGCGGTTCGGGTGGGACCTTGTGTCCCGATTGGTGGGACGCTGCACTAATCCTGCCGCTGTCGGGTTTTCGGTGTGTCCGCGACCGGTTCCACTGCGTGATGGGGGCTCAACTCACGCGGCTTTCAGTACCGCTGCGGGCGCGGACTAATCTCATCGCGAGAACATCGCCGAGAACCCCTGTGATCCGTCGCACCACCCCTGCATGCCGGATACACGGACCCGAACAGCTCTGGAGAAACTCCCGCATGAACCGCAAGTCTTTGGTGCTGCCGGCGGTGGCCGGCCTGCTCACCCCGGTTCTCGCCGCGTGCGGCGGATCCGGCAGCGGGAGCAAGAGCGGTGACGCCATCGTCGTCGGTACCACGGACCAGTTCACGGCCACCAAGGACGCCCCGGCGCCTCTCGACCCGGCCTACGCCTACGACGTCGGCACCTGGAACATCCTGCGCCAGTCCGTGCAGACCCTGATGGCGCAGCCCAAGGGCGAGGGCGACCCGGTGCCGGACGCCGCCGAGAGCTGCTCCTTCACCGACAGCGGCAGCGAGCGCTACGCCTGCAAGCTGCGTGAGGGCCTGAAGTTCGCGAGCGGCGACCCGGTGACCGCCGAGGACGTCAAGTACTCCATCGAGCGTGCGCTGCGCATCAACGCCGACAGCGGTGTCTCCGCCCTGCTGAACACCATCGACACCATCGAGACGCAGGGCGACCGCGAGGTCGTCTTCCACCTGAAGACGGCCGACGCCACCTTCCCGTACAAGCTGTCCACTCCGGTCGCGGGCATCGTCAACCCGAAGGACTACGCCAAGGACAAGCTCCGGGACGGCTTCGACGTCGACGGCTCGGGCCCGTACACCTTCAAGGCCGAGACCAAGAACGACGCGATCGTCAGCGCCACCTTCACCAAGAACGCCTCCTACAAGGGCAGCGTGACGGTGAACAACGACCAGGTCGAGCTGCGCGCCTTCGCCGACGCCGACGCGATGGGCAACGCCATCGACAAGGGCGACGTCGACGTGATGACCCGCACCATGTCGCCCGCGCAGATCCAGAAGCTCGACGCCGGCAGCGACGAGAACGTCGACCTGGTCGACATGCCGGGCCTCGAGATCCGCTACCTGGCCTTCAACACCGACGCGCCCACCGTCAAGTCCAAGGCCGTGCGCCAGGCCATGGCCCAGCTCATCAACCGCGGCGAGCTGGTCTCCAAGGTCTACGGCACCCAGGCCGAGCCGCTGTACTCGCTGGTCCCGGCCACCGTCACCGGCCACTCCAACTCGTTCTTCAACAAGTACGGGAACCCCAGCGTCGACAAGGCCAAGGGGCTGCTCACCAAGGCCGGCATCACCGCCCCGGTGAAGCTGACCCTGCACTACACGACCGACCACTACGGTCCGGCCACCAAGCAGGAGTTCGAGGTGCTGCGCAAGCAGCTCAACGACAGCGGCCTGTTCGACGTCTCCCTCCAGGGCCACCCCTGGTCGACCTTCCGGCCCGCCGAGCGCAAGGGCGAGTACGACGTCTACGGCATGGGTTGGTTCCCCGACTTCCCGGACGCCGACAACTTCCTCGCGCCGTTCCTCGACAAGAACAACTTCCTCGGTTCGCCGTACGCCAACAGCACCATCCAGCGCTCGCTGATCCCGCAGTCGCGCCGCGAGGCCGACCGCCTCAGCGCGTCCAAGAGCCTGACGGAGATCCAGGACACCGTCGCCGAGGACGTCCCGGTCCTGCCGCTGTGGCAGGGCAAGCAGTACGTCGCCGCACGGGACGACATCACGGGCGTGGCCTACGCCCTCAACTCCTCCTCGACGCTTCAGCTGTGGGAGCTCGGCCGCGGTGTGAGCGGCTGACGTCTCTCCGCACCCGGGGCCGTGCACGATACGGCCCCGGTGCCCGGGACCAGGGACGCCGGCCCCGGGCTGACGAACCGACGACAAGGCACTTCAAGTGAACATGCGCAACCCGTGGCCAGTCCTGCCCGTCGTGGCGGGACTGGCCTCCGGCCTCCTGTTAACCGGTTGCGGCTCGCAGACCGGCGGCTCCGGGGGGAGCGGCTCCTCCGTGGTGATGGGGATGTCCGACGACGTCCTCGCCACGGACCCGGCAGCGGGGTACGACCCCGGCTCCTGGCTGTTGTTCGACAACGTCTTCCAGTCACTGCTGAGCTTCCCCAAGGGCGCGACCGAACCCCAGCCCGAACTGGCGAGAGAGTGCGCCTTCACCGACACCCGGGCCATGGTCTTCCGGTGCGAGCTGAAGGACGGCCTGAAGTTCAGCAACGGCGACGCCCTCACCTCCGAGGACGTGAAGTTCTCCTTCGACCGCACGCTGCGGATCGACCACCCCGCCGGTCCCGCGCTCATGTTCCCGATGCTCGACAGGGTCGAGACACCGGACGCCAGGACGGCCGTCTTCCACCTCAAGGTCCCTGACGCCACCTTCCCCAGCAAGATCGCCTCCGGCGCCGGCTCCATCGTGGACCACCGCCAGTACGACGCGAACGGGCTGCGCACCGACCACGAGGCCGTCGGCTCCGGCCCGTACCGGCTGGACTCCTTCGACAAGGACCAGGCGGTCTTCTCGGTCAACGGCAACTACAAGGGCAGCGCCGAGGTCAAGAACTCCGGCGTCACCCTGAAGTTCTTCCACGGCGACCGCGCCGCCCTGAAGAAGGCGCTCCTCGACGGCGGTGTCGACATCGCCTACCGCGGTCTGACCGCGTCCGACATCGCCCAGCTCGACCAGCAGGCCGGCAGCGACGGCGTCGACGTCATCGAGGGCGGCAGCGCCGAGGTCCAGCACCTGGTCTTCAACATGAAGGACCCGGTGGCCGGCCGGCTCGGCGTCCGCAGGGCCATGGCCTACCTCGTCGACCGCGACGCCCTGATCAAGGACGTGTACGAGGGCACCGCCACGCCGCTGTACTCGATCGTCCCGGCGGGCATCGCGGGCCACAACACCGCGTTCTTCGACACCTACGGCGCCCGCCCCTCGCGGGCCAAGGCCGCCGAAGCGCTGCGCGCCGACGGCATCACCGGCAAGGTGAAGCTCACCCTGTGGTCCACGCCGTCGCGCTACGGCCCCGCCACCGACGAGGAGCTGAAGGCCATCGCCGGACAGCTCAACGGCAGCGGACTGTTCGACGCCGACGTCAAGTCCGCCGCCTTCGACCGGTACGAGAAGGACATCGCCGACGGCAGGTACGGCGTGTACGTGAAGGGCTGGGTGCCCGACTACCCGGACGCCGACAACTTCACGGCCCCCTTCTTCGGCAGGGGAAGCGTGCTGGACAACCACTACAGCAACCGCACCATCACCGGGACGCTCATCCCCGGCACCGCCGCGCAGAGCGACCGCTCGGCGACCGACCGGAGCTTCGGCAAGCTCCAGGACATCGTCGCCGACGAACTGCCCGTGCTGCCGGTCTGGCAGGGCAAGCAGTACGCGGTCGCCCGCGACGGGGTGTACGGCCTCGAGTACTGCCTGGACGCCTCCACGGTGTTCCGGTTCTGGGAACTGAGCAAGGGCTGACACCCGCTGCGGCAAGGGCGCCCTTCCCCACGGGGGAGGGCGCCCCTCGACGTCCTACGGGCCGGGCGGGCCCGCTACTGCGCGCCGGGGCGCACCAGGCCGCTCTCGTACGCGTACACCGCCGCCTGCACCCGGTCCCGGAGACCCAGCTTGGTGAGGACATGCCCCACATGTGTCTTCACCGTCGTCTCGCTGACGAACAGATCCGCCGCGATCTCGGCGTTGGACAGCCCGCGCGCCACCAGCTTCAGCACCTCCACCTCACGGTCGGTGAGGGTGTGCAGGGTGTCCGGCACCGGCTCCTCGCCGGACGGCAGATGCGTGGCGTACTTGTCCAGCAGCCGCCGGGTGATGCTCGGCGCGAGCATGGCCTCGCCGCCCGCCACGACCCGGATCGCCTGCACCAGCTCGTTGGCGGGCGCGTCCTTGAGCAGAAAGCCGCTGGCGCCGGCGCGCAGCGCCTCCACCACGTACTCGTCCAGGTCGAAGGTGGTCAGCACCAGCACCTTGGCCGGGCCGTCCCGGCCGGGACCGGTGATCTGCCGGGTGGCCTCCACACCGTCCATCCGCGGCATCCGGATGTCCATCAGCACGACATCCGGTTGCAGTGCTCGCACCTGGTCGAGGGCCTGCAGGCCGTCGCCGGCCTCGCCGACGACCGCGATGTCCTGCTCGGCCTCCAGGATCATCCGGAAACCGGTACGCAGCAGGGGCTGGTCATCGACCAGTAGGACGCGGATGGCCACGGGACACTCCTTCGCTAGTCCGGGCCCATTCTGCCCTGCGCGGGATTCCCCGCTCACACCGTCCCGGACTCGGGGTTCCTGACCGGCAGCGGATAGGGCGGGGGAGTGCCGCCGAACTCCGGGCAGTGCGCCTGGTGGTCGCACCAGCCGCACAGCTTGGTCGGCCGGGGCCGCCACTCGCCGGTCTCCGTGGCCCGTCCGATGGCCTCCCACAGCGCGTGCAGCTTGCGCTCCACCCGCTCCAGGTCGGCGAGGACGGGGTCGTACGTCAGCACGTCCCCGCTGCCGAGGTAGACGAGCTGGAGCCGGCGCGGGACCACCCGCTTCAGCCGCCAGACGACGAGGGCGTAGAACTTCATCTGGAACAGCGCGCCCTCGGCGTACTCCGGGCGCGGGGCCTTGCCCGTCTTGTAGTCGACGATCCGCACCTCGCCCGTCGGCGCCACGTCCACCCGGTCGATGATCCCGCGCAGCCGCAGCCCCGACTCCAGCTCGGCCTCGACGAACAGCTCCCGCTCGGCCGGTTCGAGCCGCGTCGGGTCCTCCAGCGTGAACCAGCGCTCCACGAGCCGCTCGGCCTCGCTGAGCCAGCCGGCCAGCCGCTCCCCTTCCGGGTCGTCGGCGAACAGCTCGGTCACCTCCGGGCGGCTCTCCCGCAGCCGGTCCCACTGGCCCGGGATGAGCGCCTTGGCCCGCGGCGCCGTCCGCTCCCCGGCGGGCGCGTCGAACAGCCGCTCCAGCACGGCGTGCACCAGCGTGCCCCGGGTCGCCGCCGCACTCGGCTTCTCCGGCAGGCGGTCGATCACCCGGAACCGGTACAGCAGCGGGCACTGCATGAAATCGCCGGCCCGGGACGGCGACAGAGAGGTCGGCGCGGCGGGGCTCCGCTCCCCGGGGGTGCCCTGCGCGCCGCCGGTCCCGCCGTCCGGCCCGGCCGCTGCCTCTTCGATGCTGCTGTCCATGACCACAGACCTTACGGCCCGCCACTGACAGTGACCCGGTCGCAGGCCCGCGTCGACCGCGCGACCCCGGGGCAAACACAAGGGGTGCCGGGGCGAAACGTGCCACCAAGGCCGCATACCATCGACCAGAGACCCTTCCGTCCGGCAGGTACGGAAGACGCTTCGAACGAGGGGACACCGTGGACGTGAGCGGCGGGAGCGGGCAGCCGCGGTCCGGCAACGACGAGCCGGCCGAGCACTCCGCGGACCCTACGGCCCCGGCGACCGGAGCCACCGACCGCTCCGGCCCCGAACAGGAGCCCGCCGCCCCCCGGCAGCCCGCCCCTCCCGCGGACCGAGCCGACGACGAGGCCGGGGACACGGCCAAGGACGAGGCCGCGGAGAAGACTGAGGGCAAGGCCGAGGAGAAGACTGAGGGCAAGGCCGGGCACAGGGCCGAGGGCGAGGCCGGGGACGACGCCGGGCACAGGGCCGGGCAGGCCCCGGAGGGCCACGCCGGGAAGCCCGCCGCGGCGGACGGCGACGCCGCGGACAGCGGGACCGCCCGCGAGAGCACGGCGGGCGGCACGCACCCGCCCGGCACGCACAGCGCGCCCGGCACCCACGGCCCCGCCGAGCCGGAGCACCGAGCCGGCGGCGCCGCCCCCGAGCACCGGACGCTCGCCCACTCCGGCATCGCCAAGGGCCGGCCGCCCCAGCCGCGGCCCAAGGAGCCCGGCGGCGGCATCCTGATGGGCCGCCCCTTCGGCGTACCCGTCTACGTCGCACCCAGCTGGTTCCTGGTCGCCGCCCTGATCACCTGGGTCTTCGGCGGCCAGCTCGACCGGGTGCTGCCCGAACTGGGCGCGGCCCGCTACCTGGTCTCCCTCTTCTTCGCGGTCGCCTTCTACGCCTCCGTCCTCGTCCACGAGCTGGCCCACACGGTCGCCGCGATCCGCTTCAAGCTCCCGGTCCGCCGCATCCAGCTGCAGTTCTTCGGCGGCGTCTCGGAGATCGAGAAGGAGGCCGAGACGCCGGGCCGGGAGTTCGTGCTGGCCTTCGTCGGCCCCCTGCTCTCCCTGGTGCTGGCCGGCCTGTTCTACCTCGCCATGAAGCCCGTGGAACCCGGCACCGTGCCCGGCGTCCTGCTGGCCGGCCTGATGGTCTCCAACCTCATCGTGGCGATCTTCAACCTGCTCCCCGGCCTGCCCCTCGACGGCGGGCGCATGCTCCGCGCCGTCGTCTGGAAACTGACCGGCAAGCCGATGAGCGGCACCGTCGCCGCCGCCTGGGTCGGCCGCGCCCTCGCCGTCTGCGTCCTGATCGGCCTGCCGCTGCTCAACCAGTCCGGCGCCCTCGGCGGCGGCGGCGAGGACGCCGGCGGCATGGACACGGTCACCGACGCCCTGCTCGCCGCCATCCTCGCCGCGATCATCTGGACCGGCGCCGGCAACAGCCTGCGCATGGCCCGGCTGCGCGAGCACCTCCCCGAGCTGCGCGCCCGCACCCTCACCCGGCGTGCCGTACCGGTCGAGAACGACACCCCGCTCTCCGAGGCGCTGCGCCGCGCCAACGCAGCCGGGGCCCGCGCCCTGGTCGTGGTGGACGCCGACGGCAACCCGCTCTCCCTGGTCCGCGAGGCCGCCATCGTCGGCGTACCCGAGCACCGCCGCCCCTGGGTGGCGGTCAGCGGCCTCGCCCAGGACCTGACCGAGGGCATGCGCGTCTCCGCCGAGCTGGCCGGCGAGGACCTGCTGGACGCCCTGCGGGCCGCCCCCGCCACCGAGTACCTGGTGGTCGAGGAGAGCGGCGAGATCTACGGCGTCCTGTCGGCCGCCGATGTCGAGCGCGCCTTCGTGAAGGCGATGGCGAGGCCGGCCTGAGCCGCTCTCGCCGGTGGCGAAGCCCCCGGCGGGGAACCGGTAGTCTGTTCACATGTCCGAACCGACCGGTGCCGCCCGCAGGCGCGGGCCCTTCAAGGTCGGGGACCAGGTACAGCTGACCGACCCCAAGGGTCGCCACTACACGTTCACGCTCGAAGCCGGGAAGAATTTCCACACCCACAAGGGCTCCTTCCCGCACGACGAACTGATCGGCGCTCCCGAGGGCAGCGTTGTCCGGACCACCGGCAACGTCGCCTACCTCGCGCTGCGCCCCCTGCTCCCCGACTACGTCCTGTCCATGCCCCGCGGGGCAGCCGTCGTCTACCCGAAGGACGCGGGGCAGATCCTGGCCTTCGCCGACATCTTCCCCGGCGCGCGCGTCGTGGAGGCAGGCGTCGGCTCCGGCTCGCTCAGCAGCTTCCTGCTGCGGGCCATCGGCGACCAGGGCATGCTGCACTCCTACGAGCGCCGCGAGGACTTCGCCGAGATCGCCCAGCAGAACGTGGAGCGCTACTTCGGCGGCCCGCACCCCGCCTGGCAGCTCACCGTCGGCGACCTCCAGGACAACCTGTCCGACACCGACGTCGACCGTGTCATCCTCGACATGCTCGCCCCCTGGGAGTGCCTGGAGACCGTCTCCAAGGCGCTCGTACCCGGCGGCATCCTGTGCTGCTACGTGGCCACCACCACCCAGCTCGCCCGGACCGTGGAGTCCATCCGGGAGATCGGCTGCTTCAACGAGCCGACCGCCTGGGAGAGCATGATCCGCAACTGGCACATCGAGGGCCTGGCCGTCCGCCCGGACCACCGGATGATCGGCCACACCGGCTTCCTGCTCACCGCCCGCCGCCTGGCGGACGGCGTCGAGCCGCCCATGCGCCGGCGCCGCCCGGCCAAGGGCGCCTACGGCGAGGACTACGCCGGACCCAACGCCGACGGCGGCTCCGGCCGCTGACCGCCGCCACACGCGCGCGTACAACATGAGGGCGCCGTGGCCGAGTTCCGCCGACCGGCGGGAACTCGGCCACGGCGCCCTTCCGTTGGCAGGGCGCCGTCCACCGGCCCCCTGAGCCCGTCGCCCCGTCGCCCCATTGCCCCGACGCCGCCCGCGCACGGGCCTGCCGCCTGCGGGAATCCCGGACCCCGCCGTTCCCCCGCACTGTGACGTGTGGCACCATGCAGGCCATCCCACCGGCACAGCCCTCACAGGAGACACTCCTCGTGCAGCAATCCGCCGTTCCGGAGCTCGCTCACACCCAGACGCGGCCCATCCACTGGCTCGCCACCGCCACGGCCGTCGCAGGGGTCGTGGCCCTCTCCTCCGTGGTCCAGCCCGGATCGGCCACGGCCGCCCAGTCCGCCTCCGGCCCGGCGGGCGCGGACACCCCCGCGGCCGCCGCACCGCCGAGCACGGCGGGGGTGCGCTTCCCACTGGATTGCGGCCCGGTGAAGGCGGTGGTCGCCAAGAAGGCCACCGGGGACCTGGACGGTGACGGCAGGCCGGAAACCGTCGCGGTGGTGCACTGCGACGCCCCGATGGGCACCCCGCCCGACGGGGTCTACGTCCTCACCCGCGCCGCGGCCGGCGACAAGCCACGCCTGGTCGCCACGCTCGTCGAACCCGCGGAGCGGCTCACCGTCACCGACTTCGCCGTACGCGCGCGTGCCGTCTCCGCCACACTGCTCGGCTACTCATCCGATTCCGTGCCGAGTTGCTGCCCCGACGTGAAGACCCCGGCCAAGTGGCAGTGGAAAGGCAGTGCCTTCGTCCGCTCCACGCCGGCCGGGGCCCACAGCGTCTAGAACCGGCCTCAGTCCGCGCCGGGCCCGTACACCTCGACCTTGTCCTGAACCCGGCGCACATGGATGCACTCGCCGGGACACTCCTTCGCCGAGTCCACCACGTCCGTCAGCAGCGGCAGCGGCACCGGAGCCGTGGCCCCGGGGGCCTGGAGCAGCTCGTCGTCGGCGCTCTTCACATACGCGAGACCGTCGATGTCCAGCTCGAACACCTCCGGGGCGTACTGGGCGCAGATCCCGTCGCCGGTACACAGGTCCTGGTCGATCCAGACCTCCAGCGCCTCGCCGTCCGGGGCCTCCTGCTGCACGGTCATCTCTCCTGCCGTCGGTTCGCCGGACGGCCCGGGCGCCGCGGGCGCCAGCCGGGTCCGCTCCAGCGGCTGTTGAACTCCCTCGACCCTACCTCCGCCCGGTTCACGGCCGGGTGGCACGGGCCAGGGGTTTCCGGCCCCGCCCCCTCGGGTACCAGCGCCGGACCGGGAGAAGGGGCGCCCCGGTGGCCGGGTCGACCACTTCAGGCCACCACGGCGGTGACACCGTCCGTCTGTACCGTCGCTCTGCGTGATGATCGTACGAGCGCTCTGTGTGCTGCCCGCATACCAGCCGATCGGGCCCCGAGCGGACAACTCCAGCCAGTCGAGGAGGGTTTTGACCGCGCCATGCACGGAACAAGCTGCTTTCCCCTCACGTTGAGTGGGTATCCCCTCCGTGCGAGGGGGTGTGCAGCGGGTGACCGACGACACACCTTGACAGTCTTTGTGATCTAGGGGTTTCAATCGACACCCACCCAGGTAGGGTCTGGAAGCGTCCAGCTCCCCTTGGAGGAGGTGAGGACCGTGGCAGCCCACGACGACGACATGAACCGCGGCATCCGCCCGGGACGCGGGTCCGACGACCCGGCCGGGCAGATCGCCTACCTTGAGCAGGAGATCGCCGTCCTGCGCCGCAAGCTCGCCGACTCTCCGCGCCACACGAGGATTCTCGAAGAGCGGATCGTCGAGCTGCAGACGAACCTGGCCGGCGTGTCCGCCCAGAACGAGCGGCTGGCCAACACCCTGCGCGAGGCCCGCGACCAGATCGTGGCCCTCAAGGAGGAGGTCGACCGGCTCGCCCAGCCGCCCGCAGGCTTCGGTGTCTTCCTGCAGGCCAACGAGGACGGCACGGCCGACATCTTCACCGGCGGCCGCAAACTGCGGGTGAACGTCAGCCCAAGCGTCGAACTCGACGACCTCAGGCGCGGCCAGGAGGTCATGCTCAACGAGGCGCTCAACGTGGTCGAGGCCATGGAGTACGAGAGCGTCGGCGACATCGTCACCCTCAAGGAGATCCTGGAGGACGGCGAGCGCGCCCTCGTGCTGGGGCACACCGACGAGGAGCGGGTGGTGCGGCTCGCCGAGCCGCTGCTGGACGTCACCATCCGCCCCGGCGACGCCCTCCTGCTCGAACCCCGCTCCGGCTACGTCTACGAGGTCGTGCCCAAGAGCGAGGTCGAGGAACTGGTCCTCGAAGAGGTCCCCGACATCGGCTACGAGCAGATCGGTGGCCTCGGCAACCAGATCGAGGCCATCCGCGACGCGGTCGAGCTGCCGTACCTCTACCCGGACCTGTTCAAGGAGCACGAGCTGCGACCGCCCAAGGGCGTCCTGCTCTACGGCCCGCCCGGCTGCGGAAAGACGCTCATCGCCAAGGCCGTCGCGAACTCGCTGGCCAAGAAGGTCGCCGAGGTCACCGGCCAGGCGTCGGGCAAGAGCTTCTTCCTGAACATCAAGGGTCCCGAGCTGCTCAACAAGTACGTCGGCGAGACCGAGCGGCAGATCCGCCTGGTCTTCCAGCGTGCGCGTGAGAAGGCCAGCGAGGGCACCCCCGTGATCGTCTTCTTCGACGAGATGGAGTCCCTCTTCCGCACCCGCGGCTCCGGTGTCAGCTCGGACGTGGAGAACACCATCGTCCCGCAGCTGCTCGCCGAGATCGACGGTGTCGAGGGCCTGCAGAACGTGGTCGTGATCGGCGCCTCCAACCGCGAGGACATGATCGACCCCGCGATCCTGCGTCCCGGCCGTCTCGACGTGAAGATCAAGATCGAGCGTCCGGACGCCGAGGCGGCGAAGGACATCTTCGGCAAGTACCTCACCGAGCGTCTTCCGCTGCACTCGGACGACGTCGACGAGCACGGCGGCGACAAGGCCACCACCGTCCAGAGCATGATCCAGACGGCGGTCGAGCACATGTACGCCGAATCCGAGGAGAACCGCTTCCTGGAAGTCACCTACGCCAATGGCGACAAGGAAGTCCTCTACTTCAAGGACTTCAATTCCGGCGCCATGATCGAGAACATCGTGGGCCGCGCCAAGAAAATGGCGATCAAGGACTTCCTGGAGAAGAGCCACAAGGGTCTCCGCGTCTCCCACCTGCTCCAGGCCTGCGTGGACGAGTTCAAGGAGAACGAGGACCTGCCCAACACCACGAACCCGGACGACTGGGCCCGGATCTCCGGAAAGAAGGGCGAGCGGATCGTGTACATCCGTACCCTCATCACCGGAAAGCAGGGCGCGGACACCGGACGCTCCATCGACACGGTGGCGAATACCGGTCAGTACCTGTAAAGGCAGGGCGGCTGCGGGTGCCCTCGGCGGGTACCCGCAGCCGACTGTTTTTCCGGCCACGACCGGAGCAGCCAATGACGCAAATGATCTCCCCACCAGCGCAAAGGCGTTCTAGGCTCGTTCCTACCGCCGAGTCGCGCAGTGCGGGGACGGGCACCGCACACGCACCGGAGCTCCAGCGGTACTTGAGTGGCGCCCACGACCGAGGGTGCCGCCGGGCAAGGAGGGCCGCATGACCGTACGGCGAGTAATGGGGATCGAGACGGAGTACGGGATCTCCGTCCCCGGCCACCCCAATGCCAATGCCATGCTCACCTCGTCCCAGATCGTCAACGCCTACGCCGCGGCGATGCACCGGGCCCGCCGGGCCCGCTGGGACTTCGAGGAGGAGAACCCGCTGCGGGACGCCCGAGGCTTCGACCTCGCCCGGGAGGCCGCCGACTCCAGCCAGCTCACCGACGAGGACATCGGCCTCGCCAACGTGATCCTCACCAACGGCGCACGGCTCTACGTCGACCACGCCCACCCCGAGTACAGCGCCCCGGAGGTCACCAACCCCCGCGACGCCGTCCTCTGGGACAAGGCCGGCGAGCGGATCATGGCCGAGGCCGCCGAGCGCGCCGCCCAGCTGCCCGGAGCCCAGCCGATCCACCTCTACAAGAACAACACCGACAACAAGGGCGCCTCCTACGGCACGCACGAGAACTACCTGATGAAGCGGGAGACCCCCTTCTCGGACATCGTGCGCCACCTCACGCCCTTCTTCGTCTCCCGTCAGGTCTTCGCCGGAGCGGGCCGCGTCGGCATCGGCCAGGACGGGCACGAGCACGGCTTCCAGCTCAGCCAGCGCGCGGACTACTTCGAGGTCGAGGTCGGCCTGGAGACCACGCTGAAGCGCCCGATCATCAACACCCGCGACGAGCCGCACGCGGACGCCGAGAAGTACCGCCGGCTGCACGTGATCATCGGCGACGCCAACCTCTCGGAGATCTCCACCTACCTCAAGCTGGGCACGACCGCCCTGGTCCTGTCCATGATCGAGGACGGCTTCATCGCCGTGGACCTCGCCGTCGACCAGCCGGTCCGCACCCTGCACCAGGTCTCGCACGACCCGTCCCTCAAGCGGCTGGTCACCCTGCGCAGCGGGCGGACACTGACCGCGGTCCAGCTCCAGATGGAGTACTTCGAGCTGGCCCGCAAGTACGTAGAGGAACGCTTCGGCGCCGACGCCGACGACCAGACCAAGGACGTCCTCGGCCGCTGGGAGGACACCCTCACCCGGCTGGAGAACGACCCGATGAGCCTGGCCGGCGAGCTCGACTGGGTCGCCAAGCGGGAGCTGATGGAGGGCTACCGCAGGCGCGACAGCCTGGACTGGGACGCCGCCCGGCTCCACCTGGTCGACCTCCAGTACGCCGACGTACGCGCCGAGAAGGGCCTCTACAACCGTCTGGCGGCCCGCGGGCGCATGAAGCGGCTGCTGGACGAGTCCGAGGTCGACCGGGCCCGGACGAAGCCGCCGGAGGACACCCGGGCCTACTTCCGCGGCCGGTGCCTCGAGCAGTACGCGGACGACGTCGCCGCGGCGAGCTGGGACTCGGTCATCTTCGACCTGCCCGGCCGCGACTCCCTCCAGCGCGTTCCAACCCTGGAACCGCTACGCGGAACGCGAAATCACGTCAAGGAGCTGCTGGACCGCTGCCGTACCGCGGAAGACCTGGTCAGGGTCCTGTCGGGCGGGTGAGCGCGATCAGCGGGTACTCGTACCGCCCCGGGCGGGCAGGGTGGAAAGCCCACCGCCCGGGAATCATCGAGATGGCCCCCGCACGTTGTGGAAACTGCGGGGCCGATGTCGGACCCGGCTTGTAGGGTCTGATCATCACCGATCGGCAGGCGAACTGAGCGGGGTGAGGGTTATGGCAACCAAGGACACCGGCGGCGGCCAGCAGAAGGCGACGCACTCGACCGAACAGGCCGAGGAGCAGACGCAGGACGCGCAGGCCTCGGAGGACCTCAAGGAACGGCACGAGAAGCTCTCGGACGACGTGGACTCGGTCCTGGACGAGATCGATGACGTACTCGAGGAGAACGCCGAGGACTTCGTGCGCTCCTTCGTTCAGAAGGGTGGCCAGTAGGCCGCCTCTGCCTTCGAATCCAGGGTTCGCGGGCTCGGGGGTGCGCATGAGTGGGGAGCAGGAGGTGAAGCGTTGCTCGCGGTGCCGGCAGGCCCGGCCGCGAGCGGCCTTCGCCCGCGACACAGCCGCCCTTGACGGGCGCCCGGCGTCCGGCCGCGAGACCGATCCGCACGGCGAGTGGCACCGCGGTGCCACAGCTTCCGGCGGTCTCCGCGCCGACCGCGAGGTGTGCCGGGCGGCCGAGGGGCCGGCGGGGCACCCGAAGCGGCAGTACGGCCTCACCCGGGCCGAGCGTGACGGTCCCGTCGCCTCCCGGGGCGGCGTCCGCTGTATATGTCCGGCCGCCCCAGCCGCACATGTGGATCACTGCCATGAGACGGGTAGGGTCCGTGGCGTACTGTGCTTCAGCTGCAACGCAGCACTGGGGCAGTTCAAGGATCAGCCCGAGACCATACGGCGGGCTGCTGCATACGTGGAAGGAATCGCGTGGAAGCCAACACTCGTAGCACCGGGCGTCTACCAGCTGCCTTCCTGACGCCAGGATCCTCCTCCTTCATGGACTTCCTCGCCGGGCACCAGCCGGAGATGCTCCCCGGCAACCGGCAGCTGCCGCCCACCCAGGGCGTGATCGAGGCGCCGCACGGCACCACGATCGTGGCCGTGACGTTCGCCGGCGGCGTGGTGCTCGCCGGTGACCGCCGGGCCACGATGGGCAATGTCATCGCGCAGCGGGACATCGAGAAGGTCTTCCCGGCCGACGAGTACTCGGCCGTCGGCATCGCCGGCACCGCCGGTCTCGCCGTCGAGATGGTCAAGCTCTTCCAGCTGGAGCTGGAGCACTTCGAGAAGGTCGAGGGCGCCCAGCTGTCCCTGGAGGGCAAGGCGAACCGGCTGTCGACCATGATCCGCTCCAACCTCGGCATGGCCATGCAGGGCCTCGCCGTGGTGCCCCTCTTCGCCGGGTACGACGTGGACCGCGAGAAGGGGCGCATCTTCTCCTACGACGTCACGGGCGGCCGCTCCGAGGAGCACAACTTCGCGGCGACCGGCTCCGGCTCGATCTTCGCGCGCGGCGCGATGAAGAAGCTGTACCGCGACGACCTGACCGAGGAGCAGGCCGCCACCCTCGTGGTGCAGGCCCTCTACGACGCGGCAGACGACGACTCGGCGACCGGCGGTCCCGATGTCGCCCGCCGGATCTACCCGATCATCACCGTGATCACCGAGGACGGCTTCCGTCGGCTCACCGACGACGAGGCGTCCCAGCTCTCCCGCGCGGTGCTCCAGAAGCGCCTGGAAGAGCCCGACGGCCCCAAGGCCGCGCTGCTCTGAGCGCGGCCCCCGGTTCTCAGCAAGGTGATCCAGTGACCATGACAGAAAGGGACGGATAACCGGTGTCGACGCCGTTCTATGTCTCACCCCAGCAGGCCATGGCCGACCGGGCGGAGTACGCCCGCAAGGGCATCGCCCGCGGCCGCAGCCTGGTCGTGCTGCAGTACGCCGACGGCATCGTGTTCGTCGGTGAGAACCCGTCCCGCGCGCTGCACAAGTTCAGCGAGATCTATGACCGGATCGGGTTCGCGGCGGCCGGCAAGTACAACGAGTACGAGAACCTGCGCATCGGCGGCGTCCGCTACGCCGACCTGCGCGGCTACACCTACGACCGCGACGATGTCACCGCCCGCGGCCTGGCCAACGTCTACGCCCAGACACTGGGCACGATCTTCTCCTCGGCGGCCGAGAAGCCGTACGAGGTGGAGCTGGTGGTGGCCGAGGTCGGGGAGACCCCCGAGGGCGACCAGATCTACCGGCTGCCGCACGACGGCTCGATCGTGGACGAGCACGGCTCGGTCGCGGTGGGCGGCAACGCCGAGCAGATCAGCAGCTATCTGGACCAGCGCCACCGCGACGGCATGAGCCTCGCGGAGGCCCTCAAGCTCGCCGTGCAGGCCCTGTCCCGGGACACCAACGGCAGCGAGCGGGAGATCCCTGCCGAGCGCCTCGAGGTCGCCGTGCTGGACCGCACGAGGCCGCAGAAGCGCAAGTTCAAGCGCATCGTCGGCCGCCAGCTCGGCCGCCTGCTGGAGGCGGACGGCGCCAGCACGGAAGCGGAGAGCTCCGAGGAGGAGTGACCCACGCCTGACCAGCGGTGCCCCGGTCCGGATCTCCGGCCGGGGCACCGGGCTTTTCCGGTCAGGGCGTGCGCGGCGGGGCCGTGGAGCCCCGGACGACCAGTTCCACCGGAATGTCCCCGCTCTCCGGCTCCCGGCCCTCCAGGACCGCCAGCAGGGCCCGCATGCCGCGCTCCCCGAAGAGTTCGGCGTCCAGCCGTACCGTCGTCAGCTCGGGGTCGATCGCGGTGGCCAGGCCCAGGTCGTCCACGCCCGTGACCGAGACGTCGTCCGGGACGCGCAGCCCCAGGCGGCGCAGTGCCTTGTAGGCGCCGGCGGCCAGCTTGTCGTCGTCGCAGACCACCGCCGTCGGCCGGGGTCCGGGCGCGGTGAGCGCGGCCTCGGTCGCGGCGAGGGCGCCCTCGATGGAGATCGGGGCCCGTGCCGTACGGACCTCCGTGCCGGGGACGGCGGCCAGGCACGCGGCCAGCTCCCGTGCGCGTACCTCGAAGGTCCAGGACGGCACGTCGGCGGCGAGGTGCAGCACCCGGCGGTGGCCGAGGTCCAGCAGATGTCCGGTGAGCCGGCGGACGCCGTCGGCGATGTCCAGGTTGACGGTCGCGGCGCCCAGGCTGCCCGCGGGGTCGCTGTCGAGCATGACCAGGGGCAGCGCCTCGCCGCGGATGGCGTCGAGGGCGTCGGCGGCCATCGAGGAGGCGAGGACGCCGTCCAGGGCGGCCTGTGCGGAGGCGAAGGGGTCGCGGGCCGGGCCGATGCCCTCGGGGGAGGGGTAGAGCACCACGCCGAAGCCGTGCTCGGCCGCCACGCGCGCGGCGCCGGTGTAGACGCCGGCGAAGAACTCGGTCGTCAGGGCGGGCACCACGAGCAGCACGGTCCGGGTGCGGCCGAGGCGGAGGTTGCGGGCGGCGAGGTTGGGCCGGTAGTCCAGCTCGCGCGCGGCCTCCCGGACCCGCTCGGCGGTGGCCTCGGACACCCGGCCGCGCCATTTGTCGCCCAGCACGAGGGAGACGGCCGCCTGGGAGACTCCGGCCGCCTGGGCGACGTCCCGGCTGGTCGGGCGCGTGCTGCTGCGTGCCACGGTGGGCCTGCTCCTCTACGTCTGGTCCGTCCGGTCCCGCGCCCCGGAGGGCGTCCGGAGCCGTCGGGCCGCTTCCCGCCGTCTGGACGGGCGAACAGCGCACATGGTACGTATGGAGAAGGACGTTATACGTAACACTTCTGGTCGTCGAAGCGTCCAGGGGAGCCACGGAAGGGCAGGACATGGCCACGGGATACCGCGAGATCCTCACGGCGAGGCACGCGCTCCGGCTGCTCACCGGCACCCTGGTGGGCCGTCTGCCCAACGCCACCGCCGCCATCGCGCTGGTGCTCTTCGTCCGCGCCGAGGGCGGCACCTACAGCCTCGCCGGCGGCCTCGCGGCCGTGTACGGCGTGGCCAACGCCGTCGGCCAGCCCCTGCTCGGCCGGCTCGTCGACCTGTACGGCCAGCCGCGCGTCCAGCTGCCCGCCGCGGTGCTCGCCGCCCTCGGGATGACGGTCTTCGCGCTCTCCGGCACGGATCCGCTGCCGCTCGCCTACGCGGCCGTCGCGGCGTCCGGCCTGTTCACCCCGCCCCTGGAGGGCGGGCTGCGGGCGCTGTGGCCGTCCGTGCTGCGCCGCGAGGACCAGGTGCACACCGCGTACGCCATGGACGCGATCGCTCAGGAGATCATGTACACGGTAGGGCCGCTGCTGGTGACCCTCTGCGTGTCCCTGTGGGACGAGCGCGCCGCCCTGCTCGTGCTGAACCTGCTGGGCGTGCTCGGCGCCCTCTCCGTGGTCGTCTCGCCGCCCTCGCGCGCGTGGCGCTCGGCCCCGCGCGAGGCCCACTGGCTGGGTGCCCTGCGCTCGCCCGGCCTGCTCGCCCTGCTCGCCGCCTTCCTGTTCATCGGCATCGCGCTGGGCTCGATCACGGTCGCCGCGGTGTCCTACGCCGACGGCCACGGCGGCGACGCGGTCTACGGCTGGCTGATGGCCGGGCTCGGCCTCGGGGCGCTGGCCGGCGGCTCCGTCTACGGCGCCCGCCGGTGGGCCGGGTCGCCCGAACGGCGACTGCGGGTCCTGGTGGCCCTTCTGGCGGTGTGTTACCTGCCGCTGGTGCTGACGCCGGGCGTGGTCGCGATGGTGCTGCTCAGCGTGGTCTCCGGGGTCTTCCTCGCCCCCTGCATCGCCTGTGCGTTCATCATCGTCGACCGGCACGCGCCGAGGGGGACCGTCACCGAGGCGTTCTCCTGGCTCGTGACGACGTTCACCGTGGGCGCCTCGGTCGGAACCGGCCTTGCCGGACCGGTGGTCCAGGCGGGCGGAACGGTGTGGGGCTTCGCCCTCCCGAGCGTGGCCGGGGCCGTGTCGCTGCTGGTCCTGCTCGGCACCGGACGGGTCCTCGCAGCTCCCGCGCGGAGCGGGGTCGTTGCGGCTTCATCGGAAAATGATCCAAATCGTGCTGTCGAACCCCGTTTCAGCTCGGGTGATCGGGCGTAATGTTCCCTCATGGACCGCCGCATTTTCGGGCTGGAGAACGAGTACGGCGTCACGTGCACGTTCAGGGGACAGCGGCGCCTGTCTCCTGACGAGGTGGCGCGGTACCTCTTCCGCCGTGTCGTGTCATGGGGCCGCAGCAGCAATGTCTTTCTGCGAAACGGCGCCCGGCTCTATCTCGACGTGGGCTCACATCCGGAATACGCGACACCCGAATGTGACAACGTGACCGAACTGGTCACCCACGACAAAGCCGGCGAGCGCATTCTCGAAGGACTCCTGGTGGACGCGGAACGACGCCTGCACGAGGAGGGAATCGCAGGCGACGTCTACCTTTTCAAGAACAACACCGACTCGGCGGGCAACTCCTACGGCTGCCACGAGAACTACCTGGTGGCGCGGCACGGGGAGTTCTCCCGGCTCGCGGACATTCTCATCCCCTTCCTGGTCACCCGGCAGCTGCTGTGCGGCGCCGGAAAGGTACTGCAGACCCCGCGCGGTGCCGTCTACTGCGTCAGCCAGCGCGCGGAGCACATCTGGGAGGGCGTCTCCTCGGCGACGACCCGCTCCCGGCCCATCATCAACACCCGCGACGAACCCCACGCGGACGCCGAGCGCTACCGCCGGCTGCACGTCATCGTGGGCGACTCGAACATGTCCGAGACGACGATGCTCCTCAAGGTCGGCGCCACCGACCTGGTGCTGCGCATGATCGAGGCGGGCACCGTCATGCGCGACCTCACCCTGGAGAACCCCATCCGGGCGATCCGCGAGGTCAGCCACGACATCACGGGCCGGCGCAAGGTGCGCCTGGCCAGCGGCCGGGAGGCCTCCGCGCTGGAGGTGCAGCGCGAGTACTTCGACAAGGCCGTGGACTTCTGCGAGCGCCGGGGCATCCGCACCGGCACGGTCGCCCAGGTCCTGGACCTGTGGGGCCGCACGCTCGACGCGATCGAGAGCGAGGATCTCGACAGCATCGCCACCGAGATCGACTGGGTCATGAAGTACAAGCTCATCGAGCGGTACCGGGCCAAGCACAACATGACGATGTCGCACCCCCGGGTCGCCCAGATAGACCTCGCCTACCACGACATCCACCGCCGTCGTGGTCTCTACTACCTGCTGGAGAAGAAGGGTCAAGCCACCCGGATCTGCAACGACTTGAAGATCTTCGAGGGCAAGTCGGTTCCGCCGCAGACCACCCGGGCCCGGCTGCGCGGCGACTTCATCCGGCGGGCACAGGAACAGCGCCGGGACTTCACGGTCGACTGGGTGCACCTCAAGCTCAACGACCAGGCGCAGCGGACCGTGTTGTGCAAGGACCCGTTCCGTTCGGTGGACGACCGGGTGGAGAAGCTGATCGCCGGAATGTAGCGAGATCCGGGTGAGGTGAGCGTCCGGGCACACCGGTGCCGGAACGCCACACGGGCGCCGTACGTTTCCCGTACGGCGCCCTTCTCAAGTCGTAGAGTTGCGCGCACGCCATCCGAAAGATCGACCGATTACGAGGCTCTTCCGTGCGCCGACGCTCACTTCTCCTCGCCGCCGTACCCGCAGGACTGGTCACGCTCGCCGGATGCGGTGACGACAAGTCCGAGTCCAGCAAGACCGGCGCCTCGCCGTCGGCCTCGGTGTCCTCCTCGCCCCCGCCCAAGATCGTGGACGGGCCGCTGCCGGCGATCACGGCGGGCACGAAGTTCGGCGAGAAGCCGACCGTCGCCAAGGGGTCGGGCGAGCCTCCGAAGGACCTCGCCGTCAAGACGGTCATCGCGGGCAGCGGCCGGACGATCGCGGAGAACGACTTCATCAAGGCCGACTACCTCGGCCAGATCTGGGCCTCGGGCAAGGTCTTCGACAACTCCTTCGACCGTCACCGCCCGCTGGTCATGCAGCTCGCCCAGGGCAGCCTCATCGACGGCTGGCGGTACGCCCTCATGGGCAAGAAGACCGGCAGCCGCATCGAGATCGCCGTCCCGCCGGCCCTGGGCTACGGCAAGGAGGGCAACGCGCAGGCGGGCATCAAGGGCACCGACACGCTGGTGTTCGTCATCGACCTGGTCGAGTCCTTCAATTCGAAGAGCTCCGCCAAGGGCAAGCAGGTCCCGCAGACCGACGCCGCCCTGCCGAAGGTGGGCACCAACACCGACGGCCAGGTGCCGAAGGTCACGATCCCCAAGACGGACCCGCCGAAGAAGCTCGTGTCGGAGTACGTCCTGGAGGGCGACGGTCCCGAGCTGAAGTCCGACCAGACGGTCCTGTGCCAGTTCCAGGGCCAGGTCTGGGACAGCGGCAAGACCTTCCAGCGCACGTACGGCTCCGGCCGGCTCAGCCAGTTCTCGCTGGAGCAGATGCAGCAGGCCGTCAAGGGCCTCGCCCAGGGGCTCACCGGCAAGAAGGTCGGCAGCAGGGTCCTGGTCGTCATCCCGCCGGAGCTGGGCTACGGGAACAACCCGCCGAGCGGCGGGGTCGTCAAGAAGGGCTCCACCCTGGTGTTCACGGTGGACATCCTCGCCGCGATGTAGCCCGGGGCGGCCGCGGCGGGTGTGCGGGCCGCGAAGATGAAAGACTGTCCGCGTTTCGTGTCGTACACAAGCAGGAGCTTTTGACGTGAGCATCGAGAAGCCCGAGATCGACTTCCCCGAGGGCCCCGCGCCGGCGGACCTTGAGATCGTGGACATCTGGGAGGGCGACGGCGAGGTCGCGCAGGCGGGCCAGACCGTCACCGTCCACTACGTGGGCGTCTCCTTCAGCACGGGCGAGGAGTTCGACGCCAGCTGGAACCGCGGCGCCCCGTTCCGCTTCCCGCTGGGCGGCGGCCGTGTCATCGCGGGCTGGGACCAGGGCGTGCAGGGCATGAAGGTCGGCGGTCGCCGCCGGCTGACCATCCCCGCCCACCTCGCCTACGGTGACCAGAGCCCGACCCCGGCGATCAAGGCCGGCGAGACCCTCATCTTCGTGGTGGACCTCATCGCCGTCTGATCCTCCGCCCGATCGCGATCGGATCGGATCACTCGGGGCCCATGCCTGCTCGGGCATGGGCCCTCGGCTTTTGCCAGCGCACCGCGGAGCGGTACGGTCATCGGTCGGAAGCACCATAGGGAAGGCGAAGGGCATCGATGGCCATTGCCAAGGCCGAGCGGCTGATGAACCTCGCGCTGTGTCTGCTCGGCACACGCCGGCCACTCAGCAAGCGGGAGCTGCGCGGATCCATCGAGGCCTACCTCGAAGCGGGCGGCGACGACTCCTTCAACCGCATGTTCGAGCGCGACAAGGACGATCTGCGCGAGCTGGGCCTGGTCATCGAGACCGTCGAGAACCTCGACGGCGACGTCGGCTATCTCGCCCGCCGCGACAGCAACCGCCTGCCCCCCATCACGCTGGACGCCGAGGAGGCCGCCGCCCTCGGCCTTGCCGCCAAGGTCTGGCAGCAGGCCCGCCTGGCCGGCGCGGCCAGCGGCGCCCTGCAGAAGCTGCGCGCCGCCGGCCTGCCCGAGGACGTCGACCCGTACGAGGCGCACGGCGCGCTGGAGCCGCGCATCCCGGTGCACGAGGCCGCCTTCGAACCGCTGATGCTGGCCTGCCGCGACCGCCGCCCGGTCGTCTTCGACTACCGCAAGGCATCCGCCGCCCGTCCCGAGCCCCGGAACGTGGAGCCATGGGCGCTGGAGTGCTGGCGCGGCCACTGGTACCTGGCCGGCTTCGACCGTGACCGCGGTGCCGAACGCGTCTTCCGGCTCTCCCGGATCACCGGCCGGGTCCGCTCCCGGGGTACGGGCTTCACGGCGCCCGTGCCGGACGTCGTCACCGTGCGGGAGACCGTCGCGAGCTGGGCCGGTGAGATCGCCGACCGCTCGGCGCTGATCCGGCTGCGCTCCGGCTCCGGTTACCCCCTTCGGGCGAAGGCCACCAAGGTCCGGGAACTCGGCGACGGCTGGGACGAGTTGGAGATTCCGTACGGGCACGGCCTGGACGCCTGGCTGGTGGAGTTCGGGCCGGACGTGGTGGTCCTGGAGCCGGCCGAGCTGCGGGCCGACGTGGTGGACCGGCTGCGTGCCGTGGCCAAGGGCTGAGGGGGACGGGACTGTGGCAGGAAAACCGGCAAGGACGGGCAACGCCATCGATCAGACGCGGCGGATGCTCTCCCTGGTGACCTACCTCCGGGAGCGCCCCGGCGCGCGGATCGCCGATGTGGCACGCGCCTTCGGCATCAGCGAGGACGAGCTGGTCGCCGACCTCGACGTGCTGCCCATGTGCGGCACCAGTTTCCGCGGCGGCGACCTGCTGGACATCGACACCGACGGCGAGCGGATCTGGTGGCACAACCCGGCCGCGCTCGGCGAGGAGGCGGCCGAACCGCTCCGGCTCGCCGCCGACGAGGCCACCGCCCTGCTGGTCGCCGCCCGTGCCGTCGCCACCCTGCCCGGTCTGCGCGAGGGGGACCGGCAGGCGCTGCTGCGGGCCACCGCCAAGGTGGAGGCGTCGGCCGGCGAGGCCGCGGGCGCCAGCTCCCGGCTGTCGGTGACCTTCGAGTCCGAGGGCGGTGTCTTCGCCGACGTCGACCGGGCGATCTCCGAGCGCCGCCGGCTGTGGATCCGCTACTACTCCCCGGCCCGCGACGAGGTCACCGAGCGCGAGATCGACCCCATCCGGCTGGTCAGCGTCGGCCACACCTACGTGGAGGCATGGTGCCGCCGCTCCGAGGCGCGGCGCACCTTCCGGCTCGACCGGGTCGCCGAGATCAGGATCCTCGACGCGCCCGCGGCCCCGCCCGAGATCGAACTGCGCGACCTCTCCGAGGGCCTGGTGCAGCCGGCCGCCGAGGACCCGGAGGTCGTGGTCGAGGTCGGCCCCGGCGGTCGCTGGGTCGCCGAGTACTACCCGCACGACAGCGCCGATGAGCTGGCCGGCGGCGGGCTGCGTATCACTCTGCGCACCCCCGATCCGGCCTCGCTGCGCCGGCTGGCGCTGCGGCTCGGCCGCGACGGCCGGATCGTCTCGCCGCCGGAACTCGCCGAGAGCGCCCGCGCGGCGGCCCGCGCCGCCCTGGCGGCGTACGAAGGCCCGGGGGACGCGGTGCCGGGTGCCGTCGGCCGGGACGCGCGGCCCGTGTGAGCCGAGGCCCTGGCGGCCCTGACGGCGAACGACCGGATCGACCCAGAGGAAGAGGGGCGACAGCTGTGAGCGAGTCCGCGGAGTCCGGTGCGGGTGAGATGACGGTGGCGACCGCCTTCGCCGGGATGCGGAGAGTGGTCCCGGTGATGTTCCGGGCCGGCTGCCCGGACTGCCGGGGCCGCTTCGAACTCGCCGCGAGCGCCTTGCGGCTCGCCATCGGCGCCAGCAGCCGGACCACGTTCTACTCCTTCACCTGCCCGGACTGCGGTGCCGTGGTCCGCAAGCCCGCGGGGGAGCGGATCGTGGAGCTGCTCACCGGCGGCGGGGTCAGGACCCTGCGGCTGCACTCCACGGTGTAGCCGGCCGCACCGGACGGCCCTGCTCCGGGGCGGCGTCCCCGCGCCGCGCGCCACGGACCGGCCGGCCGCGGCCCGCTCCGGCGGACCGTCTAGTCTCGACGTCATGTTCTGGCCGATGTTCGCGGTAGCCGTGGGTTTCCTGGGTCTCGCCGTCCTGGGTGTGTTCGCCGTCCGGGTGTTCCTGGAGGCGCGGCGCCTCGGGCAGCAGGTCGCGGACTCCGCGCGCCGCATCAACAGGGCCGCCGAGGACCTGGAGCGCGCGGCCGTGAGCGCGGCCCGTGCCGCCGACGCGCTGTGAGCCGCGCGGTGTGACGGCTGGGAGGAGGGCGACTCAAGCGCTTTGCGTCACTTCGCCCTGTCATGCTGACGTGGGGGGCAGGTACGCTGCTGGTCGTGGTGCGGAGAACGAGGCCCGTATCGCGGACCGGGAGTACGCACGGGGATTGCCTCACGTTTACCCCTGAGCGTTACGATCGCTGACAGCACGACCATCGGACATATATCCGGACCGGTCGGTCAGCACCCCATCCAGCCGCCTCGGTGAGAAGGTAAAGACTTATGTTCGGAAGGCTCGGAGCTCCCGAGATCATTCTCATCCTCGTCGTCATCATCCTGCTGTTCGGCGCGAAGAAGCTTCCGGACATGGCCCGCTCGCTCGGCAAGTCCGCGCGCATCCTCAAGAGCGAGGCCAAGGCGATGAAGGAAGAGGGCAACACCTCCGCCTCCGCTCAGGCGCCCAGCTCCAACGAGCAGCCCCCGGCTCAGCGCACCATCCAGGCGTCCCCCGGCGACGTGACCAGCTCCCGCCCGGTCAACGAGCCGACGGACACCACCCAGCGCTGACGCAGGGCCGGAACCCCCGGCCTGCCGCACGAGATGAGGACGTGGGTTGCTCAAGCCTGCCCGCCAGAAGGAGAGGGATCCCGAGGGCCGGATGCCCCTCGCGGATCACCTGCGTGAGCTTCGCAACCGGCTCGCGAAGGCCATGCTCGCCATCGTCATCGTCACGGTGGTCGCCGCCTTCTTCTACAACGACATCATCAATTTCCTGACGAAGCCGATCCTCGACTCGGTCGGCTGTCAGGCGAGCTTCGAAGAGCTGGCGAAGACCGCGGGCAAGAAGCCGTGCGCGGAGATCACCATCAACGGTCTCCTCGCGCCCTTCACACTGGCCCTCCAGGTCTCGCTGATGGCCGGTGTCGTGGTCGCGTCGCCGGTCTGGCTCTACCAGCTCTGGGCCTTCGTCGCGCCGGGCCTGCACCGGCACGAGAAGAAGTACGCCTACGCCTTCGTCTTCACCGGCGCCCCGCTGTTCTTCGGCGGCGCCTACTTCGCGTACCGGGTGCTGCCGACCACCGCCAAGGTGCTGCTCGAGTTCACCCCGAACCACAACGTCAAGAACCTGCTGCCGCTCGACGACCTGCTCCAGCTGGTCACCCGCATGGTGGTCGTCTTCGGCCTCTCCTTCGAGCTGCCGCTGCTGCTGATCATGCTCAACCTCACCGGCATACTGACCGGCAAGCGCATGCTCGGCTGGTGGCGGGCCATGATCCTCGGCATCACGGTCTTCGCCGCCGTGGCCACGCCGAGCACCGACCCGCTGTCGATGATCTCGCTCGCCGGGCCGATCTGGGTGCTGTACTTCATCGCGGTCGGCTTCTCGCTGCTGAACGACGCGCGCAAGCGCCGCCGCGACGCCGCGGGCCCCGACGACGACGAGGCGTCCGAGCTGGACCTCACGCCCGAGGACATCGGGGGCGTCGAGCCCGTCTCGGCCCACCGCTCGCTGCCCGAGCAGGCGAGCGCGGACCGGGTCAACGGCTACGACGACGTCACCTGATCGTTTCACCACGCGCCACCAGGCGATGCCCCCGGCCCGAGGCCGGGGGCATCCGTCGTCCTCCGGCCGTCCACCCGTCTTCCGCCGATGTTCCGCCGGTCCGCCGCCGGTCCGCGTCCGGTCCGCGTCCGGTCCGCCGCAGGCCCGTCGGCCGGTGGCCGACCGACGATCGGGATAATGATCGTCCTGTTGTCAGTGGGGCCCGGTACGCTCGAAAGTACGATGACAGAGGACCTCTCACCGGCCGAGCGGTACGCGGCAGCCCGCAGGCGGGCAGCCGAGCAGGCCACGGCGCTCGCCGCCTTCCGCGAGATGTACGACTTCGGCCTCGACCCCTTCCAGATCGAGGCCTGCCAGGCGCTCGAATCGGGGAAGGGCGTGCTGGTGGCCGCGCCCACCGGCTCGGGCAAGACGATCGTGGGCGAGTTCGCCGTCCACCTCGCGCTCCGGCAGGGCAAGAAGTGCTTCTACACGACACCCATCAAGGCGCTGTCGAACCAGAAGTACGCCGACCTGTGCCGCCGCTACGGCACGGACAAGGTCGGCCTGCTCACCGGCGACAACAGCGTGAACTCCGACGCCCCGGTGGTCGTGATGACCACCGAGGTGCTGCGCAACATGCTCTACGCCGGCTCGCAGACCCTGCTCGGCCTGGGTTATGTGGTCATGGACGAGGTGCACTACCTCTCCGACCGCTTCCGCGGCGCCGTCTGGGAAGAGGTGATCATCCACCTGCCCGAGTCGGTCACCCTGGTCTCGCTCTCCGCCACCGTGTCCAACGCGGAGGAGTTCGGCGACTGGCTGGACACCGTCCGCGGCGACACCGAGGTGATCGTCTCCGAGCACCGGCCCGTGCCGCTGTTCCAGCACGTGCTCGCCGGGCGCCGGATGTACGACCTGTTCGAGGAGGGCGAGGGCCACAAGAAGGCCGTCAACCCCGACCTGGCCCGCCTCGCCCGCATGGAGGCGACCCGGCCGTCGTTCCAGGACCGCCGGCGCGGCCGGTCGATGCGCGAGGCCGACCGGGAGCGGGAGCGCAGGCAGCGCTCCCGCGTGTGGACCCCGGGCCGCCCCGAGGTCATCGAGCGGCTGGACGCCGAGGGCCTGCTCCCGGCCATCACCTTCATCTTCAGCCGCGCCGCCTGCGAGGCCGCGGTCCAGCAGTGCCTGTACGCGGGACTGCGGCTGAACGACGAGGAGGCGCGGGAGAAGGTCCGCGCCCTGGTCGAGGAGCGCACCGCCGCCATCCCGACCGAGGACCTGCACGTCCTCGGCTACTACGAATGGCTCGAGGGCCTGGAGCGCGGCATCGCCGCCCACCACGCCGGCATGCTGCCGACCTTCAAGGAGGTCGTGGAGGAGCTGTTCGTGCGCGGCCTGGTCAAGGCCGTGTTCGCCACCGAGACCCTCGCGCTCGGCATCAACATGCCCGCCCGCTCGGTGGTGCTGGAGAAGCTCGTCAAGTGGAACGGCGAGCAGCACGCCGACATCACGCCCGGCGAGTACACCCAGCTGACCGGCCGCGCGGGCCGCCGGGGCATCGACGTGGAGGGCCACGCCGTCGTGCTGTGGCAGCGCGGTATGAGCCCCGAGCACCTCGCCGGTCTCGCGGGCACGCGCACCTACCCGCTGCGCTCCAGCTTCAAGCCGTCGTACAACATGGCGGTCAACCTGGTCGAGCAGTTCGGCCGGCACCGCTCGCGCGAGCTGCTGGAGACCTCCTTCGCCCAGTTCCAGGCCGACAAGTCGGTCGTCGGCATCTCCCGCCAGGTGCAGCGCAACGAGGAGGGGCTGGACGGCTACAAGGCCTCGATGACCTGCCACCTCGGCGACTTCGAGGAGTACGCGCGGCTGCGCCGCGAGCTGAAGGACCGGGAGACCGAGCTGGCCCGGCAGGGCGTCGCCCAGCGCCGGGCGGAGGCCGCCGTCGCCCTGGAGAAGCTGAAGCCGGGCGATGTCATCCATGTGCCCACGGGCAAGTACGCGGGCCTCGCCCTGGTGCTGGACCCGGGTCTGCCCGCGGGCCGCGCCAACGGCCACCGCGGCTTCGACCACTACGACGGGCCGCGCCCGCTGGTGCTGACGGCCGAACGGCAGGTCAAGCGGCTGGCGACGATGGACTTCCCGGTGCCGGTCGAGCCGCTGGACCGGATGCGGATCCCGAAGTCGTTCAACCCGCGCTCGCCGCAGTCCCGCCGGGACCTGGCCTCCGCGCTGCGCAGCAAGGCCGGCCACATCCCGCCGGAGCGGGCGCGCAAGAGCCGGTCCCAGGCCGCCGACGACAACGAGATCGCACGGCTGCGGACGGCGATCCGGGCACACCCCTGCCACGGCTGCAACGACCGCGAGGACCACGCCCGCTGGGCCGAGCGCTACCACCGGCTGCTGCGCGACACCTCGCAGCTGGAGCGCCGCATCGAGGGCCGTACGAACACGATCGCGCGGACCTTCGACCGGATCGTGGCGCTGCTGACCGAACTGGACTACCTGCGCGGTGACGAGGTCACCGAGCACGGCAAGCGGCTCGCGCGGCTGTACGGCGAACTCGACCTGCTGGCCAGCGAGTGTCTGCGCGAGCGGGTCTGGGAGGGGCTCTCTCCCGCGGAACTCGCCGCCTGTGTCTCCGCGTTGGTGTACGAGGCGCGGGTCGGCGACGACGCCATGGCACCGAAGCTGCCCTCCGGGAAGGCCAAGGCCGCGCTCGGCGAGATGGTCCGGATCTGGGGCCGGCTCGACGCGGTGGAGGAGGATTTCCGGATCAACCAGACCGAGGGTGTCGGGCAGCGCGAACCCGACCTCGGATTCGCCTGGGCCGCGTACATGTGGGCGTCGGGCAAGGGGCTCGACGAGGTGCTGCGCGAGGCCGAGATGCCGGCCGGCGACTTCGTGCGGTGGTGCAAGCAGGTGATCGACGTGCTCGGTCAGATCTCGGCGGCGGCGCCTGCCGAGGGCTCGACCGTGGCCAAGACCGCGCGCAAGGCCGTCGACGAGCTGCTGCGGGGAGTCGTCGCCTACTCGTCGGTGGGCTGACCCCCGCCCGGCATCCGCAGGCCGTACCCACAGGGCCCGGATCCGTCCGCCACGGACGGATCCGGGCCCTTGTGACGTCGCAAGGGGAAACGGCGTCCGGAGGGGGCTGGGAGCGGTCCCGCCCCCTATTTCACCCGGCACGGTGAGCAAGTTTCGTACGCCCGTGCGTAGTTACCGAGCGTGTGCGAACAAGTGCCCAGTGTGTAAAAGGAGTTGAGCGTACTCCTGTCGCGGGGGCGTTTTCAGGTGCTTGCCGAATATGACACGGCGATGATCCGGTCGGACTAAGCTCGCCCGCGGCGCACCGAGTTGAGGTAATTCGTGCGCCTGTTCCCAAACGCGAAGTAGATCCCGACAGTTCCATGAACCTTCCCCCCAAAAGCTCCCTTGACACCCAGCCGACTCGTCTCAGAAGGCATCCATGGTGAGTGTTCAGAAGCCCCCCCGCGGCCGTGAACGTCCCTATGCGCGCGTGCTCCTGCCACCGGCCATAGTGATGGCCGCCGCCGCCGGAGCGGCCGTCGCCCTGGTACCGCACTCGGCCCGGCTCGCCGTCGGCCTGTGCGGGGCGCTGGCCGTGCTGCTGGTCCTCGGCACGGCAGGCGAGGCCGCCCGCCGCGGCCGCCGGCTCCGCGAGGCACAGGCCGAACACGCCCGCCACATCGCGTTCCTGGAGCAGCGGATCGCCGCGCACGGCGAGCTGATGGAGCGCTTCGCCACCGACGTCCTGCCCACCGGCTTCCTGCGGCTGCGCCGCGGCGAGGTGCTCCGCGACACGGTGCGCTACGTCTTCGACGAGGACCCCGAACTGCGCGGCCTGCCCGAGGGCTACCGCGAACTGGTGCGCATCTCGCTGCGCGGCGCCGACCACGAGATCTCGATGCGCGACGCCACCGAACGCTCCTTCGTGAGCATCGCCCGCCGCGTCCAGGCCATCGTCCACCAGCAGGCCAAGGAACTCCGGGAGATGGAGGAGGACCACGGGCGCAACCCCGAGGTCTTCGACGACCTGCTCCGCATCGACCACGGCACCTCGCTGATCGGCCGCCTCGCCGACACCATCGGCGTCCTCGGCGGCGGCCGGCCCGGCCGCCAGTGGCCGCTGCCCGTCTCCCTCTACAGCACGCTGCGCGGCGCCATGTCGCGCATCCTGGAGTACCGCCGCATCGAGCTCAGCTCCATCGTCAACATCAACATCAAGGGCACCGCCGTCGAGCCGGTCATCCACGCCGCCGCGGAGCTCCTCGACAACGCCACCCGCTACTCGCCGCCGACCACCAAGGTGCATGTCACCGCCTCCGAGGTGCAGGCCGGTATCGCCATCGAGATCGAGGACGCCGGCGTCAGCCTCAGCGAGGAGTCCCGGCGCCGCATCGAGCAGGCGATCGAGGACGCCAAGAACCTCGACGACGCGGACAACCTCGGCGAGAACCCGCGGCTCGGTCTCGCCGTCGTGGGCCGGCTCTGCAAGCAGTTCGACATGGAGGTCTCGCTGCGCGCCTCCGCCTACGGCGGCGTCCGCGCGATCCTCATCGTGCCGCGCGTGATGACGACCACCGAGCCGGGCGTCGGCGCGGCGCACGGCATCGGCGCCACCGGTATCCCCAAGCCCGAACTCGGCGCGGTCGAAGGCCCCAAGCGCCCGCCCAAGAAGCGCCGCCCCACCAGCCCCAAGATCCCCGCGGGGATCTCCATGGAGGACGACGTCCCCGAGGTGACCGAGTGGACGGCGGGCGGTCTGCCGCAGCGCCGCAGCCGGGTGAAGACACCGCTCAGCCAGCGGTACGCCGAACAGGCCGCCATCGAGCGCGCCGAGCGCGAGGGCAGGCCGACCATCTGGTCCCAGACCAGGACGGAGCCGGAGCCCGAGCCGGAGATCGACGCCGAGCGGCAGAAGCTCCTGGACCAGCCGCCGGGCGCGGGGATCGAGGCCTTCTGGGAGGGACTGCGCAAGGGCATGCCGCCGGGCGCCACCGGGCCCGAGCTGACCGACTTCACCCGCAACCCGACCAAGTACCTGCATCTGCTCGACGACGCGGACGCCCCCGCCGAGGGCGCCCCCTACGATGACGACGAGAGGGACCTCAAGTGATCCAGCAGCGAGGCAACCTGGACTGGATGCTCAAGCAGCTGAACGATGGCGTGCCGGGCATCGAGATGATCGTGGTCCTTTCCGCCGACGGACTGCGCATCGCCCGCTACGGCGGCGACCCTGACGCGGCCGACCGTGTGGCCGCGGCCTGCGCGGGCGTGCAGAGCCTGGCCGGCGCCATCATCCAGGAGCTCCCCGGGGCCGGCGAGATGCGGGTCGTCGTCTTCGAGATCGAGGGCGGCTACTTCTACCTGATGAACGCCGGCCCCAACGCCTTCCTCGCCGTGCTCGCCGACGTGACCTGCGAACCGGGCCGTATGAGCGGCATGATGCGTGACCTCGTCGTCCGGATCGGCGCCCATCTCACCAGTCCGCCCCGGCGGAACGGGCAGACCGTATGACCCCTCCACAGCGCAGACGGCGCCGGCCGCAGCAGTTGCCGCCCCCGCCCCCGCCACCGCCGCCGAAACCGGCGGCCGGCGGAGGCAAACCAGGGAACCCCGAACGGCTCTACACCATCGCCGGCACCGACGGCGCCCGTGCCGAACTCGACCTGGTGACCTTGATCGTGGCGCGCTCCGGGCCGCCGCTCTCCGCCTCGCCCGAGGTGGCGGCGGTGCTCCGGCTCTGCAACGCCCCGCTGTCCGTGGCCGAGCTCTCGGCCTATCTCCAACTGCCGTTCAGCGCGATGACCGTACTGATCACGGAGCTGATCGGGGGCGAACTGGTGCAGGCGCGCGCCCCGATCGTCCGCCAGGCGCTCCCCGACCGTTCACTCCTCGAAGCGGTGATGCATGGACTTCAAAAGCTCTGACACGATCCCCGGCCCGCGCACCGAGGACCATCTGCCGCACACGGCCCAGGCCGCGGCGAAGATCGTGATCGTGGGCGGCTTCGGTGTCGGCAAGACCACCATGGTGGGTTCGGTCAGCGAGATCAGACCGCTGACCACCGAGGAGACCATGACCCAGGCCGGCATCGGCGTGGACGACAACTACGGTTCGGACTCCAAGACGGCCACCACCGTGGCCATGGACTTCGGCCGGATCAGCATCACCGAGAAACTGGTGCTCTATCTGTTCGGCACCCCGGGCCAGGAGCGCTTCTGGTTCCTGTGGAACGGCCTGTTCGAAGGCGCGCTCGGCGCGGTCGTCCTGGTGGACACCCGGCGCCTGGAGGTCAGCTTCGACGTCATGGGCCGCCTGGAGGAGCGCGGGGTGCCGTTCGTCGTCGCCGTCAACTCCTTCCCGGACGCACCCCGTTTCCCGGTCGAGGAGCTGCGCACCGCGCTGGACCTGGCCCCGGAGATCCCGATCCTGGACTGCGACGTGCGCCGCCGGGCCTCCAGCAAAGAGGTGCTGATGGCCCTGACGCGCTTCCTGCACGCCCTCGCCATGTCCGGCGCACTCACCTGACCTGCCGTCGACCGACCCCCACACCATCCGTTCCGGAGCGATACCGTGACGTCTGAATCACCCTCACTGACCGGCACCGACCCCGCCGCCGTCCCGCCGCCGGGCTGCCCGGCCCACGGCCTCGGCCCCGGCGCGGTGCACCGGCTCTACGGCCCCGACGCCGAGGATCTGGGCGACCTCTACGAGCGCCTGCGCGAGCAGCACGGCCCCGTGGCCCCCGTGCTGCTGCACGACGACGTACCGATGTGGGTGGTGCTCGGGCACGCCGAGAACCTGCATCTGGTGCGCAGCCCCTCGCAGTACACCCGGGACAGCCGGATCTGGGGCCCGCTGCGGGACGGCCGGGTCAAGCCCGACCACCCCCTCATGCCGCACATCGCCTGGCAGCCGATCTGCTCGCACGCCGAGGGCGACGAGCACGAGCGGCTGCGCGACGCGGTCACCGCCGCCATGGGCACCATCGACCACCGCAGCGTCCGCAGGCACATCGGCCGCCACACCCAGGCCCTCGTCAACGGCTTCTGCGAGCGGGGCCGGGCCGACCTGGTCTCGCAGTTCGCCGAGCATCTGCCGATGGCGGTGCTGTGCGAGCTGCTCGGCATGCCCGAGGAGTACAACGACCGGATGGTGCATGCCGCGCGGGACGCCCTGAAGGGCACCGAGACGGCGATCCAGAGCCACACCTACGTCATGGACGCGCTCAGCCGGCTCACCACCCGGCGGCGGGCCCGGCCCGAGGACGACTTCACCAGTCACCTCATCACCCATCCGGCCGGCCTCAGCGACGACGAGGTCCGCGAACATCTGCGGCTCGTCCTCTTCGCGGCCTACGAGGCCACCGCGAACCTCCTCGCCAACGCGCTGCGCATGGTGCTCACCGAGCCGGGCTTCCGGGCCCAGCTCAACGGCGGCCAGATGACCGTGCCGGAGGCGATCGAGCAGTCCCTGTGGGACGAGCCGCCGTTCAGCACCGTCTTCGGGTACTTCGCCAAGCAGGACACCGAGCTGGGCGGCCAGTCCATCCGCAAGGGCGACGGGCTGCTCTTCGCGCCCGCCCCGGGCAACGTCGACCCCAGGGTGCGGCCCGACCTGTCCGCGAGCATGCAGGGCAACCGCTCCCATCTCGCCTTCGGCGGCGGCCCGCACGAGTGCCCCGGGCAGGACATCGGCCGCGCCATCGCGGACGTCGGCGTCGACGCGCTGCTCACCCGGCTGTCCGACATCCAGCTGGACTGCGCCGAGGACGATCTGCGCTGGCGTTCGTCCATCGCCTCCCGGCACCTGGTGGCCCTGCCGGTGCGCTTCGAACCGAAGCCGCAGCAGGACGTCGATCTGCCGCCGCGGGCCATGCCGGTCCCGCCGCCGCGCTCCAGCTGGCAGGTCGGCACCCTGAGCACCGACCCCGCCCCGGCCGCCGAACCGCGGCCCGCGGCCTTCCACGCGTTCCCCGCGCCGGAACCCGCCCCTGCGGCTCCGGAGCCGACCCGGCCCCAGGGCCTGTGGCGGCGGCTGCTGCGCTGGTGGCGCGGCGACTGACGGACACGGGCGGGCCGCCCCGGCGCCGCCGGTTCCCCTGGGACCGCTGCCGTCGGCCCGTCGGCCCCGTCGGATGGCCATGGCCATGGCCCTGTCCCGCCGCTGTGGTCAGGCGCCCGCGGCCCAGTCGTCGAAGGAGGTCCAGGCCCGCAGCCGGCGGGTGCTGGCGAAGCTGTGGTCCGTGCCGGTGACCGGATCGGTGAACTCCAGCTTCCGTGCGAGCAGTTGCAGCGGGCGCCGGAAGTCGCCGGCCGGTACCGGGTCGGTCACCTCGGGGTACAGCGGGTCGCCGAGGATGGGGATGCCCAGCGCGGTCAGATGGACGCGCAGCTGGTGGGTCTGCCCGGTCGCCGGGACGAGCCGGTACCTGCCGAGTCCGGCCCGCTGCCCGGCCCGCTCCACACGGGTCTCGGCGTTCGGCTCGCCCGGGACCTCCCGGGCGGCCGGCACCCCCCGCTCCTTCAGGATCCTGCTGCGGACGGTCCGGGGCAGGACGAGCGCGGGGTCGTACGGCGCGACGGCCTCGTACTCCTTGTGCACCCGCCGGTCCCGGAACAGCGTCTGATAGGCGCCGCGTTCCCCGGGCCGTACCGTGAACAGCACCAGACCGGCGGTGAGGCGGTCCAGGCGATGGGCCGCCGTCAGCGTCGGGATGCCCAGCTCGCGGCGGAGCCGGGCCAGCGCGGTCTCGGCGACATGCGTGCCGCGCGGGGTGGTGGCCAGGAAGTGCGGCTTGTCGGCCACCACGATGTGCTCGTCCCGGTACACCACGTCCACCGGGAACGGCACGGGCACCTCGGCGGGCAGCTCGCGGTGGAACCAGACGAACATCCCCGGCCGGTACGGCGCGTCCGGCGCCACGGCCCGGCCGTCCGCCCCGACCATCTGCCCCGCGGCGAGCATCGAGTCGATCATGCCGGGGCCCGCGCCCGTGAGCCGCTCCACCAGATGCTCCCGCACGGTGGCCCAGGCACCGTCCATGGGCAGCCGCACCCGTACGGGGTCCACCCCGTCGCGCTGGGGGAGCGGGGCGGGCGGGGGCGGGGTACGGCGTCTCATCGGGGTCAAGGGTACGGGGGCACGGGCAGCGCCAGGGCGGCCGGAAAGCAGGGACCGTGCGGGCGGCCGGAAAGGCGACCGGAAGAGGCGGCCGGAAAGGCGACCGGGGAAAACCGGAAAACGTGCGGACCGGGGGGCGTGTGCTCGGCAGGATGTGGATCATGCCGTATCTCACCAGCCCGGTCCTGCCGCCCGGCTCCCTCGCCCGGACCCCGCAGCCCGCTCTCCCCGCCGGCGACGGCCTGGTCCTGCGCCCCTGGCGGACCGAGGACGCGCCCGCCCTGCACGCCGCCTTCCAGGACCCGGTGCTGCACCAGTGGCACATCAGGTCGTCGGACTCCGCGGAGGAGGCCGCCGGCTGGATCGAACAGTGGCAGCAGGGGTGGGCGGAGGAGCGCGATGCCCAGTGGGCCGTCGCGGACGACGCCACGGACGAGCTGCTCGGCCGGGTCGCGCTGCGCCAGATACTGCTCGGGGACGGTGTCGCCGAGGTCGCCTACTGGACGGTGGCACGGGCACGGGGCCGGGGAGTCGCCGTGCGCGCCACGGCGGTCCTCGGCCGCTGGGCTCTGGAGGAGATCGGCTTCCACCGCCTCGAACTCACGCACGCCACCGCCAACGAGGCGTCCTGCCGGGTCGCCGCCAAGACCGGCTTCACGCTGGAGGGCACCAAGCGCAGCGCCCTCCTCCACCCCGACGGCTGGCACGACATGCATCTGCACGCACGCGTACGGGGCGACTGATCCGGGGGCGGCGGGTCAGGCGGCGGCCGCTGCCGAGCCGTCCTCCTGCTCGGCCTCGATGCGGGCGTTCCACTCCTTCTTGGAGGCCTGCCAGCCGTCCTCGTTGTGGCCGAGCCGCCAGTAGCCGGAGACCGACAGGTCCTCGCGCGGGATCTGCCGCTCGACCCGCAGCATCCGGCGCAGCTCCTTCACGAAGCCCGCCTCGCCGTGCACGAACGCCTGCAGCCGGCCCGCCGGGAAGTCCAGCCCGCGTACGGCCTCCGTCAGCGCCTCGCCGACCGGGCGGTCGCCGCGGTGCAGCCAGACGACCCGCACCTCGGTGTCGATCTTCTGCTCCTCCTCGGGCCCGGACACCTCGATGAAGGCGTGCGCACGGGCACCGGCGGGCAGCGCCTCCAGGCTGCGGGCGATGGCGGGCAGCGCGCTCTCGTCACCGGCGAGCAGATGCCAGTCGGCCTCCGGGTCGGGCGCGTACGCTCCGCCGGGGCCCATGAAGCGCACGGTGTCACCGGGCCGCGCCCGGGTGGCCCAGGGTCCGGCCAGGCCCTCGTCGCCGTGGATCACGAAGTCCAGGGTCAGCTCGCGCTGCGCCGGGTCCCAGTCGCGCACGGTGTACGTGCGGGTCACCGGCCACTGCTCGCGCGGGAACTCGGCGCGGATCAGCTCCAGGTCGAAGGGCTCCGGGTAGGTCACGCCGGGCGGGCCGAACAGCAGCTTGACGTAGTGGTCGGTACAGGTGTCCGCGGCGAATCCGGCCAGGCCCTCGCCGCCGAGGACCACCCGCTGCATGTGCGGGGTCAGCCGTTCGGTGCGCACCACCTGGGCGGTCTGGGGCTTGCGCGGCTTTCGTCCCGGACGCTCTGCCATCACGGCCTCCTGCGGGAGTTGGTTAGGTTTACCTAAGTTAGCACCTCGGTCCGATGTGACACCTCTTCCGTGGGACGTGGCTGAGAGCTTTGCCGGAACATTCCCCGAAGGGTCATTCCGCCAGCGTGCTCATCAGCCGCTGCAGGGAGCCCCCGAGGCCCCAGCGGCGGGCCAGTTCCTCCAGGCCCGCCGGATCGCGCGGAGCGTGCGGCAGGGCGGTGTCGACGTCCGGCAGCGGCACATCCCCGGCCACCCGCACCACCGTCGGCGCGACCGCGACATACGGCCGGGCCTCGGTGAGCCGCTTGCGCTGCGACGGCGTGAGCTTCGCCCGCGGGTCGTCGACCGCCGCCATGATGCCGGCCAGATCGCCGAACTCGGCGAGCAGCTTGGCGGCCGTCTTCTCGCCGATGCCGGCCACGCCCGGCAGGCCGTCGCTCGGGTCGCCGCGCAGCAGCGCCAGATCCGCGTACCCCCGCCCGTCGACGCCATACTTCTCGCGCAGCACCGCCTCGTCCGTCAGCTGCAGCGTGCCGACGCCCTTCAGCGGATACAGCACGCGGATGCCGCGCTCGTCGTCCACCAGCTGGTAGAGGTCGCGGTCGCCGGTGACGATGTCGACCGGGCCGCCGGCCCGCCCGGTGAAGGTGCCGATCACGTCGTCCGCCTCGTACCCCGCGACGCCGACGCGGGCGATGCCGATCGCGTCCAGCACCTCCTCGATGACCGGGACCTGCGGGGCCAGGGTGTCCGGCACCTCCTCCGCGTCCGGGGCGCCCTCGTGCTCCTCGGCGACCCGGTGCGCCTTGTAGGTGGGGATGAGGTCCACCCGCCACTGCGGGCGCCAGTCGGCGTCCATGCAGGCCACCAGCTGCTCCGGCCGGTGGTCCCGCACCAGCCGGTCGATGAAGTCCAGCAGCCCGCGCACCGCGTTGACGGGCGTGCCGTCCGGTGCCTTCACGGAGTCCGGGACGCCGAAGTAGGCGCGGAAGTACAGCGAGGCGGTGTCGAGGAGCATGAGTCGTCCGGTCACGTTCGCATCATGCCGTACGGCACTGACAGGGCCCTCCCCGCGCAACGGGTTGCGGCCTGCGCCACCCCCGTGAGGTGGCCCACGTATGCGTTTGACGTGCACGGACTCGGGCAGGCGCCGCCTCTGTCCTGTCCCGGCGAGACGAGAGGTGCGCGTGTCACCCAGACTTGAGGCGCAACATGTGTTCAAGGTGTTCGGAAGGCGGCCGGCCGAGGCGGTCGAGCGGCTGAAGGAGGGGGCCGACCGGGCGGAGCTGCGCGCCGAAGGCACCACCGCGGCCGTGATCGACGCCTCCTTCCAGGTGGAGGCCGGCGAGATCTTCGTGGTCATGGGGCTGTCGGGATCCGGCAAGTCCACCCTGCTGCGCACGCTCAACGGGCTGCTGGAGCCGACGGCCGGCAGCGTGCGCTTCGACGGCCAGGAGCTGAGCGCGCTCACCGACCGGGCGCTGCGCGAGCTGCGCTCCAAGAAGATCAGCATGGTCTTCCAGCACTTCGCGCTCTTCCCGCACCGCAGCGTCCGCGACAACGCCGCCTACGGTCTGGAAGTGCAGGGCGTGCCCCGCGCCGAGCGCGAACGCCGCGCCGACGAGGCGCTCGCCCTGTGCGGCCTGGCCGGCTGGGAGGCGTCCTGGCCCGACGAGCTGTCCGGCGGTATGCAGCAGCGCGTCGGCCTCGCCCGCGCGCTCGCCACCGACGCCGACGTACTGCTGATGGACGAGTCCTTCAGCGCCCTGGACCCGCTGATCCGCCGTGACATGCAGGACCAGCTGCTGGAACTCCAGAAGACCCTGAAGAAGACCATCGTCTTCATCACCCACGACCTCAACGAGGCCATGCGGCTCGGCGACCGCATCGCCGTCATGCGCGACGGACGCATCGTCCAGACCGGCACCGCCGAGGACATCCTGCTGCGCCCCGACGGCGACTACGTGGCCTCCTTCGTCCAGGACGTCGACCGCTCCCGGGTGCTGACGGCGGGTGCCCTCATGGACACCTCCGTCACGGGCGAGGCCCCCCGCTGCGCCTGCGAGACCGCGACCCGCGAGACGCCCTTCGTGGAGCTGTGCGCGATCAGCGCCCGGCTGTCGCACCGCGTCTCGGTCGTGGACGAGGCGAACCACGTCGTCGGCGTCGTCCCGCGCCAGCGGCTGGTCGGCTTCCTCGGCGACGAGACGGCCGCTCCCGCGCCCTGCGACAACCCGGACGGGAAGGTGGCCGGCCGTGCCTAGGATCCACCTCGGCGACTGGGTCGACTCCGGCGTCGACTGGCTGGTCGACCACCTCTCCTGGCTGTTCGACGCCGTCAAGGCGGTCATGGAGGGCATGTACGACGGCATCGACAGCGTGCTCGCCGCGCCCGAGCCGCTGCTGATGGCGGGCATCCTCGCCGTCATCGCCTGGTGGCTGCGCGGCCTGCTCGGCGGTGTCCTCGCCTTCGCCGGATTCGCCCTCGTGGACTCGCTCGATCTGTGGGACCGGGCCATGTCCACGCTCGCCCTGGTCCTCGTGGCGACCGTCCTCGCGCTGGTGATCTCGCTGCCGCTGGGCATCTGGGCCGCCCGCTCCAGGGCGGTCAGCGCCGCCGTACGGCCGGTCCTCGACCTGCTCCAGACCATGCCCTCGATGGTGCTGCTGATCCCGGCCATGCTGTTCTTCGGGCTGGGCACCGCGGCGGGTGTCGTCGCCACCCTGATCTTCGCGCTCGCCCCCGGCGTCCGCATGACCGAGCTGGGCATCCGCCAGGTCGACGCCGAACTGGTCGAGGCGGCCGAAGCCTTCGGCACCACCCCGCGCAACACGTTGTGGCGCATCCAGCTGCCGCTGGCCCTGCCGACCATCATGGCCGGCGTCAACCAGGTCATCATGCTGGGCCTGTCCATGGTCGTCATCGCGGGCATGGTCGGCACCGGCGGCCTCGGCGGCGCCGTCAACGAGGCGATCGGCCAGCTCGACATCGGCTACGGCTTCGAGGCGGGCGTCGGCATCGTCGTCCTCGCCATCTACCTGGACCGCGTCACCGGCGCGCTCGGCACCCAGCTCTCCCCGCTGGGCCGCAGGGCCGCGGCGAAGGAGCGCACGCGCGCGTGGTCGTACCGCCCGCGTCCGGCCGTGGCGCTGGCCGGTGCGGTCGTCCTGGCGCTCGTCGCGGGCGGACTCGGCGTCTTCGGGTCCTCCGCGGGCACCTCCGAGGCCTCCGGCAGCGATGTCGGCAAGGGCAAGGAGATCCGGATCGGCTACATCCCCTGGGACGAGGGCATCGCCTCGACCTTCCTGTGGAAGGAGATCCTGGAGCAGCGCGGATTCAAGGTCACCACGACCCAGTACGCGGCGGGACCGCTCTACACCGGCCTCGCCACCGGCCAGCTCGACTTCGAGACGGACTCCTGGCTGCCCACCACGCACGCCGAGTACTGGGCGAAGTACGGCAAGCGGCTGGACGACCTCGGCAAGTGGTTCGGACCCACCTCCCTGGAGCTGACCGTCCCGTCCTATGTGAAGGACGTGAACTCGCTCGCGGACCTCAAGGACCACGCGGACGAGTTCGACGGGAAGATCATCGGCATCGAGCCGAGCGCGGGCATGATGGGCCTGCTCAAGGACAAGGTGCTCAAGCGGTACGGCCTGGAGGGCTCCTTCGACGTGGTCGACGGCTCCACCCCGGCCATGCTCGCCGAGCTGAAGCGCGCCTACGCCCGCAAGGACCCGGTCGTCGTCACCCTGTGGTCGCCGCACTGGGCGTACAGCGACTACGACCTGAAGAAGCTCAAGGACCCCAAGGGGGCCTGGGGCGCGGGCGACGGCGTGCACACCCTCGCCCGCAAGGGCTTCGCCGCCGACAATCCGCAGGTCGGCGCATGGCTGAAGGACTTCTCGATGACCGAGGAGCAGCTCACGGGGCTGGAGGCGCGGATCCAGAAGTCGGGCAAGGGCAAGGAGCAGGACGCCGTCCGGGACTGGCTGCGGCAGCACCCCGGCCTGCTCGACAAGTGGGCCCCCGTCGCCAAGGAGAACACCCGGAGCCAGGCGGCCGGGTGACCTGACCGGCCCGGACCGCCTCCCGAGGGGCGGGCGCCGCCGGACGCGCACGCGTCCGGTGCCGCCCGCCCCTCGCGGCGTTCCGCCTACGGCAAGGATCAGGACAATCACCGTCGGTGATGACCGATGGCCTATGTTGGGGTACCTGGCCCAGCTGGTCGGCATCTTCGTCCCCTGGGGTCACCGGGTCCCCGACCGCTCCCGGCCCCCGGGACGCTGGCGCGAACTGTGAGGGTGAGGGATCACGGAAATGACGTGGATGTGACAGCCGCGTGAAACGGTTTGCCGAACATGCGTAGGGTGCAGAGAAGTCATCAGAGGTGGTGTGCTCCAGGAGGGGCACCCGGACAGCGGCCCGACGAGCGAGGGAGGGAGCCGGAGCGATGGGCGACCACAAAGACCAGCAGCCCGTGCGGGTGGGCGCGGCCGTCCGGCGGCGCCGCCGCGCGCTGGAACTGACGCTCGCCGCCGTGGCCGAGCGCACCGGCCTCTCGGTGCCCTTCCTCAGCCAGGTCGAGAACGACAAGGCCCGCCCGAGCCACACCTCCCTGGAGAAGCTGGCCGACGCCCTGCGCACCACGGCGGTCGAGCTGCTGGCCGCCGCCGACCCGGCGGCCAGCGTGGACGTCGTCCGCGCCGAGCCCGTCGCCGAGGGCGACTACGACCCGCGGACCCGGTCCCTGGTGCGCGGCCACCACCAGCTGCACGCCTCCGAGTTCACCGGCGACCACGACGCGGGCCGCGAGTTCCAGCACCGCAACGACGAGTTGATGTACGTCGCGGACGGCGCGGTGGAGATCGAGGCCGAGGGGCGTGCCTACCGCCTCGGCCGCGGCGACACCCTGTATCTGACCGGCGGGGTCCGGCACCGCTGGCGGGCCACGGTCCCGGACACCCGGGTCATCGTGGTGGCGGTCGCCGAGCACATCGAGGCCGTGCAGGACCGGTCGCGCTGACGTGCGGGCCGTCTCGCTGGTCCCCTCGCTGACGGAGGCGGTGGCCCGGACGCTGCCCGGGGTCCTGGTCGGCGCCACGGACTGGTGCAGCCATCCGGCGGACCTGGACGTCACCCGGATCGGCGGCACGAAGAACCCCGACACGGAGCGGATCGTCTCCCTCGCCCCCGACCTGGTGATCGCCAACGAGGAGGAGAACCGTGCCGCCGATCTTGACGCGCTGCGCGCGGCCGGGCTCGACGTGCTCGTCACCGAGGTGCGGACCGTGCCGCAGGCCTTCACCGAGCTGGACCGGGTGCTCACCGCGTGCGGTGCGCCGCTCCGGCCCGCCTGGCTCCGGGCCGCGGAGGCGGCCTGGGCGGCCCTGCCCGAGCCCGCCGGGCGCACCCGGGCGGTCGTCCCGGTCTGGCGCCGCCCGTGGATGGTCCTCGGCCGGGACACCTTCGCGGGCGACGTCCTGGCCCGCCTGGGCGTGGACCAGGTGTACGCCGCCCACCCCGAGCGTTATCCCCGCGTCCCCCTGGCGCAGCTGCGGGCGGCGCACCCGGATGTGGTGGTCCTGCCCGACGAGCCGTACCGCTTCACCGCGGACGACGGCCCGGAGTCCTTCCCCGGCCTGCCCTGCGCGCTCGTCAGCGGCCGGTATCTGACCTGGTACGGCCCCTCGCTCACCGAAGCGCCGCGGGCGCTGTCCGAGGCGCTCCGGGCAGCTCGCCGCTGAGCAGGCCGCGCACGGTGCCCCAGGCCGCCGCGAGCCACGCCGCCACCAGGACGCCGTACAGCGCGACGGCCAGCACGTCGTACATCGCGAGGTCCGTGTGCCGGGCGAGGGCCGCGGCACCGGTGACACAGGTGCCCACCGGGAAGGTGAACGCCCACCAGGTCAGCGTGAACCCCATGCCGTGCCGCCGGGCCCGCACCACGTGCGCGGTCGCGAGCCCCAGCCAGAGCAGCGCGAACCCCATCACCGGCACGCCGTAGAGCACGGCGAAGACCCCGAGGCCGCGGTCGTACGGGGCCGGTACGACGCCGGGGGCGGCGTCCGCGATCAGCGCGACCGCGGTGGTGGACTGCCCGAGCGGGCCGAGGACCAGGAACAGGGTCGGGGTGAGCGCGAGCGGCAGCGGGCCGGCGGTGATCAGCCGGGCGAAGACCAGCGGCAGCATCAGCAGGACGGCGAGCAGGCTCAGCCCGAACAGCGCGAAGCAGGCCAGCAGCAGCGTCTCCCGGGGCTGGCCCGGCGGCAGATGCGGCACCAGCAGGGGGCCGAGCGCGGCCGACACCATGGGTGCGACCAGCGGCAGCAGCCACACCGGGGTGGCCTGGCCGGGCTCCACCCGGTGCCGTACGGCCATCAGGTACGGCACGGCCACCGCCGCGCAGAGCCCGATCGCCGTACCGGCGGTGAACAGCACGGTGTCCAGGCCGACCGCCGCCCGGGTGCCGATCAGGCTCCGGCCGGCCGTCAGGGCGCCGCCGCCCACCGCCAGCAGGGCCATCGCGAGGCAGCCGTAGAAGGGCGCCGTCGCCGGGTCGAGGAGATGGGCGCGGGCCTGGTCGCGGTGGCGGGTCCAGTGCACGGTCCGGGCGGCCAGCAGGACCGCCAGCATCAGCAGGGACACCGCCCACACGGTCGCGAAGAGGTCCCGCGGCCCGCGCACCGGGCCCGGCAGTGCCACGCCGGCCGAGGCGACGACGGCGGTGCCCATGACGGAGGCGTACCAGTTCGGGCCGAGGTGCCTGAACCGGCCGGCGCGGCGCGGGGGCAGGGGTGGGGCTGCGGTGACCATGTCTTTACGATCCCGCCGCCGCTCGCCCCTGACCAGGGAGTTCCTCTCTATGAGGGCATAAGCTGGTTTTATGAGCGAGGCGGAGGGACAGCGGGAGCGCACGGAGTCGCTGGCGCACCGGGTGCCGGATCTCGGCGCGCTGGAGCTGCTGCTCGCGGTGGCGCGGCTGGGCAGTCTCGGCGCGGCGGCACGCGAGGTCGGCATCACCCAGCCGGCCGCCAGCAGCCGGCTGCGCTCCATGGAACGGCAGCTGGGGGTGGCCCTGGTGGACCGCTCGCCGCGCGGCTCCCGGCTGACCGACGCGGGCGCCCTGGTCACGGACTGGGCCCGCCGGGTGGTGGAGGCGGCGGCGGCCTTCGACGCGGGGGCGCGGGCGCTGCGGGACCGGCGGGACTCCCGGCTGCGGGTCGCGGCGAGCATGACCATCGCCGAGTACCTGCTGCCCGGCTGGCTCCTCGCCCTGCACGCCCGACGGCCCGACACCGCGGTCTCGCTGCTCGCGGGCAACTCGGCGAAGGTCGCGGAGCTGCTGCTGTCCGGCGAGGCGGACCTCGGATTCGTGGAGGGCCTGTCCGTGCCCACGGGCCTGGACTCCACGGTCATCGCCCAGGACCGGCTGATCGTCGTCGCCGCGCCGGGACATCCGTGGGCCCGTCGGCGGCGGCCCGTGACGGCGGCGGAGCTGGGCGCGACCCCGCTGATCCTGCGGGAGCGCGGCTCCGGCACCCGCCAGGTCCTGGACGCGGCGCTCGGCGGCCTGGCCCGCCCGCTGATCGAGCTGTCCTCGACGACGGCGGTGAAGGCCTCGGCGGTCAGCGGCGCGGGCCCCTCGGTCCTCAGCGAGCTGGCGGTGGGGGAGGAGCTGGCGATGCGGCGCCTGGTGAGCATCCCGGTGGAGGGCGTGTCGCTCCGCCGCGACCTGCGGGCGGTCTGGCCGACGGGCCACCGCCCCACGGGCCCGGCCCGGGAACTGCTGGGACTGACCCGGGGGTGACGGGCCCGCACCGGGCCCCGCGGCTCCACGTGCGTGCGGCCGTGGGGTGAGGTGGCGCGGGCGCACGCGGCTGCGCCGGGCCGGTTGAGGTGACCGCCGGGTCCGGGGCCGCGGTTGAGGGTGCCTCGCCCTTCCGGGGGTGCGGGTGCGGGGTACGTGCCGGTCGGCCCGCCGCCGGGTGCGGTGGTGCGGCCCGCGGGGTGCGAGCGCGCGGGCCCGGGCGGGTCCGGGCGGCTGTCGCGCCGCGGGCTCGCGGTGTCCGTGAGTCCGTGCCCGGTGCGGGGCGCCCGCCGCGGTGGGCCGTGGTGTGCGATCGGGCCCGTCCGAACCGGTTCAGGAGGCCGCTGCGACCAGGGCCCGCATCACCCGGAGGTCCTCGCCCATCTCCGGGTGCCACTGCACGCCCAGCACCCAGCCCGGGGCCGTCGGGAGCTCCACGGCCTCCACCGTGCCGTCCGCGGCGTAGGCCGACGGGACCAGGCCCGTGCCGAGCCGCTCCACCGCCTGGTGGTGGTACGTCGGCACCGACACCTCCTCCGGCACGATCTCGCCGTACAGCGTGCCCGGCACCGGCTTCACCGGGTGGCCGCCGAACACGCCCACCACCTCCGCGTGCCCGTCCAGGTGCTGCACGAGGGTGCCGCCGAGGGCCGTGTTCAGCAGCTGCATGCCCCGGCAGATGCCCAGCAGGGGCACGCCCGCCGCCAGCGCCGCCTCGATCAGCGCCAGCTCCCAGGCGTCCCGCTCCGGCGCGGGCGGCCCCGTGCGCGGGGAGCGCTCGGCTCCGTACCGGGCCGGGTCGACGTCCGGGCCGCCCGCGATCACCAGTCCGTCCAGCCGGGCCACGGCCGCCGCGGCCCGCTCGGGGGCGTCCGGCGGCAGCAGGAACGCCAGGCCGCCGGCCCGCTGCACCAGCCGCGGATAGCCGGCCGGCAGCAGCACCGCCTCCAGCTCCCACACGCCCCAGCGCGCGCCGGACTCCAGATACGTGCTCACGCCGATCAGCGGCCGAACCGTCATGCTGTCCTCCCCGGACGTCACAGGTGCTCGTCTCCACGTGCCCGTACCACGATGGTCGCCGGAAGAGCGCCCCCTGCAAAGGTGTTCGGGAAAACCTTTACGGAGCTGTCGTGCGCCGGGGCCGGCCTACGCCAGGAAGCCCCGCAGCAGGGCCGCCGTGCCCGCGCAGTGCTCCCGCATCATCTCCCGCGCCCCGTCCGCGTCCCCGTCCAGCACCGCCTCCACCAGCGCGGTGTGCTGGCGCTGGGAGTGCTCCAGGTTGCGCACCAGCAGCGGTATGCAGTCCAGCAGGTCGTTCACCGTGGCCCGGACCGCCGCGTACTGCGCGGTCAGCGAGGGCGAACCGCACAGTTCGGCCAGGGTCAGATGCAGCAGCGTGTCCGCCCGCCGGTAGTGCGCGAGCGGGGCCTCGTGGGTGCGGTGCAGGGCCTCCCGCAGCCGCTCCGCCTGCTCCGGCGCCAGCCCGTGCGCCGCGCACAGCCCGGCCGCCCCCACCTCCAGCACCTCGCGGAAGCGCAGCACGTCCTCGATGTCGACCTCGGCGATCCGGCGCCGCAGCTCGTCCTCGCCGCCCGCGTCCGGGCGCGGCAGGACGAACGTCCCGCCGTACCGTCCGCGCCGCGCCTCCACCAGGCCCTGGTCCTGGAGCACCTTCAGCACCTCGCGCAGCGTCACCCGGCTGATCCCGAGCCGCTCCGCCAGCTCCCGCTCGGCCGGCAGCCGCTCGCCGCCCGGCACCAGTCCGAGCCGGACGACCTGGAGGATCTGCTCCAGCGCCTCCTCGAACCCGTTGCCCGCCCGCACCGGCCGCAGCACCGGCGTGAGGCGGTCGTCGACGCCCTGCGCGTCCGCCCCGTGCCACTCCGTCTCCTGCGACATCCGCCGTACCCCCTTCCCAAGCAATGGTTCTCCGCAATACCTTATGGCTCCCGGCCCGGCCGAAGAAGCGCGATGCGCCCAAGGAGGCTCTCCCGTGGCAGACCGCACAGCCCCGCTCAGCGTCGAGGAACTGCACGCCCTCGTCGCGAGCGGTGAGATCGACACTGTCGTCCTGGCCTTCCCCGATATGCAAGGGCGGCTCCAGGGCAAGCGGTTCGCCGCCCGATTCTTCCTCGACGAGGTACTCCAGCACGGCACCGAGGGCTGCAACTACCTGCTCGCCGTGGACACCGAGATGAACACCGTGGAGGGCTACGCGATGTCCTCGTGGGAGCGCGGGTACGGCGACTTCGCCATGCACCCCGACCTGGCCACCCTGCGCCGCGTCCCCTGGCACCCCGGCACCGCCCTGCTCGTCGCCGACCTCGCCTGGAACGACGGCTCCCCGGTCGTCGCGGCGCCCCGCCAGATCCTGCTCCGCCAGCTGGAGCGGCTCGCCGAGCTGGGCTACACCGCCCAGGTCGGCACCGAGCTGGAGTTCATCGTCTTCAAGGACAGCTACGAACAGGCCTGGGACGCGAACTACCGCGGCCTGACCCCGGCCAACCAGTACAACATCGACTACTCCATCCTCGGCACCGGCCGCATCGAGCCCCTGCTGCGCCGGCTGCGCAACGACATGGCCGGCGCCGGGCTCACCGTCGAGTCCGCCAAGGGCGAGTGCAATCCCGGCCAGCACGAGATCGTCTTCCGCTACGACGAGGCCCTCACCACGTGCGACCAGCACGCCCTGTACAAGACCGGCGCCAAGGAGATCGCCTCCCAGGAGGGTGTCTCGATCACCTTCATGGCCAAGTACAACGAGCGCGAGGGCAACTCCTGCCACATCCACCTCTCGCTCGCCGACGCCGACGGCGGCAACGCGATGGCGGGGCCCGACGGGATGTCCGACGTGATGCGGCACTTCCTCGCCGGACAGCTCGCCGCCCTGCGCGACTTCTCACTGCTCTACGCCCCCAACATCAACTCCTACAAGCGGTTCCAGCCGGGCTCCTTCGCGCCCACCGCCGTCGCCTGGGGCCATGACAACCGCACCTGCGCCCTGCGCGTGGTCGGCCACGGCCGCTCCCTGCGCTTCGAGAACCGCCTGCCCGGCGGCGACGTCAATCCGTACCTCGCCGTCGCCGGCCTGATCGCGGCCGGACTGCACGGCGTCGAACAGAAACTCGAACTCCCCGACCCCTGCCCCGGCAACGCCTACACCGCCGGCTTCGCCCACGTCCCGACCTCCCTGCGCGAGGCCGCCGAACTCTGGGAGAACAGCCCGATCGCCCGGGCCGCCTTCGGCGACGAGGTCGTGGCCCACTACCGCAACATGGCGCGCGTCGAACTGGAGGCCTTCGACGCCGCGGTCACCGACTGGGAGCTGCGCCGCTCCTTCGAACGCCTGTGAGGCATCACGTGTCCCAGCTGTATGAACTCGACGTACTCAACCCCGCGACGGAAGAGGTCATCGCGACCGTCCCCGGCGCCGGCGAGCAGGACGTGGACGCCGCGGTCCGCCGTGCCGGACAGGCGCAGCGGGCCTGGGCCGCCCTCACGCCCGCCGACCGGGCCCGGCTGCTGCGCCGCTTCGCCGCCGTCGTCGACTCGCACCTCGAAGAGCTGGCCCTGCTGGAGGTGCGGGAGGCCGGACACACCATCGGCAACGCCCGCTGGGAGGCCGGCAACGTCCGCGACCTGCTGGACTACGCGGCCGGCGGAGTGGAACGGCTCGCGGGCCGGCAGATCCCGGTCCCCGGCGGACTGGACGTCACGATCCTCGAACCGCTCGGCGTCGTCGGCGTCATCGCCCCCTGGAACTTCCCCCTGCCGATCGCCGCCTGGGGCACGGCACCGGCCCTCGCCGCGGGCAACGCCGTCATCCTCAAGCCCGCCGAGACCACCCCGCTGACCTCCCTGCGCCTGGCCGAACTCGCGCGGGAGGCCGGACTGCCGGAACACCTCTTCCAGGTGCTGCCGGGACGCGGCGACATCGCGGGCGAGGCGCTCGTACGGCACCCCGGCGTCGGCAAGATCGTCTTCACCGGCTCCACCCGGGCCGGCAAGCGCGTCATGGCGCTCTGCGCCGACCCCGTCAAGCCCGTCACCCTCGAACTCGGCGGCAAGAGCCCCAACGTCGTCTTCGCCGACGCCGACCTCGAGGCCGCCCTCGACCCCTTCTCCTTCCTGGACAACTCCGGCCAGGACTGCTGCGCCCGCACCCGCGTCCTGGTCCAGGAGTCGGTGCTGGACGAGGCCCGCGCCTACCTCGCCGACGCGCTGGCCGCCGTCGTCGTGGGCGACCCGGCCGACGAGAAGACCCAGATGGGCCCGCTGATCTCCGCCCAGCAGCTGGAGCGCGTACGGTCCTACGTCCCCGAGGACGCCCCGGCCCTGCGCGGCAGCGCCCCCGACGGTCCCGGGTTCTGGTTCCCCCCGACCGTGCTCACCGGGGAGCGGCCGGACGGCGCGGCGGCCCGCGAGGAGATCTTCGGGCCGGTCGCCGTTCTGCTCCCCTTCACCGACGAGGAGGACGCGATCCGCCTCGCCAACGACACCCCCTACGGCCTCTCCGGCTCCATCTGGACCCGGGACGTGGGCCGCGCCCTGCGCGTGTCCCAGGCCGTGCGCGCGGGCAACCTGTCCGTCAACTCCCACTCCAGCGTCCGCTACTGGACCCCGTTCGGCGGCTTCAAGCAGTCCGGCCTCGGCCGCGAACTCGGGCCCGACGCCCTGACCGCCTTCACCGAGACCAAGAACGTCTTCATCAGCACGGAGGGCCCCGCACAGTGACCGACACCACCGTTTGCCGCCGCCTGGTCGGCCGTACCGCCGTCGTCACCGGAGCCGGCAGCGGCATCGGACTCGCCACCGCCCGCCGGCTCGCCTCCGAGGGCGCCCGCGTCGTCTGCGCGGACGTCGACGAGGCACGCGGCAAGGCCGCCGCCGACGAGGTCGGCGGACTCTTCGTCAAGGTCGACGTCACCGACCCCGAGCAGGTCGAGGCGCTGTTCAAGACGGCGTACGACACCTACGGCAGCGTCGACATCGCCTTCAACAACGCCGGCATCTCGCCGCCCGACGACGACTCCATCCTGGAGACGGGCCTGGAGGCCTGGAAGCGCGTCCAGGAGGTCAACCTCACCTCCGTCTACCTGTGCTGCAAGGCCGCCATCCCCTACATGCGCCGCCAGGGCAAGGGCTCCATCATCAACACCGCGTCCTTCGTGGCCCGGATGGGCGCGGCCACCTCCCAGATCTCCTACACGGCCTCCAAGGGCGGCGTCCTCGCCATGTCCCGCGAGCTGGGCGTGCAGTTCGCCCGGGAGGGCATCCGCGTGAACGCCCTGTGCCCCGGCCCGGTGAACACCCCGCTGCTCCAGGAACTGTTCGCCAAGGACCCGGAGCGGGCCGCCCGCCGCCTGGTCCACATCCCGGTCGGCCGGTTCGCCGAGGCCGAGGAGATCGCCGCCGCCGTCGCCTTCCTGGCCAGCGACGACTCCTCGTTCGTCAACGCCACCGACTTCCTGGTCGACGGCGGGATCGCCGGCGCGTACGTCACGCCCGTGTAGCGGCCCGGGTCACAGGAAGGTCTGTCCCTCGCCCCGGTAGGTGGGCACGGTCGCCGTGACCGTGTCCCCCTCGATCAGGTGCAGCGCCTCGAACCGCTCGCACAGCTCGCCCGCCTTGGCGTGCCGGAACCACACCTTGTCGCCGATGAGCAGGTCGTCGGCGGGCGAGCCGAGCAGCGGGGTCTGCACCTCTCCCGGGCCCTCCTGCGGGTCGTAGCGCAGTCCCTCCGGCAGATACGGCACCGGCAGCCGGTCGGGTCCCGCGACGCCGGAGGCCGGGTAGCCGCCGCCGAGCACGGTGACGATCCCCACGCCGGGCCGCCGTACGACCGGCTGGGCGAAGAGCGCGGCCGGGCGGCCGGTGAAGGACGTGTAGTTGTCGAACAGACGCGGCACGTACAGCCCCGAGCCGGCCGCGATCTCGGTCACCGCGTCCTCGGCGGCGGTGTGCTGCACACTGCCGGTGCCGCCGCCGTTGACGAACTCCAGGTCCGGGACGACGGCCCGGACCGCCCGCACCACGGCCGCCCGCCGCTCGGCCAGCTCCCGCCGGGCCGCGGCCTGCATCAGCCGGATCGCCCGGGAGCGCAGCGGGCGCCCGGCGACCGCGTCCCCGACCCCGGCGACATGCCCCTCGTACGCCATGATCCCCACCAGCTTGAAGCCCGGCCGCCGGGCCACCGAGCGTGCCACCTCGGCGAGTTGGCCGGGGGAGTGCAGGGGCGAGCGGCGGGCGCCGACCCGCACCCGGCCGCCCAGCAGCTTCAACGAGGTGTCCAACTCCAGGCAGACACGCACCACTTCGCGTCCGCCGTCGCGGGCGGCGTCGATGAGATCGAGGTGTGCCGGATCGTCGATCATCACGGTGACGGCACCGGCCAGCTTGGGGTCGGCCGCGAGTTCCGCGAAACCCGACCGGTCGGCGGACGGATAGGCCAGCAGGATGTCGTCGAACCCCGAACGCGCGAGCCACAGCGACTCGGCCAGGGTGAACGACATGACGCCCTGGAAGCCGTCCCGGGCCAGGACCCGTTCCAGCAGGGCCCGGCAGCGCACCGACTTGCTGGCGACCCGGACCGGTTTGCCGGCGGCGCGGCGTACCAGGTCGGCCGCGTTGGCGTCGAACGCGTCCAGGTCCACGATCGCCACAGGGGCGTCGAGATGGGCGGTGGCCCGGTCGTAACGGGCCCGATCAGCGGCAGGCGCAGTCATGACGGAAGCCTGCCAGACAGGATTACCGCAGGGTAGGGGGACGTTCCGGGCAGATACCCCGGGCCGTCCGGACCGGTTCCGTCCCGGCGCCCGAGAACCCGTAGAGTGACGCGCACGTACGGCGGAACGCACCCGGTCGGCAGGCTGAACCGGGATGCCCGTCCGGCCGTACGGGTATGCGTGCCCGCGAGGACTTGCGCACCGGGCACGGCCGAGCGGCAGGACGGCTCGCGTACGAGGAGACGGCCCGGGCACGAGGAAACGGGGGGTGCATGAGCACGGAAGCGCGGCAGGCCCCGATCCCGCCACGCCCGTCGGCTCCGCCCGCCCACCAGCCCCCCGGCCCCCGGCCGGCACCCGCGCCCCGGACCGCGGACGACACCCGGCTCGCCGACTGCGCGCCGGACGAGGAGCCGTCGGTCTTCACCCCGCGCGGCCCGCGGTCCCCGGCCGCCCGTGTCCACGGGCCGCGCCCCTCCGCCGTGCCCGAGGTCGCCGAGCCGGTGAGCCCGCCGCCACCGCCCGCCTCGGCCCGCTTCCCCGACGCTCCGCCGGGCACGGCCTCCGCGGGTTCCGCCGGGCGCCCCGGCGCCCGGTCCGGCCGCGCGCCGGCCCCGGCGAAGACAGTCGCGGGGACAGGGTCGGCGGCGCCGGGGACCGTCGCCGGGCCCGGCTCGCCCACCGGTGCGGGGCCCGCCCCGGGAACGGCCCCGGGGACCGCTGCGCGGACGTCGCCCCGGGTCCGGCCCGGCGGCGAGCCCGGCGGCCGGCCGGGCGCCCCGGCGGACATCCCGTCGGAGACGACGGCACGCCTGCGTCCCGCCCGGGAGCCGCGCCGGCCGGGTGTCCCCCCGGAAGCCCCGTCGGAGACGACGGCCCGGCTCCGGCCGATTCCCGCGCCCCCGCCCGGACCCGCCCCCTCGCCGTCCTCGCCGTCCGTCGCCGACGGCGAGTCCCGACGTCCCCCGGGGAGCGCGGGGTCCGCGGGGACCGGTGCGCGGGCCTGGGGCCCGACGGCGCCCGCCCGCCCCGCGAGCCCCGCGCCCACCGCGCCGGACCCGGCCCACTCCTGGAGCGCCGCCCCGGCCGGCCGGCCCGTCGTGTCGTTCGCGGAGCCCGAGGCGTTCGGTGAGCGCACCCGTCTGCGGCCGGCGCCGCGCACCGCCGCCGCTGCCGCCTGCCTCGTGCTCGGGTTCGGCCTCCTCAGCGGCGCCGCGACCGGGAGTTGGCTCACCGGGGACGGCCCGGACAGCACCGCGGCGACCGCGTTCAGCACCGCCGGGACGCTCTGGCACAGCGTGCCCGTGGACGACCTGTTCCCGCCCACCGTCCAGGGCACCGGGGCCGGCCCCGGCGGCGCCGACCGCACCTGGACCCGGATCGCCGTGGCCCCCGACGCCGGCTGCGCCCGCGCCTTCGACCCGCTGCTGTCCAAGGCCCTCGCCCCGGTCGGCTGCCGGCGGCTGCTGCGCGCCACCTACACCGACGCCACCCAGAGCTACGTCACCACCGTCGGCCTGCTGTTCACCAAGGCCGACCCCGCTGCCATGTCCGCGCTCGCCGCCCGCTTCCGCGACGAACACCTGGACCGGCGGGCCGACCTGATGCCCCGCGCGTACGCCGCCGCCGGCACGCCCGCCGCCGGCTTCGGCGAGCGGCAGCGGGCCTCCTGGACCGTCTCCGTCCTCACCGACGCCCCCGTCGTCGCCTTCGCCGTCTCCGGCTGGGCCGACGGCCGTACCGTCGACGCGCCCCAGCCCGCGGCGGACGCCGTCCGCTCCGGCGCCACCGCTGCACCGGCCCAGGCCGGCCTCGGCAACGAGGCCCAGGGCCTGGCCGACCGCGTCGAACGGCGCCTGCGCAAGACCGTCGGCACGGCCACGGAGAAGCCCTCATGAAGCGCGTCCGCGCAGCGGCGGCGAGCCTGCTGCTCGCCGGCTCCCTCGCCCTGCTGCCGGCCACCGCCGCCCACGCGGACGGCATCCGCGGCCAGCAGTGGGGCCTGTCCGCCCTGCACCTCCAGGAGGCATGGCAGACCACCAAGGGCCGGGGCGTCACCGTCGCCGTCCTGGACACCGGGGTGGAGGGCGACCACCCGGACCTCGCGGGCAACGTCCTGCCCGCCAAGGACATGATCGGCTTCGGCGCGGGGCCGGGCGACCGGACCTGGGCCCGGCACGGCACGGCGATGGCCGGCATCATCGCCGGGCACGGCCACGGCGCGGGCGGCGCCGACGGCGTCATGGGCGTGGCCCCCGAGACGAAGATCCTGCCCGTCCGGGTCATCCTGGAGGACGGCGACCCCGCCCGCGCCAAGGCCCGCACCACCCGCGGCAACGCCCTCGCCGACGGCATCCGCTGGGCCGCCGACCACGGTGCCGACGTCATCAACCTCTCCCTCGGCGACGACTCCGACTCCGCGCACCCCGAGCCCAGCGAGGACGAGGCGGTGCAGTACGCGCTGAAGAAGGGCGTGGTCGTCGTGGCCTCGGCGGGCAACGGCGGCGACAAGGGCGACCACGTCTCCTACCCGGCCGCCTACCCGGGCGTCATCGCCGCCACCGCCGTGGACAAGTACGGCACCCGCGCCGCCTTCTCCACCCGCCGCTGGTACGCCGCCGTCAGCGCGCCCGGCGTCGACGTCGTCATCGCCGACCCCGACCGCAAGTACTACGCGGGCTGGGGCACGAGCGCGGCCTCCGCCTTCGTCTCCGGCGCGGCGGCCCTGCTCAAGGCGGCCCACCCCGCCCTGACCCCGGTCCAGGTCAAGAAGGTCCTCGAGGACACCGCGCGGGACGCCCCGGTGGGCGGCCGGGACGACTCCCGGGGCTTCGGCATGATCGATCCGGCGGCGGCCCTGAAGGCGGCGGCCCGCCTGGAGCCCCCGGCCCGCCCGGGCGCCATGCCGTACCGCGAGAAGTACTTCGGCGCGGGTCCGGACACCCCCAGGGCCACGAGCGGCGCCGCCGGCTGGGCGGCCCCGCTCGCCGGCGGCGCGGGCGGCGTCCTGCTGGTGGCCGGAGTGATCCTCTGGCGCAGCCGCCGCCGGCCGGCCTGAGCCCCTATCCGGCGATGTACCCGATCTCCGGGTAGCGCGGCGAAGCCCCCCACAGCAGCTGCCCGGTGTCGGGGCGGCCGCGCAACTGGAGGTCGAAGAAGGCCCGCACGGTGGCCCGTACGGCCGCGACCGCCCGGTCGGCGGGGATCGTGCCGGTCTGCAGGGGCAGTCCGGGCGGGAGTTGCGGAGCGGCCGCCACGATGTCGGTGTAGGAGTTGTGGTCGGCGTCCGCGAGCCGCAGACAGCGTCGCCAGGCGCGCAGGTTGTTCCAGAACGGCGGCCAGGTCGTGTCCTGGTTCATGCCGTCGTGGACCGCCGTGTCCATCAACAGGAACGGCCGGTCGAGACCACGCTCGACCACCGGCCCGTACAGGGCGCCGTCCAGGTCGATGCCGGCCCGCCCCCGCTCGTCCAGGTCCATCACGGCCGCCGCAGCCGCACCGCCCCGGGAGTGGCCGAAAGCACCGGTCCGCGTGAGGTCCAGGCTTCCGCACAGCCCGTGCGGGAGCGGGCGCCGGGCCGCGTCGGGGTTGCCGCCGCGGTTCAGGACGGCCAGCCGGTCGAGCACGAACCGCAGGTCGGCGGCGCGCACCGCGACCGCGGCGGCCCGCTCCACCCCGTCCGGATCGGGGAGGGTGACGACCCGGCTGTCGGGGAACTCCACCTCGCCCGAGTCGTACGGATGGTCCACCGTGACCACGACGTATCCCCAGGACACCAGGTCCTCGACGAGGAGGGAGTTGAACGTGCGGTCCGAGGTGTAGCCCGGCGAGTACAGCAGCACCGGCCGCCGGCCCGGCCGGGCGGGGGCGCGGTCCGCGCTGTGCGTCACCGGCATCGCGTAGGCGTCCAGGGCGCCGCCCCAGCGGGCCTTGAGCGCCCGCTCGGCACCCGCCGGCAGCCACCTCAGCATCGCGTGGCCGCGCACGTCGGCGGCCGGGTAGTGCACGGTCACCATCAGCTCGCGAGGCTGTCCGGCGTCCGAGCGGGGCTCGGTCCGCGACCGGTCGACCAGGTGCAGCTCCACCGCGCCCACCGGAGCGGGTCCGGTCGGCCCGGCCAGCCGGATCGGGATGAGGCCGGCGGCCGCCGCCGGCGTGGGCAGCGACAGGGGAACGGCGGCGGCAGCGACCGCTCCGAGTCCAGCGGCCATGACGGAACGGCGATTCGGGCGTACGGGAGGCACAGCACTCCTTCCGCGGCCGGACCCGGGGCAGGGTAAAGGGAATGCCACCATCCAGCCTGCTCATCGTCAAGTGCCTTGAACTCTAGATCAGTTGACGTCCAGAAGTCCGATCATTTGTCGCCGAACACCGACACCGCCGCCTTCGCCGCCGCCTCCACGAGGGAGATGCCCTTCGGCTGGGTCGTCGTGCCGTTCGAGAGCACCGCCACCAGGCAGTCGGTCCCGTCCGCCGTCACCAGGCCGATGCTGTTGACGACCCACCGTCCCGTCGTGCTGCGCGGCAGCCAGCCGTTCTTCAGCGCCCAGGAGCCGCCGTCGGCGGCGGCCGACACCCCCCACCGCTGATCGGGCTCGACGGACTCCATCAGGCCCCGGAGGTACGTCCGGGAGGCCGCGCTCAGCTCCGAGTCCGCCCCGAACACCTGCTGGAGCAGGACCAGTTGGTCGGCGGCGGTGGTCCGGGTCAGCCCCCACAGCTCGCCCTCCCCGCCGGAGGTCCGCTGCAGCCCGAGGCGCCGGTTCGCCGCGTCGAGACCGGCCGCACGGCCGATGGTGTGCCACAGCTCCGTCGCGGACGCGTTGTCGCTGTTCTCGATCATCTTCGCGGCGGACGCCCGCTCGGCCGCCGTGAGGTGCCGGCCCGCGTCCTGCGCCCGGAGCAGCAGCGCGGCCAGGATGTCGACCTTGACGATGCTCGCCGTGTCGAAGGCCGCGTCGCCGTACACGGCGCTCTCGCCGGAGTCCACCGCGAGCACGGCCGCCGACACCGTGGCGCCCGAGGGCACCGCCACCTTCGCCATCGCCGCCCTCAGCAGAGCGTCCCGGTCCGCCGCGGGCTCCGTCACGGGTTCCACCGACGCCTCCTCGTCCGCCCCGGCCGAGGAGGCGGCCGGGGGCGCCGCCGACGATACGGCCGCGGCCCCGGAGCGCGCCCGCGCCTTCACATAGACCGTGCCGCCGGCCGTGACCCCGCCCACGACGACCGCGGCGAGGGCGGCGTACAGCAGCGGACGGCGCCGGGGCGGGCGCGCGGAGCGGTGGCGACGGGCTCGGGAGGACTCCATGGCCGCGATGCTCGGGGCCCCGACTGTGCGCCCGGTCAGGCCGGCGTGAGAACCCGGTCACGGAATGCTGAGATTTCCGTGAGAGCGGTGACGCCCGTGTTTCCGGCCCCGCACAAGCCCGGCGGTTTCCCCGCTATAGGGTCGGTGACCGTGGCGAACAAGAACATTCCCGACCCCGGCTTCTCCGACGACGACGGCTCCGCCGACCCCCGGCTGAGCGCCGCGCTCGCCGCCTGGGCCGAGGACCGCAGCGCCTTCGGGCCCGTCCTGGAGGCGCTCAAGGGCGCCCGTCTGCTGGTCCCCGTCGTCGCCGTGCTCGGCGAGGTCGAGGAGGACGAGAACGGGCTGCGCCGCGAGAAGACCAGCGACATGGCCGTACCCACCCTGAAGGCCGGGGGCCGCACCGCGCTGCCCGCCTTCACCTCCACCGGCTCCCTGGCCCGCTGGGACCCCGAGGCCCGCCCGGTCGCCGTGCCCCTGCACCAGGCGCTCCAGGCCGCCGCGCACGAGAAGGCCGACACGGTCGTGCTCGACCTCGCGGGACCGGTGCCGTTCGAGCTGACCGGACCGGCGCTGCTCGCCCTCGCCGAGGGCCGCACCAGCACCGACCCGCTCGCCGACCCCGCCGTCGTGGCGGCCGTCCGCGCGGCGGTCGCGGCGGAGCCCGCCGTGCTGCGCGCCCACCTCGGCCCCGGCCGGGCGGACGGCACGCTCGCCCTCGTGCTCGACCCGGCCGCGCCGGCCGCCGAGGCCGCCCGCGCGGTCGCCGGGCGGCTCGCCGAGGACGAGACACTGCGGGCCCGCCTGGTGCGCGGCCTCGACCTGGCACTGCTGCCGGCCGGGACCACGCCTCCGGGCGAGCCCCTCTATGTCAGGGGATAGCTAGCCGTAGACGGGGCCCGTGTACTTCTCGCCCGGGCCCTGGCCCGGGTCGTCCGGGACGATCGACGCCTCGCGGAAGGCCAGCTGCAGCGACTTCAGGCCGTCGCGCAGCGGGGCCGCGTGGAAGGAGCTGATCTCGGTCGCGCTCGCGTCGAGCAGTCCGGCGAGCGCGGTGATCAGCTTGCGGGCCTCGTCCAGGTCCTTGTACTTCTCGCCCTCCTCGCTCAGCCCGAGCTTGACGGCGGAGGCGCTCATCAGGTTGACGGCGACCGTCACGATCACCTCGACGGCGGGGACCTCGGCGATGTCCCGGGTCATCGCGTCGAAGTCGGGGGTTTCAGGAGGGGTGTCACTCATGCCCCACACGATATGCGGTGCGCGCGAGCGTGCGGGTGGAGCCCCGGGGCTGCCGCGGCGGCGCCCTGCCGGACCCCCTCGATTAGCCCTTGCCCATCGATGCTGGTAATCTCGTGTAACGACCGGCTGGACATGTCTGTGCCCAGCCTACAAGTGGAGGCTCCGATCTCCCACCCGACCGTCCTCCGGGATGGCGGGTCACCCGGTCAGGCGACCACCATCGTTCCGTACGGACGATGGAGTCGCCCGAAAGCGCGCCCCGCGACATCGCGGCGGTGCTCCGGTAGTGCTTGGAGCCCCGCCTGTGATCGTCCCGGGGCATTTTTGTGCTCCGGAGCGGTCAGGTCCCAAAGAACACAGACGTTACGCGGCTGTCCGCCAGACCGCCGTGTGGTGCTACCGAGGAGGATCCATCAGCGCCGAGCCCCGCATCAACGACCGGATTCGCGTTCCCGAGGTGCGACTTGTCGGTCCCAGTGGCGAGCAGGTGGGCATTGTCCCGCTCGCTAAGGCACTGGAGCTTGCGCAGGAGTACGACCTGGACCTGGTCGAGGTCGCGGCGAACGCCCGTCCGCCCGTGTGCAAGCTCATGGACTACGGGAAGTTCAAGTACGAGTCGGCCATGAAGGCCCGTGAGGCGCGCAAGAACCAGGCGCACACGGTCATCAAGGAGATGAAGCTCCGGCCGAAGATCGACCCGCACGACTATGACACCAAGAAGGGTCACGTCGTCCGGTTCCTCAAGCAGGGCGACAAGGTCAAGATCACGATCATGTTCCGTGGCCGTGAGCAGTCCCGCCCCGAGCTGGGCTACCGACTGCTGCAGCGGCTCGCGGAGGACGTCCAGGACCTCGGTTTCATCGAGTCGAACCCGAAGCAGGACGGCCGGAACATGATCATGGTTCTCGGTCCGCACAAGAAGAAGACCGAGGCGATGGCCGAGGCCCGGCAGGCGCAGGAAGCCCGGAAGGCGGATGCGAAGGCCAACCCCGGTCGCTCGCAGAACCCTGCTGAGGCCGACGCGTCCGACGAGGTCGAGGCGTCCGCCGAAGAGCCCGCCGAGGCGTGATCCCGGGGGACCCATGTCCCCAAGGATGTAACCGAAAGAAGAGCGACGCTCCACCGTGCCCGGTTTGACGACCGGGCACCGGAGCGCCACCGACGAGGAGAGAACGGCGCTATGCCGAAGAACAAGTCGCACAGCGGTGCCAGCAAGCGCTTCAAGGTCACCGGCTCCGGCAAGGTGCTCCGTGAGCGCGCCGGCAAGCGCCACCTGCTTGAGCACAAGTCGTCCCGCGTCACGCGTCGCCTCACCGGCAACGCCGAGATGGCCCCGGGCGACGCCGCGAAGATCAAGAAGCTTCTCGGCAAGTGACCGCGGGGCGCATGAGCGCCCTGCGGCAGGACCGGGACCCAGTCGTTTCCGGGCCGCGTGAGTCCAACCGCGGCCCCGCTACAAGGAGTTAACAAGTGGCACGCGTCAAGCGGGCAGTCAACGCCCACAAGAAGCGCCGGGCGATCCTCGAGGCGGCCTCCGGCTACCGCGGTCAGCGTTCGCGCCTGTACCGCAAGGCCAAGGAGCAGGTCACCCACTCGCTGGTCTACAACTACAACGACCGCAAGAAGCGCAAGGGCGACTTCCGTCAGCTGTGGATCCAGCGCATCAACGCCGCTGCCCGCGCGAACGGCATCACCTACAACCGCTTCATCCAGGGTCTGAAGGCCGCGAACGTCGAGGTCGACCGCAAGATCCTGGCCGAGCTTGCCGTGAACGACGCGAACGCCTTCGCGGCGCTCGTCGAGGTCGCGCAGAAGGCGCTGCCGTCGGACGTCAACGCGCCGAAGGCCGCGTGACGCCGGGCCGGCTCTGAGCCGACGCTCACTGAGGGACCCGCAGGCTGACGGCTTGCGGGTCCTGTCGTTGGGGGCCCACCGCGGTCGTCCGGCCGCCGGCCCGCCGTGGCCGGCCGCGCGGTTCCCCGTGCCCCTCACGGGGCGCCGCAGCCCGCCGGTGCCACAGAGAAGACTCTCCTGAAGGTGAACAAGAGCATGCCCACCCCCGAGCTGATCTCCCCCCGGTCCGCCCGTGTCGCCGCCGCGCGGCGGCTCGCCAAGCGGAACTTCCGGGGCAAGGACCGGCTGTTTCTCGCGGAGGGGCCGCAGGCCGTGCGGGAGGCCGCCGCACACCGCTCAGGAGGACGGGCGACGCTCGTCGAGCTGTTCGCCACCGTCGAGGCCGCCGAGCGGTACGCCGACATCATCGGGGCCGCCCGCAGCGTGGACGCCGGGGTGCACCTCGCCTCCGAAGAGGTCATCGCCGACATCTCGACCACGGTCACCCCGCAGGGGCTGGTGGGCGTCTGCCGCTTCCTCGACACCCCCTTCGAGGAGATCCTCGCCGCCCGCCCCAGGCTGGTCGCCGTCCTCGCCCATGTGCGCGACCCCGGCAACGCCGGCACCGTGCTGCGCTGCGCCGACGCCGCGGGCGCCGAGGCCGTGATCCTCACCGACGCCTCCGTCGACCTGTACAACCCCAAGGCGGTGAGGGCCTCCGTCGGCTCGCACTTCCACCTGCCCGTGGCGGTCGGCGTCCCCGTCGAGCGGGCGGTGGCGGGCCTGCAGGAGGCCGGCGTGCGCATCCTCGCCGCCGACGGAGCGGGCGACCGCGACCTCGACGAGGAGCTGGACAAGGGCACCATGGGCGGCCCCACCGCCTGGGTGTTCGGCAACGAGGCATGGGGCCTGCCGGAGGAGACGCGCGCCCTCGCCGACGCCGTCGTCCGCGTCCCCATCCACGGAAAGGCCGAGAGCCTGAACCTCGCCACGGCCGCCGCCGTATGTCTCTACGCGTCGGCCCGTGCACAGCGCGCCTCCGGAGGGTGCCGCTCCGTCACCGAGAGCTAGTAGGGTGACCACCGCGGGGCCCTGCGCCGTCTGAGAGGTGGGGTACGGGGATGAGTGTGGCCGGCACGAGTACCGGGCCGGAGGGACGGGACGCGCGGCGCACACCCGCGCCCCGGCGCGGCACGGCCGCGGCCGGTCCCGGCGTCGATCCCGACCAGCTGCCCGACGGCCTGGTGATCGCCGACGAGCGCGGCCGCGTGACCTGCTTCAACGCCGCCGCCGCACGGATCACCGCGGTACGGCCCGCCGACGCCCTCGGACAGCCGCTGGAGAAGGCGCTGCCCCTCGAGGACCTGGAGGGGCGCCGCTGGTGGCAGCTGACCGACCCCTACGGCGGGCTCGCGATCCGGGTGCGGCAGCCGGAGCGGAACCTGCTGCTGCCGGGTGGCCGGGAGGTGCTGGTCTCGGCCCGCTATGTGCGCGACGAGCCGCTGGGGCCGGTGCGCCGCGTGGTCGTCTCCCTCCGGGACACCGAGGCCCGCCGCCGTACCGAGCGCAGCCACGCCGAGCTGATCGCCACCGTCGCCCATGAGCTGCGCTCCCCGCTGACGTCGGTGAAGGGCTTCACCGCCACCCTGCTCGCCAAGTGGGAACGCTTCACCGACGATCAGAAGCGGCTCATGCTGGAGACCGTCGACGCCGACGCCGACCGGGTCACCCGGCTCATCGCCGAGCTGCTGGACATCTCCCGGATCGACTCGGGGCGGCTGGAGCTGCGCCGCCAGCCCGTCGACATCGGGGCCGCCGTCTCCCGGCACATCCAGGCCCATGTCGCGGCGGGCCAGCCCGCCGACCGCTTCCTGCTCCGCGTCGCGCAGCCGCTGCCCGCCCTGTGGGCCGACCCCGACAAGATCGACCAGGTGCTCAGCAACCTCCTCGAAAATGCCGTGCGGCACGGCGAGGGAACCGTCACCATTGACGTCACGTCCTGCGCGTCCCCGCGCGAGGGCGAGGAAACCGGCACGTCGGTCACGGTGGGCGACGAAGGTCCCGGCATCCCGGAGGAATCCATGAACCGCGTCTTCACCCGCTTCTGGCGGGGCAGCAAGCGCGGCGGCACGGGACTGGGGCTGTACATCGTCAAGGGCATCGTGGAGGTCCACGGCGGCACCATCACGGTCGGCCGGGCCCTCGGCGGCGGCGCCGAGTTCCGATTTACCCTGCCCGTGAGCGCGCCGGCGTATCTCGTCTAGCGGCCCACGGGCTCTTCGTATACCTCCGCCCCGTTAGACTCGGCCTTTGGCACCTTTGTGTCCTTCACACGGCCCACGCAGAGCCCAGCGAGTCTCTGGCAGTGCCGAAGTCGGTGACGGGGACCGTCCGCCAGCCAATCGGAAGCACGGGAAGAGATGTCGGCACCCAATAAGTCGTACGACCCTGTCGAGGTCGAGGCGTTGAAACCGGAAGAGATCGAGCGCATGCGGGACGAGGCGCTGGCCGCCTTCGCCGCAGCGAGCTCCCTCGACGCGCTCCACGAGGCCAAGGTCGCCCACACCGGCCCCGCCTCGCCGCTGGCCCTCGCCAACCGCGAGATCGGCGCCCTGCCCCCGCACGCCAAGGCGGAGGCCGGCAAGCGCGTCGGCATGGCCCGCGGCGCCGTGAACAAGGGCCTGGGCGCCCGCCAGGCCGAACTGGAGGCCGAGCGCGACGCCCGGGTGCTCGTCGAGGAGGACGTGGACGTCACCCTGCCGTACGACCGCGTACCGGCCGGCGCCCGCCACCCCCTGACCACGCTCTCGGAGCGCATCGAGGACGTCTTCGTGGCCATGGGCTACGAGGTCGCCGAGGGCCCGCAGGTCGAAGCCGAGTGGTTCAACTTCGACGCCCTCAACATCGGCCCTGACCACCCGGCCCGCGGCGAGGCCGACACCTTCTTCGTGCAGGGTCCGGAGGGCGGCACCGAGTCCGGTGTCGTGCTGCGCACCCACACCTCCCCGGTGCAGATCCGCTCGCTGCTCGACCGTGAGCTGCCGGTCTACGTGATCTGTCCCGGCCGGGTGTACCGCACCGACGAGCTGGACGCCACGCACACGCCGGTCTTCCACCAGGTCGAGCTGCTCGCCGTGGACGAGGGCCTGACCATGGCCGACCTCAAGGGCACCCTGGACCACATGGTCCAGTCCCTGTTCGGCGAGGGCATGAAGACCCGGCTGCGGCCGAACTTCTTCCCCTTCACCGAGCCGAGCGCCGAGATGGACATGCTCTGCTACGTCTGCAAGGGCGAGTCCGTCGGCAACCCGGACCGGCCCTGCCGCACCTGCTCCAGCGAGGGCTGGATCGAGCTGGGCGGCTGCGGCATGGTCAACCCGCGGGTGCTGGCCGCCTGCGGCGTCGACCCGGAGAGGTACAGCGGCTTCGCCTTCGGGTTCGGCATCGAGCGGATGCTGATGTTCCGCCACAACGTCGAGGACATGCGAGACATGGTCGAGGGTGACGTCCGGTTCACCCGGCCGTTCGGGATGGAGATCTGATGCGGGTCCCGCTTTCTTGGCTGCGGGAGTACGTCGACCTGCCGGCCACCGAGACCGGCCGTGACGTCCAGGCCAAGCTCATTTCGGCCGGCCTCGAGGTCGAGACCGTCGAGCCGCTCGGCGCCGACCTCAAGGGCCCGCTGGTCGTCGGCCAGGTCCTGACGATCGAGGAGCTGGAGGGCTTCAAGAAGCCGATCCGCTTCTGCACCGTCGACGTCGGCCAGGCCAACGGCACCGGCGAGCCCCAGGAGATCGTCTGCGGCGCCCGCAACTTCGCGGTCGGCGACAAGGTCGTCGTGGTCCTGCCCGGCGCCACCCTGCCCGGCGGCTTCTCCATCGCCGCCCGCAAGACCTACGGCAGGACGTCCCACGGCATGATCTGCTCCGGCGACGAGCTGGGCATGGGCGACGACGGCAGCCACGGCATCATCGTGCTGCCGCCGGAGACCGAGGTCGGCAGGGACGCCATCGAGCTGCTGGAGCTGGTCGACGAGGTCCTGGACATCGCCGTCACCGCCAACCGCGGCGACTGCCTGTCCATCCGCGGCGTGGCCCGTGAGACCGCCATCGCCTACGGCCTCCCGCTGCGCGACCCGGCCCTGATCGACGTGCCGGCCCCGAACGCGTACGGCTACCCGGTCCAGGTCTCCGACCCGTTCGGCTGCGACCGCTTCACCGCCCGCACGGTCACCGGGCTGCGCCCCGAGACCCGCTCCCCGCTCTGGCTGCAGCGCAGGCTGCAGAAGGTCGGCATGCGTCCGATCTCGCTCGCCGTCGACGTCACCAACTACGTGATGATGGAGCTGGGCCAGCCCCTGCACGCCTACGACCGCAGGCTGGTCCAGGGCACCATCGGGGTCCGCCGGGCCCACGAGGGCGAGAAGCTCGTCACCCTCGACGGCGTGGAGCGCACGCTGCACGAGGAGGACCTGGTCATCACCGACGACCGCGGTCCCATCGGCCTCGCCGGTGTGATGGGCGGCGCCAACACCGAGATCGCCGACCACGCCGACGCCGAGCAGGCGACCACCGACGTGGTGATCGAGGCGGCGCACTTCGACGCCGTCGCCGTCGCCCGTACGAGCCGCCGCCACAAGCTGCTGTCCGAGGCGTCCCGCCGCTTCGAGCGCGGCGTCGACCCGCAGGCCGCCGCTGCCGCCGCCCAGCGCACGGTGGACCTGCTGGTGCTGCTCGCCGGCGGTACCGCCGAGGCGGGCGTCACCGAGGTCATCGCGCCGTCCGCGCCGCACACGATCACCGTCCCGGCCGACCACCCGGACAGGGTCGCGGGCGTCGACTACGGCCGCGAGACGGTCGTACGCCGTCTGCAGGAGGTCGGCTGCGACGTCTACGGCCAGGACGAGCTGATCGTCACCGTGCCGTCCTGGCGCCCCGACCTGGCCGACCCCAACGACCTGGCCGAAGAGGTCATCCGGCTGGAGGGCTACGAGAACCTGCCCTCCACGCTGCCCAAGCTGCCCTCGGGCCGCGGGCTGACCCACCGTCAGCGGCTGCACCGCAGGGTCGGCCGGGCGCTGGCCGGCGCGGGCTACGTCGAGGCCCCGAACTACCCGTTCATCGGCGAGCAGGTCCTCGACCAGCTCGGCCTGGCGGCCGACGACCCGGCCCGCCGTGTCGTGAAGCTGGTCAACCCGCTCAACGACGAGGAGCCCGCGCTGCGTACGACGCTGCTGCCGGGCCTCCTGGGCGCCCTGCGGCGCAACGACGGCCGCGGCTCGCACGAACTGGCGCTGTTCGAGACCGGGCTGGTCTTCCACCCCACCGGGGAGCGGCGGACCGCCGGACACCTCCCCGTGGACCGGCGTCCCACCGCCGAGGAGATCGCCGAGCTGGACGCCGCGCTGCCCGAGCAGCCGCGCCATGTCGCGGTCGTGCTCGCGGGCGCCCGCGAGCAGGCCGGCTGGTGGGGCAAGGGCCGTCCGGCCGACTGGGCCGACGCCGTCGAGGCGGGCCGCGCCGTCGCCCGCGAGGCCGGCGCCGAACTGGTCGTCCGCAAGAGCCAGTACGGCCCGTGGCACCCCGGCCGCTGCGCCGAGTTCGTGGTCGTCGCCGAGGGCGTGGAGAGCGTCGTGGGCCACGCGGGAGAACTGCACCCGCGGGTCGTCAAGGCCCTGGGCCTGCCCGAGCGCACCTGCGCGATGGAGCTGAACCTGGACGCGCTGGAGGCGGTGGGCGACGGCACTCCGCAGGCGCCCGCCATCTCCACGTTCCCGGTCGCCACGCAGGATGTCGCCCTCGTCGTCGACCGGCCGGTGCCGGCGGCCGAGGTCGAGGCGGCGCTGCGGGAGGGCGCGGGCGAGCTGCTCGAGTCCATCCGGCTGTTCGACGTGTACGAGAACGCCGAGCAGCTGGGCGACGGGAAGAAGTCGCTGGCGTACGCGCTCCGGTTCCGGGCGCCGGACCGCACGCTGACCGTGGACGAGGCGTCCGCAGCGCGGGACGCGGCGGTCGCCCTCGCCGGCGAGCGTACGGGAGCCGTGCTCCGGGGCTGAGCGCCCCGGGTGTCCGACGGACGACGGCCGGTCGCGGGGTCACTGCGGCCGGCCGCGCTCATGGCGCGCGGTCGCTGACCGCCTCCCGCCCCGCGGGTGCGTCACCCCCGCCGCGAGCTGCATAAATGCGCGCCGGCTGACGGAGGATCACTCATTCGGGTGGGAACGGGCGGCGATCCGGCCCGCCCGGGTCATGCCGTGGACAGAATCGGACCGGCCTTTCGGGGTCGGTCCGTCTGCTCTTTCGGGGTCCACATTGGGGGACCAGAGGCATGATCCGCATCAAGGCACGGGCGCCCACCGGGCGGGAAGCCGTACTGCCCACGGTCTGGGGTGCCGTCGCGGTCGGCTACAAATTCGGCTGCCCACTCGCCCAACAGAACGGGCTCGGAGCGCGCATCGTCACCAGCGCCGTGTTCTTCGCCGTCGGAACCGGCCTGATATTCCATGTCCGCCGCACCCTGCTCCGGGAGCTGCGGCTCGCCCGGCGGGCGGCACGCGCCGCGCAGAACGTAGTCCTGCGTCCGCCGCCGCCGCGCCTCGACGGGCTCAACGTCGCCGCGGCCCAGCTCTCCGCCGACCGGGGCGCGAGTGTCGGCGGTGATCTCTACGAGGTGATCGCCACCGAGTACGGCGTGCGGGTGGTGATGGGGGACGTCCGGGGGCACGGTCTTGCCGCGCTCGGCACGGTCGCGGCCCTCCTCGGCAGCTTCCGCGAGGCCGCCCACGACGAGCCCGAACTGGGCCGCGTGCTCCGCAGACTGGACCGCACGCTCGGCCGCCACCTGCGCGAACGCGCCCGCTCCGAACACCCGGCGCACGGGGCCCCGGACCCGGAGAACCCGGTCGCCGAGGAGTTCGTCACCGTGCTGCTGCTGGAGATCGACCGGGACGGCCGGCTGCGCGCGCTCAACTGCGGGCACCCGTGGCCGTACGTGCTCAGGGGGAGTCGGGTCGACCCGCTGAGCCGTGCCGATCCCCTCCCGCCGCTGGGGCCGTTCCCGCTGCCGGCCGAGCTGGAGGCGCTGCCCTGCCGGCCGCTGCTGGCGGGGGAGTCCGTGGTGCTCTTCACCGACGGCGCGGAGGAGGCGCGGGACGCCCGGGGCCGGTTCTTCTCGCTGCCGGAGGCGCTGCGCGAGGTCGCGAGGCATCATCCGGTGTCCCCGCAGACGGTGCTGCGCATGGTCTTCGCGGCGCTGCGGCACCACGCGCCGGGGCCGCCCACGGACGACATCGCGGTGCTGGTCCTGCGCAACGACCGCGGCGGCGCCTGCCGGACCTCCCCGGCGGCGCGGGACGGTGAGGCCGGCGGCTCCGCCGCCCGCCCGTGCCAGGCTCCCACCCGCCCGCAGCCGTCGACCCGTCGCTAGGCGACCCCCCTGACAGCAGCCGGGCCGCCGCTGTGAAGAGGGGGGAGCCGGCGGCCCGGCCGGCCTCTTGCGAGGAACCCCAGTCAAGCGGCCCGGCACGCTCCGCGACAGCGCGCGCACAGCCCGGATACGGGCATTCCGTTCACACCCCGTGTGAACCCGCACCCACTACGCTGACCGCACCAGGCCACTCGGGGGGCATCCCATGCAGCCCAATACTCTGCTCGACGCCATCCTGGACGAGGCGGGGATCTCGCACGCCGGTCTCGCCGCCCATGTGAACCAGGCCGGCCGCGCCCGCGGACTCGCGCTGCGGTACGAACACACCGCCGTGGCGCGCTGGTTGAAGGGGCAGCGGCCACGCGGCCAGGTGCCCGACCTGATCTGCGAGGTGCTGGCCGCCCGGCTGCGCCGGCCGGTCACGCTGGACGACATCGGCCTCGGGGTGCCGGGCGAACCGAGCACCCCGCACGCCGGTTCGCTCTCCGGCTTCGTGGAGCGGGCCACCGCGCTGTGGCGCTCGGACGAACAGCAGCGGCCGCATGTGCTGGGCGCCCCCGCGGTCACCGGGACGCCGGCCGTGATGCCGGTGTGGGAGTGGGAGAACCCGCCCGAGGACGTCGACGTCTCGCGGGGCGGGCGGCACCCCGTGACCGCCGCCGACATCGAGATGCTGCGCGCCGCCCGCGCGCACTACGAGCAGATGTACCGCAAGGCCGGCGGGATCGCGACCCGGACGCGGATCGTGGGTTTCCTCAACACCGAGGCCGCGCCGCTGCTGCGCGGCGGCTACACCGACGCCACCGGCCGTCAACTGCACCGTGCGACGGGCGGACTGGTGGCGGTCGCGGGCATCTGCGCCTACGACTCCGACGCGCACGGTCTCGCCCAGCGCTACTTCCACCAGGCGCTGCGGCTGGCCAAGGCCAGCGGGGACCGGGGACTGGGGGCGTACGTCATCGCGCTGCTGGTCAACCAGGCGCTGTTCATGCGGGAGTACCGGCAGGCCGTCGCCTTCGCCGAGGCCGCGCTGCGCGCCGCGGGCCGGCACATCACCCCGGCGCTCGCCTCCGATCTGTACGCGATGCAGGCCAAGGCGTACGCCCATCTCGGGGACAGCGGCAGCGCGTTGTCCTGCATCCGGCGCGCGGAGACCGCCGCCGAGCGGATCCGAAGGGGCTACGAGCCCGACGAGACCGGGTACGTGCAGCCGGGCCTGGTCAATGTGCAGGTGGCCGAGGCGCTGCTCAGCCTCGGGGAGATCGCCGCCGCCCGGGAGCACGCGGCGGCGGCCGTGGACACCCCCGCCCACGACCGGGGCCGGGTGCACCGGCTGGCCATGCTCAGCACCATCGAGCTGCGCCAGGGCAACGCCGACAAGGCCGTGGCCACCGCCGTGCAGATGGCCGAGCAGGCACGCGGAATGGAGTCCCAGCGGCTGCGCGACAGACTCCGCGTGGTCCGCGAGCATCTGGTGCGCTGCGGCTCGGCCGGTACCGCCGAAGCCGCCGAACTCATCGACGGGGCGCTGCGGGTACCGCTGTAGGCCCACTGTAGGTGCACCGTCCCTGCTGCGATATTGCCACTTACTCGGCGGAAGGTGGCAGAACCGTGCAGTGGACGAAACAGAACGAACAAACTGTGTATGAAAACCGCTGGTTCAGCGTCAATCTCGCAGATGTCGAGCTGCCGGACGGCCGGCATCTCGACCACTTCCTGATCCGGCTGCGCCCCGTGGCCGTGGCCACGGTGGTCAACGAGGCGAACGAGGTGCTGCTGCTGTGGCGGCACCGCTTCATCACCGACAGCTGGGGGTGGGAACTGGCCGCGGGCGTCGTCGAGGACGGCGAGGACATCGCGAGCGCTGCCGCCAGGGAACTGGAGGAGGAGACCGGCTGGCGGCCGGGGCCCCTGCACCACCTCATGAGCGTGGAGCCGTCCAACGGCCTCACCGACGCCCGGCACCACGTCTACTGGTCCGACCGGGGCGAGTACATCGGACACCCGGTGGACGACTTCGAGTCGGACCGGCGGGAATGGGTGCCCCTCAAACTCGTCCCCGACCTGATCGCCCGTGGGGAGGTCCCGGCCGCCAACATGGCGGCCGCGTTACTGCTGTTGCACCACCTCAGGCTCGCCGAGGGCTAGTGGGCCAGCGCCTGCCAGAGCGTCACCACGAGCGCTCCGAGCGCGCTCAGCGCGGCGAGCGAGGGCAGCGGCCAGCGTGCGTGTTCCAGCGAGGCCATCCGGGAGTTCAGCTCGTCCACTTCCTTGGCGGTCTCCTCGGTACGGTGGCGGAGCAGTGCGAGCCCTCCCTCGACCCGGGCACAGGCGACGTCGAGGCGGCGCCGTAACTCTGCGAGTTCTCCATGGACCACGGGATGCTCCGGTTCGGCGGTCACGGGTCCGCTCCTTTCGGTAGTCGAAATGGATGATTCCGCATCCCTTGCATGCGCATGATGAGTCAACTCGCCTGGTGGGCGCGTGGGGAGCGTGTGCGACGGGCATATGCGTGCCCGGCGCGCACACGGCGTGTGAAACGGACGGGCCCGGCACCGAAACCGGTGCCGGGCCCGCAGGGCATCGCTCTTCGTAATCAGCCGTAGCTGTAGAAGCCCGAGCCGCTCTTCCGGCCGAGCCGCCCCGCGTCCACCATGCGCTGGAGCAGCGGGGGAGCGGCGTACAGCGGCTCCTTGTACTCGGCGTACATCGAGTTGGCGATGGAGACGACGGTGTCCAGGCCGATCAGGTCGGACAGCTTCAGCGGGCCCATCGGGTGGGCGCAGCCCAGCTCCATGCCGTTGTCGATGTCCTCGCGGCTGGCGATGCCCGACTCGAACATCCGGATCGCGGACAGCAGATACGGCACGAGCAGCGCGTTCACCACGAATCCGGAGCGGTCCTGGGCGCGGACGGCGTGCTTGCCGAGCACCTTCTCCGCGAACAGCTGGGCACGGCTGATCGTGCCCTCGGAGGTGGTGAGCGCCGGGATCAGCTCGACCAGCTTCTGCACCGGGGCCGGGTTGAAGAAGTGGATCCCGACGACGTGGTCCGGGCGGGAGGTGGCGACCGCGAGCTTCACCAGCGGGATCGACGAGGTGTTGGAGGCCAGGATCGCGTCCGGCCGGGTCACCACCTGGTCGAGCACCTGGAAGATCTCGGTCTTCACCTGCTCGTTCTCGACGACCGCCTCGATCACCAGATCACGGTCGGCGAACTCGCCGAGATCGGTGGTGAAGCTCAGCCGCGCCTGCGTCTCGTCCCGCTCCGCCTCGGAGATCTTGCCGCGCTCGGCGGCCTTGGACAGGGAGTTGAACAGGCGGGTACGCCCGATCTCCAGGGCCTCGCCGGTGGTCTCGGCGACCTTCACGTCCAGTCCCGCGCGAGCGCACACCTCGGCGATGCCCGCGCCCATCTGGCCGCAGCCCACGACTCCGACGCGCGCAATGTCTCCCGATGGGAAGTCCGTCACATCGTCCCTTTCGCTGGTCTTCCGGCTCGCTGGCAGGATCTCCGGGTTCGGCGCCTGCTCCGATCGTGCACGTTACCGCCAAGTATCGATGATCGATCGCCCGGGTGGGGGCATCCTGGGGCGCGAAACGATCCGTGACGGTACGGATCCGGAGCGTAGGGGGTGCCCAGGATGGGGCGCATGTCGCGGCGGACCTTCACGCTGGCCGCGCTGTCCGGTCGTCCGGCGCAGGCCGCGCAGGCCGTGCCGGTCGCGTCGGCCACGGTACCGCGCGCGGCGCCCGGTCCGCGCGGTCCGGCCCGCGCGGGTGCGGAGATGCGGGGTGTCTGGATCGCCACCGTCCTCAACCGGGACTGGCCCTCGCGACCCGGCCGGCCGGCGGCCGAGCAGCGGCGGGAGCTGATCGCCCACCTCGACCGCGCGGTCCGCGACCGGCTCAACACGGTGATCCTCCAGGTGCGGCCCACGGCCGACGCGCTGTGGCCGTCGCCCTACGAGCCCTGGAGCGAGTACCTCACCGGCACCCAGGGCAGGAACCCGGGCTGGGACCCGCTGGGCACGGCCGTCGCGGAGGCCCATGCGCGGGGCCTGGAACTGCACGCCTGGTTCAACCCGTTCCGGATCGCGCAGCACGCCGACCCCGCCCGGCTGGCCGCCTCGCATCCGGCCCGCGCGCACCCCGGCTGGGTGGTGCCCTACGGCGGCCGGCTCCACTACAACCCCGGCCTGCCCGAGGTCCGCGCCTTCGTGCGGCGGGCGATGCTCGACGCGGTCGCCCGGTACCCCGTAGACGCCGTCCATCTCGACGACTACTTCTACCCCTATCCGGTCGCCGGGCAGACCTTCGACGACGACGCGGCGTACGACCGCCACGGCGGGGCCTTCACGAGCCGGGCCGCCTGGCGCCGGGACAACATCGACCAGCTGGTGCGGGAGCTGGCCGCGGGCATCAGGCGGATCCGCCCCGGCACCCGGTTCGGGATCAGCCCCTTCGGGGTGTGGCGCAACGCGACGACCGACGCGCGCGGCTCGGACACCCGGGCGGGCGTCGAGACGTACGACGACCTGTACGCGGACACCCGCACATGGGTGCGGAGCAACTGGATCGACTACGTCGTCCCGCAGCTGTACTGGCACATCGGCGACCCCGCCGCCGACTACGCGGAGCTGGCGGCCTGGTGGGCCGGGGTCGCCGAGGGCACCGGGACGCGCCTCTACCTGGGCGAGGCCCTGTACCGGGCGGGCGCCGCCGGGCAGCCGTCCGCCTGGCGGGACCCCGTCGAACTGTCCAGGCACCTCACCCTCGCCGCGAGGCATCCGCAGGTGCGCGGGCACGTGTTCTTCGCCGCCGCGGACGTGGCGGCCGACCGGATCGGAGCGATGGCGCGGGTGGTCGCCGACCACTACCGGGGGCCGGCGACACCGCCGCGCTGACTACCGGTGCTGCTCCTCCCCGTGCTTGACCTGGCAGTCGGGCCCGGGGGACATGATCGCCTCGCGCCCGTTCTCGAGCCGGACGCGGTAGGGCGGGCTGCCCTCCTGCCCGAGTACCTCGACGACCTCGGAGACCTGGTCGTGCTGGCCCACCACCCTGCCGTGCTGGACGAGCTTGTCGCCCTTGGAAGCGTGCATCTGCCGGCCCTCCTTGCGATCACGACCGTTGCGTGACGGCGATGCACACGAGCACGGCGACGGCGGTCAGGGGAGCGGCCGCCGTGAAGTGCTCGCCCAGCAGCAGCGCCGACCACACCAGTGTGAGCAGGGGCTGGGCCAACTGCAACTGGCTGGCCTTCGGGATGCCGATGGCCGCCATGCCCCGGTACCAGACGAGCAGCCCGAGGAACTGCGAGCCCGCCGCGACCCACAGAAGCCCGGTCACGCTGTGCGCGGTCAGCTCGACGGGCTCGTACGACAGCGCCAGCGCGGCGGCGGGCAGGGTGAGCGGCAGGCACAGCACCAGCGCCCAGCCGATGACCTGCCAGCCCGGCATGGTGCGGGCCAGCCGGCCGCCCTCGGTGTAGCCGGCCGCGCACACCAGCAGCGCGCCGAAGAGGTAGAGGTCGCCCGAGGTCAGGGCGCCGCCGCTCTGCTGCACGGTGAAGGCGGCCACGGCGGCGGCACCGGCGAGGGCCGCGGCCCAGAAGGTGCGCGAGGGCCTGCTGCCCGTGCGCAGCGCCGAGAGGAGCGCGGTGGTCAGCGGCAGCAGGCCCACCACGACGGCGGCGTGCGCGGTGGTCGACGTCTTGAGCGCGAGGGTGCTCAGCAGCGGGAAGCCGATGACGACACCGCCCGCCACCACGGCGAGACCCGCCCAGTGCGCGCGGTCCGGCAGCGGGATCCGCAGGGCGAGCAGGCAGCCGCCCGCGAGGAGGGCGGCCAGGACACTGCGCACGGCGACCAGCGACCACGGGCCGAAGCCCTCCAGGCCCCAGGCGGTGGCGGGGAAGGTCAGGGAGAAGGCGGTGACGCCGAGGGCCGCCTGGAGCGTGCCCGCCGACTTGCCGGAGGGGGTGCCCGCGGGAGTGCCGGAGGAAGTCCCGGCCGGAGTACCGGAGGGAGTGTCGACCGCTATCCGAACCGGCGCAGTAGCGCTACTCTGTGCTCTCATGCAACAGCGTAGCAGTGTGGGTGACTTGGTGGAACAGCTCCGAACGGAGCTGGACCGCTACTCTCCAGGTGGAAAGCTCCCGTCGAGCCGGGCGCTCGTCGACCGGTTCAGGGTGAGCCCGGTGACCGTCTCCCGCGCCCTCGCCCAGCTCGCCGCCGAGGGCCTGGTCGTGACCCGGCCGGGCGCCGGGGCCTTCCGCGCCCGGCCGCGCGCCCCGCTCGCACCGGCGGGCGACACCTCCTGGCAGGAGGTCGCCCTCAGCGCCGACGGCGCCGCCGATGTCGTACCCCGCACCGTGGACGCCTCCGGGGTGACCGTCTGTCTCGCCGTCCCGCCCCCCGGTGTGATCGAGTTCAGCGGCGGCTATCTCCACCCCTCGCTCCAGCCCGAGAAGGCCATGGCGGCCGCGCTGTCCCGGGCCGGCCGCCGCCCCGGCGCCTGGGGCAGGCCGCCGCTGGACGGACTGCCCGAGCTGCGCGAGTGGTTCGCGCGCGGCCTCGGCGACACCGTCACGGCCGCCGAGGTGCTGATCGCGGCGGGCGGCCAGTCCGCGCTGACCACCGCGCTGCGCGCGCTCGCCCCGCCCGGAGCGCCGGTGCTGGTCGAGTCGCCCACCTACCCCGGCATGCTGGCCGTCGCCCGCGCGGCCGGACTGCGCCCGGTGCCCGTGCCGGTGGACACCGACGGGGTGCGGCCGGCCCTGCTCGCCGACGCGTTCCGCGCCACCGGCGCCCGGGTCTTCGTGTGCCAGCCGCTCTTCCAGAACCCCACCGGCGCGGTCCTCGCCCCCGAGCGCCGCCCGGAGGTGCTGCGCATCGCGCGGGAGGCGGGTGCCTTCGTCGTGGAGGACGACTTCGTGCGCCGGCTGGTGCACGAGGACGCCGGGCCCGTGCCGCCGCCGCTCGCCGCCGACGACCCCGACGGTGTCGTGGTGCATGTCGCCTCGCTCACCAAGGCGACCTCGCCGAGCTTCCGGGTCGGCGCCCTCGCCGCGCGCGGACCGGTGCTGGAACGGCTGCGCGCCATCCAGATCGTCGACACCTTCTTCGTCCCCCGCCCGCTCCAGGAGGCCGCCCTCGAACTCGTCGGCTCGCCCGCCTGGCCCCGCCATCTGCGGGCGCTGTCCGCCGAGCTGAAGGCCCGCCGCGACGCCATGACCGCGGGCCTGCGCCTGCACCTGCCCGAACTCGCCCTGCCGCACACCCCGTCCGGCGGCTACCACCTGTGGCTGCGGCTGCCCGAGGGCACCGCGGGCACCTCCGCCGCCTTCGGCTCCGGCGGAGGGACGGCCCTGCATTCCGCCGCCCTGCGCGCGGGCGTCGCCCTCACCCCCGGCCGCCCGTACTTCAGCGCCGAGCCCCCCGCCGCCCATGTCCGGCTGAGCTTCGCGGCGGTGGCCGGCACCGGGGAGATCGCGGAGGGGGTGCGACGGCTGCGGGCGGCCTGCGACGAGGTGGCGCGCGGGGCGGACGGGGTGACGTGAACGCCCTGCGGGGGAGGGGGAAATCCACTGGTCACGGCGGAGCCGGGGCTGTGATGATCCCGGCATGAGCGATACACCGGACCTCCCCGAGGGCTTCGAGTTCTCCGACGACCCCGCCCGCGTCGACGTCGACCGGGTGCACGGCTGGCTGTCGGCCGACGCGTACTGGGCGATGGGCCGCCCCCGCGACCAGCACGAGCGGGCGATGGCGGCCTCGCTGAACTTCGGGGTCTACGCGACCGGGTCGGGGGACCAGGTGGCGTACGCGCGCGTGGTCACCGACCGGGCCCTGTTCGCCTGGCTCGCCGACGTGTACGTCGATCCCTCCGTGCGCGGCAAGGGGGTGGGCACGGCGTTCGTCGGCCGGATCCGCGACCATCTGGCGCCCTTCGGCCTGCGCCGGCTGCTGCTCGCGACGGAGGACGCGCAGGGCGTCTACGCGAAGCTGGGCTTCCGGTCGCTCGACCGTCCCGAGCAGTGGATGATCCACACCTTCGGGTAAGCGGCCGGTGAGCGAACACGCGCCTGCGGTAACTCCCGGGTAACACCTCTTGACCCGCACCCCGCGGCGGCAGACCATCGCCGCATGCCACTGAGGGTGACGTTCGTCGCCGCCGCGTGCGGCGCCCCCCTGCTCGCGGAGCGCTTCGAGGACGACCGGCCGCTGGACCAGGCGGGCTGGGACGAGGTGCAGCGCGCCGCCGGGGACCTGCTGCCACTGGCGGCGGCCGAGCTGCGCTACTGCTCGCCGACCCCGCGCAGCCGGGCCACCGGCGACGCCCTGGGGTACGCCCCGCTGGCCCAGCTCGCGCTGCGGGACTGCGACATGGGCCGCTGGCGCGGGCTGACGCTGGGCGAGGCGATGGCCCGGGAGCCGCAGGCGGTGGACTCCTGGCTCGCCGACCCGCGGTCCACCCCGCACGGCGGCGAGTCCCTGCTGGCGTTCATCTCCCGGGTCGGCGGCTGGCTGGACACCCGGCCGGCGGAGGACGGCGGCCGGATCGTCGCGGTCGCCGAGGCGCCCGTGATCCGCGCGGCCCTGGTCTACGCCCTGAAGGCGCCGCCGTCGAGCTACTGGAACATCGACGTCCGCCCGCTCTCCACGACCGTGGTCACGGGCCGTGCCGGCCGCTGGAACCTGCGCCTCGACGGCGGACCGCCTCAGTCCTCGCGCACATAGTCGGTGGTCAGGACCAGGTCCTTCGCCGGGCCGCCGATCCGCCACACCGTGCGCCAGCGGTCGGCGTCCCGGACGGTGAACTCGCCCCGGTAGAGGTCCGCGGCGCAGGGGTGGTCGGCGATGTACCGCCCCGTGGTCAGGTCAAGCTCGTGGAAGGGCCGCCCGTCCGCGAACCGCACGTCCGCCCGGGCCGGCGTGGGGCCCGGCAGGAACAGCAGCGTCCGGGTGGCCGGGCGCGGCACGCCCCGCCAGGTGAAGGTGCCGGACTCCTCGTGCAGCAGCCCGCCGTCGGGCAGGGCGCTGAAGACGGTGACCCCCGCGAAGCGGCCCGTGTCACCGCCGGCCAGATCCTGCACGGCCCGCCCGACACGCCATCGCCCGGCCAGATACGCCAGGGCGTCGCTCACGGGCCGGCAGCCGTCGCTCATCGGTACTCCTCTCCGCCCGCCCCATCGACATGCGCACACCTCCTCCCTATCTTGCCGCGTCGCCGTCGGGGGCGAGGAGGGGCGGGGAGGGGCGGGGAGCGGAGCGGGAGAGCCGATCAGGGAGCGGTGGGTGCCTGGTCGGCGGGCTGGTCGCCGACCGGCAGCAGCCCCCGCTCGGCGAACACCTTCTTCGCGACGAAGGTCGCGTTCAGGGCCTTGGGAAAGCCGCAGTACCCGGCCGAGTGCAGCAGGGCCTCCACGATCTGCTCCGGCGTGAGGCCCACGTTCAGCGCCGCGTTGACGTGCACCTCCAGCTGGGGCTCGCAGCCGCCGAGCGCGGTCAGCATGCCCAGGGTGACCAGCTGGCGGTCGCGCGGGGCGAGCTGCGGCCGGGCATAGATCTCGCCGAAGCCCCAGGACACGATCTGGTGCCCCAGCTCGGGGCTGATGTCGGCGAGCGAGTCGATGACCCGCTGCCCGGCCTCGCCGTCGACCCGCCGCAGTACCTCCAGGCCCTGGGTGAAACGCTCGTCACGGGTGGTGCTTCGCTGGTTGCTCATGACCGGAACCGTAGGAGTTGGAGTGCACTCCAGGTCAAGGCGGAGCGGCCTCACACCCCGAAGTACCGCTGCGCCGCCCGGACGCCGTCCACCAGCGCGTCCACCTCGGCAGGCGTGTTGTAGACGTAGAAGCTGGCCCGGGTCGTCGCCGGGATGCCGTACCGCCGGACGATCGGGCGGGCGCAGTGGTGGCCGACACGGACGGCCACGCCCCGCTCGTCCAGCACCTGGCCGACGTCGTGCGGATGGATGCCGTCGACCGTGAAGGAGACGGCCGAACCGCGCCCGGCGGGCCCCGCGGGGCCGACCACCCGGACCCCGGGCACCTCGGCGAGCAGGTCGAGGGCGCGGGCGGTGAGCGCGTCCTCGTGCGCCGCCACCTCGGCCATGCCGAGCCGTTCCAGGTACTCCACCGCCGCCGCGAGCCCCACCGCCTGCGCGGTCATCGGCACGCCCGCCTCGAAGCGCTGCGGCGGCGGCAGGAAGGTGGTGCGGTCCATCTCCACGATCTCGATCATCGAGCCGCCGGTGAGGAACGGCGGCAGGCCCGCGAGCAGCTCCGCGCGGCCCCACAGCACCCCGATGCCGTTCGGGCCGAGCATCTTGTGCCCGGAGAAGGCGAGGAAGTCCGCGCCCAGTTCGCGCACGTCGACCGGGCGGTGCGGGACGGACTGGGCGCCGTCCACGACCACCAGCGCCCCGCAGGCGTGGGCCCGGTCGGCGAGTTCCCGGACCGGGTTGACGGTGCCGAGGACGTTCGACTGGTGGGTGAGGGCGAGCACCTTGGTGCGCTCGTCCAGCAGCTCGTCCGTCCGGGAGAGGTCGAGACGGCCCTCGTCGGTGAGGCCGAACCAGTCCAGCGTGGCGCCCGTGCGCTCGGCGAGCTGCTGCCAGGGGACCAGGTTCGCGTGGTGCTCCATCTCCGTCACCACGATCCGGTCGCCGGGGCCGAGCCGGCCCGCGTTGCCCAGCGCGTAGGCGACGAGGTTGACGCCCTCGGTGGTGTTCTTGGTGAAGACCACCTCGTCGTCGGCGGCGCCGATGAACCGGGCGACCGTGTGCCGGGCGTCCTCGTACGCCTGCGTCGCCTCGCCCGCCAGCTGGTGCGCGCCGCGGTGCACGGCCGCGTTCCGGGTGAGGTAGAAGTCCCGTTCCGCGTCGAGCACCTGGAGCGGCTTCTGGGTGGTCGCCCCGGAGTCCAGATAGACCAGCGGGGCACCGCTCGCCACCGTCCGCTCCAGGATCGGGAAGTCCTTGCGCAGCACGTCCACAGCAAAGGCCACGGATCTCACCTCTCACGCTTTCACGACTGGTTCTCCGTGAGGAACGCTAATCCCTCCTCACGGAGAACCGCAAGGATTGCCATGAGGGGCGGCTACCATGGGGGCCGTGGATCACGAGACCCCCGTCTATCTGCACCAGCTCCCGGTCCCCGGCGAGGACCGGTACGCCTCCCTGGCGCTGGCCAACACGCGGTTCACCGTCAGCCACGGCGAGGTCGACCTGCTCGACGACACCGGGGCCGCGCACCTGTGGCTGGTCCGGCACGAGCTGCTGCCCGACCGGATCGCCCTGAACGGCAGGCAGTCCGGCCGGCTGCGCGCCCTCCGCGAGGCGCTGCGGGTCCTCTTCGCGGCCCGGTCCGCCGGGACGCCCCCGCCTCCCGCCGCCCTCGGCACCCTGAACGACGCCCTGGCCGCCGCTCCCGCCACCCCCCGGCTCGCCTGGGGCGCCGACGGCCCCCGCCGCGCCGACCTCCCCGACTCCGGCAACCCGGCCGCCGCCGCGCTCTCCCTGCTCGCCGAGGACGCCGCCGACCTGCTCACCGGCGCCGACGCGGCCCAGCTCACCGAGTGCGCCGCCCAGGGCTGCGCCCGCTGGTTCCTGCGCTCCCACGGCGCCCGCCGCTGGTGCACGACCAAGTGCGGCAACCGGGTCCGGGCGGCCCGTGCCTACGCGGCCCGCAAGGCCGGTTCACCTCAAGAACACCCTTCGGAAATCCAGAGTTCTCCGACCGGCCATTAAATTCACGCGTTGTTTCCCGCGGCCGGCGGAACTTGCCCCATTTTTCGGTGCACGCACAACCATTCGGAATCTCGCTCCGTCTAAGTCGGCGAATCGATGGGGCACACATTCTGTGAGGACCGCCGAAAATGCACCGCAGTACTCGACCCGGTGAAAAAGGCAATGCGTGGCGACGCCCGGACGGGAACCGGGTGTGAAAGAGATATCCCGACCGCGGCAGGCCGCCGCGCTGCTCGCCGCGGCCGTCACGATCACCGCCTTCTGCGCCGGTGACGTCCTCGCGCGCTGCTACCCCTTCGGCCCCCGCACCCGCAGCGTCAACGACCTCGGCAACCAGTTCGTCCCCTTCCACGCCCACCTGTGGGACCTGCTGCACGGCCGGGCCGAGGGCGGCCTCCTCGTCAACTGGCAGTCCGGCTACGGCTCCAGCTTCCTGCCGGACCTCGGCACCTACCTCGGCAGCCCGTTCGCCCTGCTGGTCGCCCTGTTCCCGCGGGACGAGATCGATCTCGCGGTGTACGTCGTCACGGTCCTGAAGATCGCCGCCGCGGCCGCCGCCATGGCCTGGCTGCTGCTCACCCTGCGGCCCGGCCGCTGGTGGGCGGCGGGCCCGCTGGGCGCCTCGTACGCGCTGTGCGGCTGGACCCTCGCCGACGCCGACTACAACCCGATGTGGCTCGACGGGCTGATCGCCCTGCCCCTGCTCTGCCTGGTCGGCGAACGGGCGCTCGCCGGACGCCGCAGCCTGCCCGGTGTGCTGGTCGTCGCCCTCGCCTGGACCGCCAACTTCTACACCGCCTACATGGCCACCCTCGGCGCCGCGCTGGTGCTGCTGCTGCGCCTGCTGCTCGCCCGGCCGTCCCGCCGCGAGGCGCTCGCCACGGCCGGCCGCGCCGCCCTCACCACCGTCCTCGGCATCGGCCTCGCCGCCCCGCTGGTCACGGTCGTCTACTTCGGCACCCGGCACGCCTACCCGGGCCGGACCAGCACGTTCAGCCCGGTGCCGACCGAGGACCTGCTGGCCCGGCTGCTGCCGACGGTGTACGGCTGGGGCTCGCCGGCCCTCTACGTCGGCGTCACCGCGCTGCTGCTCGCCCTCGCCCTGCCCTTCCACCGGGCGGTCCCCCGACGGGTGCGCGCCGGCTGGACCGGCCTGGTGCTCCTGACGGCCCTGTCCCTGCAGTGGGCGCCCTCCCATCTGGTCTGGCACGCCTTCACCACCCCGCAGGGCAGCCCCTACCGGCAGACCTTCGTGGTGTGCGGGCTGATCGTCGTCGCCGCCTGGCAGTCGGTGGCGTACGGCATGCCCGACCTGCGCGCCCTCGGCGCGGCGGCCGGGCTGCTCGCCTTGATCACCGCCCTCGCGGGCCGCAGCACCCTGATCCGGTTCTTCACCTGGCCCGTGCTGCCGCTGGCCGTCGCCGGGGCGCTGGGCGGCCTCGTCCTGCTGGCCCGCACCGGGCGGCGCGGCCCGCTCGCCTGGCTGGCCGTCGTCCTCCTGCTCGGCGGGCAGATCGGGGAGAGCGCCGCCACCTCGGCCGTGGCCACCCGGCTGCGCCTGGCCCACATGGACGACTACGCGCCCTGGGGGGAGCGGCAGGACCGGCAGTCGGCGCTGATCGCCGAGGCCGACGGCTGGCCCCGCTACCGCACCGACCCCGGCCGCCAGCAGACCGTCGGCAACGACCCGCTGGTGGTGGGCGGCGAGGGCGCCCAGTACTACAGCAGCCTGACCTCCGACGTCCTCACCCGCACCCTGTCCTCGCTCGGCGACGGCTGGACCTCGCGCGGGCGCAGCGTGCAGAGCCTGGACAACGCCGTCGCGGACGTGATCTTCTCCGTCGGCGCCCGGGTGCACTCCCCGCCGGACCCGCACACCAAGCACGCCCCGCCGGCCGAGTTCCCCGCGCACGTGACCCGGCGGGACGTACCGCCCCTGGTGACCGTGCGGTCCGCGCCCGACCGGCGCCCGTTCGGCACATCGCCGTACCGCAACCAGGAGATCCTGCTGGGCAGCCGGGTCTACACCGTGCCCCGGATCGCCGTGCGCGACGACTCCGGCAGGCCGCTGCCGTCCCGCCGGGTCGGCTCGGGGAGCGCCCTGACCGGGCCGGTGATCACCGCCCGCTGTCCGGCGGGTACCCAGGTGAACCTGTGGGCCGCGCACTACTCCGGCACCGCCCGGCTGGCCGGCGGACCCACCGCCTTCTTCAACGCCAGGCCCTCGCGCAACCGCGCGGCCGTGGTCCCGCTCGGCACGGCCCCCGCCTCCGGGCGGCTGCGGATCCGGCTGGCCCCGAACCGGCCCGGTGACGTCCCGCCCGACGCGATCGGCTGCCTGGACACCGGCCGGCTGCGCGCCGCCGCCGCGCGGCTGAAGGCCGCCGGCGCCACGGAGGTCACCGTCTCCGACGGCACCGTACGGGCCGCTCTGCCCGCCGGCAGCAGGGGGATCGCGGTCCTCGCCGCGCCCCGGATCGCGGGCTGGCGCTGCGCCGCCGGCGACGGCCCCCAGCGCCCCGCCGAGGAGTACCACGGTCTGATCGCCGTCCCGCTCGACGGCACCGCGACCAGTCTGACCTGCACTTTCCATCCACCAGGACTGCGGCTGGGCACGGCCGTCGGGGCCGCCTCGCTGCTGACCCTCGTGCTGCTCACCGCCGGCGCCGCCGTCCGCCGCAGGCGGTCAGCGCCGCCCACGACCACCACACCGCGCGAACGCGTGACCACCGCTCTCTGACCGCGCCCGGGGGGGACCCACCATGCTGATATCGATCGTCGCGCCCTGCTACAACGAGGAAGACGTCCTCGCCCGCTTCCACCAGGAGGTGCAGAAGGTCGCCGAGGAACTGCTGCCCCTCGGCCACGACATGGAGTTCGTGTACGTGGACGACGGCAGCCGGGACCGTACGCTCGCCGTCCTGAAACGGCTGGCGGACGGCGACGCCCGGGTGCGGTACGTCTCCTTCAGCCGCAACTTCGGCAAGGAGGCGGCCCTGCTCGCCGGGCTCCGGCACGCCTCGGGCGACTCGGTGATCGTCATGGACGCCGACCTCCAGCACCCGCCGGAGCTGATCAAGCGCATGGTCGAGCTGCGCGAGCAGGGCCACGACCAGGTCATCGCCAAGCGCACCCGCACCGGCGACCGGCTCACCCGGACCCTCACCGCGCGCCTGTACTACCGGCTAGTGAACCGGCTGGTCGACGTCGAACTCGTGGACGGCGTGGGGGACTTCCGGCTGATGTCGCGCCGGGTGGTGGACGCGGTGCTGGGCCTGACCGAGTACAACCGCTTCTCCAAGGGCCTGTTCGCCTGGGTCGGCTTCCCGAGCACCACCTTCGAGTACCGCAACGCCGTGCGCGAGGCGGGCCGCAGCTCCTGGAACCTGCGCGGTCTGCTCAACTACGGGCTGGACGGCCTGCTGTCCTTCAACAACCGCCCGCTGCGCGCCGCGCTCTGGCTGGGCATGGGCCTGCTGCTGTGCGCCGGCCTCTACACCGCCTGGATCATCGGCGCCGCGCTCCTCAACGGCGTCCAGACCCCGGGGTACGTGACCATCATCACTGCGGTCACCGCCCTCGCGGGCGTACAGATGGTCATGCTGGGAGTCATCGGGGAGTACACCGGCCGCATCTACTACGAGGTGAAGGGGCGCCCGCACTTCCTGGTGAAGGCGACCAACGTGGAACGGACGAAAGATCTCATCCCCTGATGCGACAGATTCTCACCTTCGCGGCGGTCGGCGTCGTCAACACGGCTGCCTACTACATTCTTTACCTGATCTTTCTGACCGCTTTTCCCTATCTGGTCGCGCATATCCTGGCATTTGTGCTCAGCATGATCGGGTCGTTTTTCCTGAACGCACGGTTCACCTACCGGATACGGCCCACCTGGCGGAAATTCCTGCTGTTCCCGCTGACGAACGTCACCAACTTCCTGATCACCACGGCCGGGGTGTACGTGATCGTGGACGTCCTGCACGCCGGCAGCCGCTTCGCCCCGCTGCTCGCCTCCGCCGCCGCGATCCCGGTCACCTTCGTCGTGTCCCGTTGGGTGATGCTGCCCAAGGCTATTGCATAAACATGCAGCGATACGTATAGTCGTGCCATCCAGAGGAGGATGGACATGGCAGTACGTGCGGCGGTGGCCGGTGCGAGCGGATACGCGGGCGGAGAGGTCCTGCGTCTGCTCCTCGCGCACCCAGAGGTCGAGATCGGTGCCCTGACCGGGAACTCCAACGCGGGGCAGCGGCTCGGCGCGCTCCAGCCCCATCTGCCGCCCCTGGCCGACCGCGTGCTGGCCGAGACCACGCCCGAGGCCCTCGCCGGGCACGACGTGGTCTTCCTCGCGCTGCCGCACGGGCAGTCCGCCGCCGTCGCCGAGCAGCTCGGCCCCGATGTCCTGGTGATCGACATGGGCGCCGACTTCCGGCTCCAGGACCCGGCCGACTGGGAGACCTACTACGGCTCCCCGCACGCCGGCACCTGGCCGTACGGCCTCCCCGAACTGCCGGGTGCCCGCGCCCGGCTCGCGGGGTCCCGGCGCATCGCGGTGCCCGGCTGCTACCCGACCGCCGTCTCGCTCGCCCTGTACCCGGCCTACGCGGCCGGACTCGCCGAGCCCGAAGCGGTGGTCGTCGCCGCGTCCGGCACCTCCGGCGCGGGCAAGGCGCCCAAGCCGCATCTGCTCGGCAGCGAGGTCATGGGCTCCATGACGCCGTACGGCGTCGGCGGCGGCCACCGGCACACCCCCGAGATGATCCAGAACCTCAGCGGGGCGGCGGGCGAGCGGGTCGCCGTCTCCTTCACCCCGACCCTCGCGCCGATGCCCCGCGGCATCCTCGCCACCTGCAACGCCAAGGCCGTCGCCGGGGTGACGGGGGAGTCCGTCCGCGCCGCGTACGAGAAGGCCTACGCCGACGAGCCCTTCGTCCGGCTGCTCCCCGAGGGGCAGTGGCCCGCCACGGCGTCCGTCCACGGTTCGAACGCCGTTCAGGTGCAGGTCGCGTACGACGCCGCCGTGGGCCGCATCATCGCGATCAGCGCCATCGACAATCTGACCAAGGGCACCGCGGGCGGTGCCGTCCAGAGCATGAACCTCGCCCTGGGACTCGCCGAGACCACCGGGCTGACCACGATCGGAGTTGCGCCGTGAGCGTGACGGCAGCAAAGGGATTCACGGCCGCGGGCATCGCCGCCGGGATCAAGGAGAACGGCAACCCGGACCTGGCCCTCGTGGTCAACGACGGGCCCCGCCGCGCCGCCGCGGGCGTCTTCACCGCCAACCGCGTGAAGGCCGCACCGGTCCTCTGGTCCGAGCAGGTCCTCAGGAGCGGCCAGGTCTCGGCCGTCGTCCTCAACTCCGGCGGCGCCAACGCCTGCACGGGCCCGCAGGGCTTCCAGGACACCCACGCCACCGCCGAGAAGGCCGCCGAGGTGCTCGGCCGGGGCGCCATCGAGATCGCCGTCTGCTCCACCGGGCTCATCGGCGTGCCGCTCCCCATGGACAAGCTGCTCCCGGGGGTCGAGAGCGCCGCCGCCGCACTCAGCGAGCACGGCGGCGAGAAGGCCGCCATCGCCATCAAGACCACCGACACCGCGCACAAGACGGCCGTCGTCACCCAGGACGGCTGGACGGTCGGCGGAATGGCCAAGGGCGCCGGCATGCTCGCCCCCGGCCTCGCCACCATGCTGGTCGTGCTGACCACGGACGCCCAGCTCGACGGCGAGGTGCTCGACCGCGCCCTGCGCGCGGCCACCAAGGTCACCTTCGACCGCGTCGACTCCGACGGCTGCATGTCCACCAACGACACCGTCCTGCTGCTCGCCTCCGGCTCCTCCGGCATCACCCCGGAGTACGACGCGTTCGCCGAGGCCGTACGGCAGGTCTGCGCCGACCTCGGCCGCCAGCTCATCGGCGACGCCGAGGGCGCGAGCAAGGACATCAAGGTCGAGGTGATCAACGCGGCGAGCGAGGACGACGCCGTCGAGGTGGGCCGCTCCATCGCCCGCAACAACCTCCTCAAGTGCGCGCTGCACGGCGAGGACCCCAACTGGGGCCGCGTCCTGTCCGCCATCGGCACCACCCGGGCCGCCTTCGACCCCGACCAGCTCAACGTCGCCATCAACGGCGTCTGGGTGTGCAAGAACGGCTCCGTCGGCGAGGACCGCGAGCTGGTCGACATGCGCTACCGCGAGGTCCACATCGTCGCCGACCTCGCCGCCGGCGCCGAGACCGCGACCATCTGGACCAACGACCTCACCGCCGACTACGTCCACGAGAACAGCGCCTACTCGTCATGAGCAATCCCGGCACGCGCAAGCACACGGCCCTGCCCAAGGCGCAGATCCTCATCGAGGCCCTGCCCTGGCTGACCCGGCACCACGGCAAGGTCGTCGTCATCAAGTTCGGCGGCAACGCCATGGTGAACGAGGACCTGAAGGCCGCCTTCGCCCAGGACGTCGTCTTCCTGCGGCACGCCGGCCTCAGGCCGGTCGTCGTGCACGGCGGCGGACCGCAGATCAGCGCCGCCCTCGACAAGCACGGCATCGTCAGCGAGTTCAAGGCCGGCCTGCGCGTCACCAGCGAGGACGCCATGGACGTCGTACGGATGGTGCTCGCCGGGCAGGTCCAGCGCGAACTGGTCGGTCTGCTCAACCAGCACGGCCCGCTCGCCGTCGGCCTCACCGGCGAGGACGCGCACACCATCACCGCCACCAGGCACATCCCCGAGATCGACGGGAAGCCGGTCGACATCGGCCGGGTCGGCGAGATCACCGCCATCGACACGGGAGCGATCGAGGCCCTGCTGGCCGACGGCCGCATCCCGGTCGTCTCCTCGATCGCCCGCTCACAGGACGACGGACATGTCTACAACGTCAATGCTGATACGGCGGCTGCGGCACTCGCTGCGGCACTGGGCGCCGAAACCCTCATGGTCCTCACCGACGTCGAGGGCCTCTACGAGGACTGGCCGCACTCCGACGAGGTGATCAGCCGCCTCACGGCCTCGCAGCTGGAGAAGCTGCTGCCGGAGCTGAGTTCCGGCATGGTGCCGAAGATGGAGGGCTGTCTGCACGCCGTACGCAACGGCGTGACGACCGCCCGCGTCATCGACGGCCGGGTCCAGCACTCGATCCTGCTGGAGATCTTCACCGACGAGGGCATCGGCACCATGGTCGTGCCGGACGGACAGGGGGCGTCATGAGCAACCAGGACCTGACCGCGCGCTGGCAGGGCGCGCTCATGAACAACTACGGCACCCCGCGCCTGCCCCTCGTCCGCGGCGAGGGCACCAAGGTGTGGGACGCCGAGGGCCGGGAGTACCTGGACTTCGTCGGCGGCATCGCCACCAACGCGCTCGGCCACGCCCACCCCGCGATCGTCGAGGCCGTCAGCGGCCAGATCGCCTCCCTCGGCCACATCTCCAACTTCTTCCTGGCCGAGCCCACCGTCGCCCTCGCCGAACGGCTCCTGTCGCTCTTCGGCCGCGAGGGCCGGGTCTTCTTCTGCAACTCCGGGGCCGAGGCCAACGAGGCCGCCGTCAAGATCGGGCGGCTCACCGGGCGCACCCACATGGTCGCCACCGACGGCGGCTTCCACGGCCGGACGATGGGCGCCCTCGCCCTCACCGGCCAGCCCGCCAAGCAGGACCCCTTCCGGCCGCTGCCCGGCGAGGTCACCCACGTCCCCTACGGTGACGCGCAGGCGCTGGCCGCCGCGGTCACCCAGGAGACGGCCCTGGTGATCATCGAGCCCGTGCAGGGCGAGAACGGCGTGGTCGTGCCCCCGGCCGGCTACCTGAAGGCGGCCCGCGCGATCACCGCCGCCACCGGTGCGCTGCTGGTCCTCGACGAGGTGCAGACCGGCATCGGGCGCACCGGCACCTGGTTCGAGTACCAGGCGCACGAGGGCGTGCTGCCCGATGTCGTCACCCTCGCCAAGCAGTTGGGCGGCGGGCTGCCGCTCGGCGCGACCGTGGCCTTCGGCCGGGCCGCCGAACTGCTGCGGCCGGGCCACCACGGGACCACCTTCGGCGGCAACCCGGTCGCCTGCGCCGCCGGGCTCGCCGTGCTCGACACCATCGCCGACGACGGGCTGCTGGCCAACGTCAAGCGGCAGGGCGAGAGGTTGCGGGCCGGAATCGAGGCGCTGAACCACCCGTTGATCGATTACGTCCGGGGTGCGGGCCTGCTCCTGGGTATCGTGCTCACCGGGCCGCGCGCACCGCAGGTGCAGCAGGCGGCCCAGGAGGCCGGGTTCCTGGTGAACGCGCCCGCCCCCGACGTCGTACGGCTCATGCCGCCGTTGAATCTCCGCGACGACGAGGTGGGCGCGCTGCTCCGGGCGCTGCCCGGCATCCTCGACGCAGCGCAGCCCAGCGCGGACCCGAACGGGGACGGACGATCCGGAGAATGAGACGACGATGAGCGAGGCCCAGGACCACGAGCAGATGGCGGGGGCCGGACCCGCCGTGCCCCAGACCCGCACCGCACGGCACCGCAGGATCGTGGACATCCTGAACCGGCAGCCGGTGCGGTCGCAGAGCCAGCTGGCGAAGCTGCTCGCCGACGACGGGCTGAACGTCACGCAGGCGACGCTCAGCCGGGATCTCGACGAGCTGAACGCGGTGAAGATCCGCAACACCGAAGGCGACCTCATCTACGCGGTGCCGAGCGAGGGCGGATTCCGCACGCCGCGCGCTCCGCTGGGGGAGTCGGCCAAGGAGGAGCGGATGCGGCGCCTGTCCCAGGAGCTGCTGATCTCCGCGGAGGCCTCGGCCAACCTCGTGGTCCTGCGCACCCCGCCGGGGGCCGCGCAGTTCCTGGCCTCCGCCATCGACCAGGCGGAGCTGCACGACATCCTGGGCACCATCGCGGGCGACGACACGCTGCTGCTGATCAGCCGGGAGCCGAGCGGGGGGCAGGCGCTGGCGGACCATCTGCTGAGGCTGGCCCAGAACGGGCACTGAGGGTCGGTCACCGGGCGGCAGGCGGGGGCGGAGGAGGGCCGCCGGCTGCCGGTCCGCCCTCGTCGGCCGGCCGGTTCTGCGTGCCGTGCCCCTTCCGGGGTGCTGACGCGCGCGGCAGCGGGTCAGCCGAGCCGTGTCGCGAGGCCCCCGGTGCACCGGACCTCGTCGCCCGCCGTGATCAGCAGCGCCTCCACCTCCGGCAGGGTCTCCAGCCAGGCGAGTCCCGCGCGCGAGCCCATCGCGAACGCCGCCGTGGCCCAGCAGTCCGCCCAGGTCAGCTCGGGTCCCACGACCGTCACGGCCACCAGGTCGGTCACCGCGGGGCGACCGGTGCGGGGATCCACGATGTGCGCTCCCCGTTCCGCCGTACCGGAGGTGGCCACCGCGAGCTCTGCCGTGCCCGCCGCCGAGACCACCGCCGCGAGCCCGCCGGGCCTGAGCGGATCGGCCACGCCCACCCGCCAGGCCCGCTGCGGCTCCGGCACACCCAGCAACTGCACGTCACCGCCGCCGTTGACGCTCACCCCGAGCACCCCCTCGACGGCGCCGAGCACCCGGGCCGCCCGCTCGGCGGCCCAGCCCTTGACGATGCCGGTGGGGTCGAGCGAGCCCTGGTAGCGGGTGCTGAACCAGCCCTCGCTGACCCGCTCCGCCTCGGCCGCCAGCTCCAGCACCTCGGCCATCTCGGGCGCGCACCCGGCGACGGTCAGTTCACCCCGGGCCAGCCGGGAGACCTCGCTGTCCTCGCGGTACGTGCTGAAGAGCGCGTCCGCCCGGTGCAGTCCGGCGACGGCCCCGGCGAGCGCGGCCCGTACCGCGGCCGGCTCCCCGCCGCGGACCTCGAAGGAGAAGACCGTCCCCATGACCTCCTCCGCGTGGCGCACCGCGGCGGGCGCCTGTGCCGGCTCGGCCACCGTGTCAGCCACCGGCCTGGTCCAGGGCGGACTGCAGGGACTTCTTGTACCCCTCGCTGGTGTAGGTCGCCCCGGAGACGGAGTCGATGTCGGCGCTGCCGGCGGCGACGGCCTCCTGGTTGAGCTTGGGGACGGCGAGCTGGGTCTTCTGGTCGCTGAGGCCGCCCTTGGGTGCCTGGACCGCCGCCGCCTCGGTGATCTTGCCGTCGCTGACCGTGATCCGCACCTGGACCGGCCCGTACTGGGTCTGCACGGCCTTCCCGGTGACCGTACGGGCCTGCGCCGCACCGGACGAACCGGAACCCGCCCCTGACCCGTCACCCGAGCCCGACCCGGACTCGGCACCCGACCCCGACCCGGACCCGGACCCGGCACCCGACCCCGACCCGGACGCCCCCGGGGGTGCCGCCCGCTTCATCCTGTCCAGCGCGGACTGGAGCGACTTCTTGTACCCCTCGCTGGTGTAGGTCGCCCCGGAGACGGAGTCGATGTCGGCGCTGCCGGCGGCGACGGCCTCCTGGTTGAGCTTGGGGACGGCGAGCTGGGTCTTCTGGTCGCTGAGGCCGCCCTTGGGTGCCTGGACCGCCGCCGCCCCGGTGATCTTGCCGTCGCTGACGGTCAGCCGTACCTGCACGGCCCCGTACTCGGTCCGCACCGCGTCACCGGTCACCGTGCCGGAGCCGGCCTGCGCACCGCCCTGCGGCGACTCCTGGCCGGCCGCCGTCTGCTGCGGTGCCGCGCCCGCCGCCGACGCGGCGGCCGGGTCGGACGCCGGCTTCAGCGACAGCAGCAGCACGACACCGGACACGGTCGCGGCGGTCGCCAGCACGACCCGCCGAACAGGGTGACTCTTCCTCATCGCTTCGCAGCTCCGCTCACATCTCGAACGACTCGTGGTGGATACGGCGGGCCGGGACCCCCGCCCCGCGCAGGGCCTCGAACACCGACTGCGCGAACCCGGCGGGACCGCACATGAAGACGTCGTGCCGGTCGATGTCCGGGATCTTCCGCTGGAGGTTCTCCGCTGAGATGTCGGGCCGCTCGCCCTCCGGGCTGTTCACCGCGTACATCAGCCGGGCGCCGCGCTCCTTGGCGATCGCCGCCAGCTCGTCCCACAGCGCCAAGTCCTGGGTGGTGTTGGCCCGGTACAGGAGCGTGATGTCACCGGCGGCCCCGGGCAGCGTCTCGAACAGCGCGCGCATCGGCGTGATGCCGACCCCGCCCGCGACCAGCAGCACCTTGCCCCGGCTGCGGCGCTGGGCGGTGAGCGCGCCGTACGGCCCCTCCGCCCACACCTTGGTCCCGGGCGTCAGCTCCCGCAGCCGGGCGCTGTGGTCGCCGATCGCCTTCACCGTGATCCGCAGCGTGTCGGGGCGCGGTGCGGCCGACAGGGAGTACGGGTGCGAGCTGAAGCGCATCCCCGGGGCGCGGAAGCGCCAGCGGAAGAACTGGCCCGCCTCCGCGCCCATCCGGTGCAGCTTGCGCCCGCCGATCAGCACCGACACGATCCCGGGCGTCTCCTCGATGACCGCCTCCACCCGCATGCGGTGCCGGAGGTTCAGCCGGACCGGGGTCAGCACGCGGTACCAGAGCACCAGCGAGGTGACCGCGCCGTACAGGACGTACCAGAAGGTCTTGGCGGCGGGCTCCACGGCGAAGTCGTTGCCGGTGGTGATCTGGTGCCAGAAGGTCAGGAACACCGCCGCGTAGGTCAGCAGGTGGACGTGGTACCAGGCGTCGTACGGCAGCCGGCGGCGGATCCCGCCGATCGACGACAGCCCGATGACCACGAACAGGCCGGTGCCGATGGCCGCCTTGCCCATGTCCGGCAACTGCTCGACGGAGTCGACCGTCTGCCGCACGATGTCGCCGAGCGACCTGCCGGCCTGGAGCGCGTACCCCCACATGGTGAGGAAGACGTGCGCCACGACCAGGCAGAGCGTGTACCGGCCGCTCATCGCGTGCCAGCGGGCCACCCGGTCGGAGCCGACCCGCCGCTCCAGCGCCGGCACGCGCGCCATCTGGAGCACGACGAGCGCCATCAGATAGCCGGCCAGCAGGCCGGTGATCCGGCCGGCGTTGAGGATCCGGCCGGTGTCGTCGGCGATGGAGGGCGTGTTGTGCCACCAGAGCCAGAGCACGGCCGCCGCGCCCGCCCAGACGGCGAGCAGCAGCGGGACGGCCGGGGAGCGGCGCGGGCGGATGCGGCGCAGCGTCTGTCGGCGGGCGGCACGTCCGCCTGCGAGCGTGGTGGTCACGGTTCCTCCGGGGACTTGACCCTTGGCCCACAGATACGCGCGGCACGCGCCGAGTGTTCAGAGGATCACTTTCCCCCGGCCCCGCAGTCGGGGACCGGACTCACGGAGGCGACGGTGCGCGCGGCCGGCAGAACCCGCCGGCCCCCGTCCGCCCGCACCACCACACCGTCCGGCCCGGAACCGGGGCCCCATGCCGGCCGGGGCGGCTCTCAGTAGCGGGTGATCGCCGTCGCCCCGTCCTCCGTGCCGATCGCGATGTGCGGCTTCGCCGCCGGGTCCGCCCAGGTGAGGATCTGCCGCATCGCCTCCTCCGGCACCGACACGCAACCGGCCGTCGCCGCCTTGCCGTTGACGTGCAGGAAGATGCCGGCGCCGCGGCCGTGCACCGGCTGCGCGTAGTTGAAGGCGATGACGAGGGCGTACGCGTACTGCCCCTGGTAGTCGATGAGGTGCTCGGACTCGGCGGCGCGGCAGTCGGCGGGCAGCGGGTCGGTCCAGCGGTTGTACGCGGTGGAGTCGTTGTCCTGGCACCACCAGGAGCTGTCCCGCACCCCCCGGTACGGGACCCGGGTCCCGGCCGGCGCCGCCTTGATCCCGAAGGCGAACGGGAGCTCGTACAGGCCGGTCGGCGTCGTGTTCGTGCCCTGCTTGCGGCTGCCGCCCTCCACGAGACCGCCGGACCCGAACCTGGCCGGCGCCGACCCGGCCTGGACCCACTGCCCGTCCCGCAGGTCCCACCAGCTGACCGTGCCCTCCGTGGCCTCGGTGCCGGGGGCCTGGGCGAGGATCAGCTGGCCGCCGCCGCCCGTGTCCGCGAGCTCGGCGGGCCGCGGCGCCGGCCCGGGGGCGGGCGCGGCGCCGGGCAGGGCGAGGACGGAGGCGGAGACGAGGGCGAGGACCACACCGGGGCGCATGGCTCAGACGCTAGACGGGGGGAGCGGCAACGGCAGCCCGGGTAGTCCGTCCAGGCTGGTCGCGATGTGCTCCTTCCTGGTGAAGTACGCGCTCAGCGAGGCGTCGTCCTCCCGCGAGAAGCGCTTCGCGTGCAGGTCGCGGTCCTCCTCGTACGCCATGTGGGGCACGGCGTACCCGCAGCTGTCCCGGACCAGTTCGGCGTGGACGACGATGACCGCGCGCAGTCCGTGCGCGCCCGGGTCGATGTCCGGGAAGCGGGCGAGCAGGTCGGGAAAGCGCGGGTCGTCGCGGAAGACCGGTTCGCCGCGGCCGTGCACCCGCACGATGTTCGGGGGGCCCTGGAAGGCGCACCACATCAGCGTGATCCGCCCGTTCTCCCGGAGGTGGGCGATGGTCTCGGCGTTGGACCCGGCGAAGTCCAGGTAGGCCAGGGTGTGTTCGTCCAGCACGACGAACGAGCCCTTGAGGCCCTTGGGGGAGAGGTTGACCGTGCCGTCGCCGGAGAGCGGAGCGGACGCGGTGAAGAAGAGGGGCTGTTCCTCGATGAAGGCGCGGAGCCTGCCGTCGATGCGCTCGTAGGTCTTTCCCATGCCTGCCGAGTATCGCCCCGAGTCCTTCGCCCGTCTAAGGAATTTCCGGACGAGTCCCGGACCGGACGTGTCCCGGACCAGTCCCGGACCGGATGAGTCCCGGACCGGACGCGTCCCGGACCGGACGAGCGCGGGCGGCGCGGTGCCCGCGTGCGCGGGGGAGTGTCGGAGAGCGCTTTCGCTCGTTCAGCCTTCTGCCGGCCTCCCGCCCCGCGGTCCGTGCGAGCCGCTTGCCGGCGACTGCCCCGGATCCGATGTCACCCGAACGGTGATTGACGAATCATGCAGAACCCTGCATACTCATGCATGTCAGCGAATGCACTGTGAGGAGAAACCCGTGACCGAGCGCGTCGTACTCGCCTACTCAGGCGGTCTGGACACCTCCGTCGCCATCGGCTGGATCGCCGAGGAGACGGGCGCCGAGGTCATCGCCGTTGCGGTCGACGTCGGCCAGGGCGGCGAGGACCTGGACGTCATCCGCAAGCGCGCCCTCGCGTGCGGCGCCGTGGAGGCCGAGGTCGCCGACGCCAAGGACGAGTTCGCCGACGAGTACTGCCTCCCGGCGATCAAGGCCAACGCCCTCTACATGGACCGCTACCCGCTGGTCTCGGCCCTCTCCCGGCCGACGATCGTCAAGCACCTGGTCGCCGCCGCCAAGAAGCACGGCGCCGGCACGGTCGCCCACGGCTGCACCGGCAAGGGCAACGACCAGGTCCGTTTCGAGGCCGGCATCGTCGCCCTCGCCCCCGACCTGCGGTGCATCGCCCCGGTCCGCGACTACGCGATGACCCGGGACAAGGCGATCGCCTTCTGCGAGGCCAAGCAGCTCCCGATCGCCACCACCAAGAAGTCCCCGTACTCCATCGACCAGAACGTCTTCGGACGCGCCGTCGAGACGGGCTTCCTTGAGGACATCTGGAACGCCCCGATCGAGGACATCTACGAGTACACCTCCAACCCGGCCGTCCCGCGCGAGGCCGACGAGGTGATCATCACGTTCAAGGCGGGTGTCCCGGTCGCCCTCGACGGCAAGCCCGTCAGCGTCCTGCAGGCCATCCAGCAGCTCAACGAGCGCGCCGGTGCCCAGGGCGTCGGCCGGATCGACATGGTCGAGGACCGCCTGGTCGGCATCAAGTCCCGCGAGGTGTACGAGGCGCCGGGCGCGATCGCCCTGATCACCGCCCACCAGGAGCTGGAGAACGTCACCGTCGAGCGCGAGCTGGCCCGCTACAAGCGCCAGGTCGAGCAGCGCTGGGGCGAGCTGGTCTACGACGGCCAGTGGTTCTCCCCGCTCAAGCGCGCCCTGGACGGCTTCATCGACGAGGCCAGCCAGCACGTCTCCGGCGACGTCCGGCTGACCCTGCACGGCGGCCGCGCGGTGGTCACCGGCCGGCGCTCCGAGGAGTCGCTGTACGACTTCAACCTCGCCACCTACGACACCGGCGACACCTTCGACCAGTCCGCGGCCAAGGGCTTCATCGACATCTACAGCCTGTCGTCGAAGATCGCCGCCCAGCGGGACCTCGTCTGACCCGGCCGGGTCACCTCACCCGCATCGGCCTGACAGCCGCCTCCCCGCCTGGAAGGGTGGGGAGGCGGTGGCACATCACGAGCTTCGAGGAGCAACGCAAGTGAGCAGCAACAGCGGTGACGTACGGCTCTGGGGCGGCCGTTTCGCCGACGGTCCCGCCGAGGCGCTGGCGAAGCTGTCCGCGTCCGTCCACTTCGACTGGCGGCTCGCGCCCTACGACATCGCCGGTTCGCGTGCCCACGCGCGCGTGCTGCACACGGCGGGGCTCCTCACCGAGGACGAGCTGGAGCGGATGATCGCCGGGCTCGACCGGCTGGAGGCGGACGTCGCCGCCGGCACCTTCGTGGGCACCATCGCCGACGAGGACGTGCACACCGCCCTGGAGCGCGGTCTGCTGGAGCGCCTCGGCCCAGACCTCGGCGGCAAGCTGCGCGCCGGCCGCTCCCGCAACGACCAGGTCGCCACCCTCTTCCGGATGTACCTGCGCGACCACGCCCGTACGATCGGCGGCCTGATCGCCGACCTCCAGGACGCCCTGGTCGGCCTGGCCGAGGCGCACCCGGACGTGGCGATGCCCGGCCGCACCCACCTCCAGCACGCCCAGCCGGTGCTCTTCGCCCACCATGTCCTCGCGCACGTCCAGTCCCTGTCCCGGGACGCCGAGCGGCTGCGCCAGTGGGACGAGCGGACGGCCGTGTCGCCGTACGGCTCCGGTGCCCTCGCCGGCTCCTCCCTGGGCCTCGACCCGGAGGCGGTCGCGCGGGACCTCGGCTTCGAGCACGGCAGCGCCGCGAACTCCATCGACGGCACGGCCTCCCGGGACTTCGTCGCCGAGTTCGCGTTCATCACCGCGATGATCGGCGTGAACCTCTCCCGGATCGCCGAGGAGGTCATCATCTGGAACACGAAGGAGTTCTCCTTCGTCACCCTGCACGACGCCTTCTCCACCGGCTCCTCGATCATGCCGCAGAAGAAGAACCCGGACATCGCCGAGCTGGCGCGCGGCAAGTCGGGCCGGCTGATCGGCAACCTGACCGGCCTCATGGCCACGCTCAAGGCCCTCCCGCTCGCCTACAACCGCGACCTGCAGGAGGACAAGGAGCCGGTCTTCGACTCCTGCGACCAGCTGGAGGTCCTGCTCCCCGCCTTCACCGGCATGATGGCGACCCTCACCGTCCACCGCGAGCGCATGGAGGAACTGGCCCCGGCCGGCTTCTCGCTCGCCACCGACATCGCCGAGTGGCTGGTCAAGCAGGGCGTGCCGTTCCGGGTCGCCCACGAGGTGGCGGGCGAGTGCGTGAAGGCGGCGGAGGCCGAGGGCAAGGAGCTGGGCGACCTGACGGACGAGCAGTTCGCGAAGATCAGCACCCATCTCACCCCGGAGGTGCGGTCGGTCCTGAACGTCCCGGGCGCGCTCGCCTCGCGCAACGGCCGCGGGGGCACGGCGCCGAGCGCGGTGGCCGTCCAGCTGGCGGAGGTCAAGGCGGACCTGGCGGGGCAGCACGCCTGGGCCGAAGCCAAGCGGCAGCGGGGCTGATCCGGCGCCCCCGACGGGGGGCGCCCCTTCAGGGGCCCGGCTCCCCGGGCGCGGCCTCCTCGCGGGTTAGGTTGGTCGAAGCCCTCACGGAGCCGACCGAACGGAGCCCGCGATGCCCTTCGCCCGCCTCGCGAACGCCACCACGCCGACCTGCCACATCGGCCTCGGCCTCGCCGCCGTCGGCCGCCCCGGCTACATCAACCTCGGCCGCGACCAGGACCTCGGCGAGGACCGCAGCGTCGACGCCCTGCGCGCCCGCACCCGGGAACTCCTGGACGCCGCCTACGCGCAGGGCGTGCGGTACTTCGACGTGGCCCGCTCCTACGGCCGCTCCGAGGAGTTCCTCGCCGACTGGCTGAACGGCCGGCCGGACATCGACGACGTGGTCGTCGGCAGCAAGTGGGGCTACACCTACACCGCCGGCTGGTCGACCGACGCGGAGCGGCACGAGGTCAAGGACCACACCCTCGCCACCTACGAACGGCAGCGCGCCGAGACCGACGCGCTGCTCGGCGACCGGCTCGACCTCTACCAGATCCACTCGGTGACTCCGGACAGCCCGGCCCTCACCGACAAGGACCTGCACGCCAGGCTGGCGGAGGCCGCCGCCGGCGGACTGAGCGTCGGCTTCTCCACCAGCGGCCCCGCCCAGGCCGACGCGATCCGCGCCGCCCTCGCCGTCACGGTCGACGGCGAGCCGCTCTTCCGTACGGTCCAGTCGACGTTCAACGTGCTGGAGACCTCGGCGGGACCGGCCCTCGCCGAGGCGCACGACGCCGGGCTCACCGTGATCGTCAAGGAGGGCATGGCCAACGGCCGGCTGGCCGCACCGCACGCCCCGGACGCGCTGCGGGCCGTGGCCGAGGCGACGGGGCTCGGCTGCGACGCCGTGGCCCTCGCCTGGATCCTGCGCCGGCCCTGGGCGGGCGTCGTCCTCTCCGGTGCCGCGACCCTCCCGCAGCTCGTCTCCAATCTGCACGCCCCCGCCGTCGATCTCGACGTGGACCAGATGACCCTCCTCGCCACGCTCGCGGAGGACCCGCGGGTCTACTGGGAGCGGCGCGGCCAGCTGCCCTGGCACTGACGATCACCGCTCTGACCAGCACCGATGAGTCACGCATGCCTAACTTGAGACAATGATGTCTCACATGGGCTATTCTTGTCTCATGGCCCTGGATCGTGACCACGTGCTGCGCAGCGCAGCCGCCCTGCTGACCCGCAAATCCACCGCGACCATGGACGAGGTGGCCAAGGCGGCCGGGATCAGCCGGGCCACGCTGCACCGCCACTTCGCCGGCCGCGACGCGCTCGTCCGGGCCCTGGAGGCGCTCGGCATCGCCGAGTGCGAGGCGGCGCTTGACGCGGCCCGGCTGGACGAGGGCCCGGCGGCCGAGGCGGTCCACCGCGTGGTCCGCGCGCTCGAACCCGCGGGCGGCCTGCTCGCCTTCCTCTACACCGAGAACCAGCTCTTCGAGGGCGAGCAGCAGAACGAGGGCTGGGCCCGCATCGACACCCGCCTCACGGACCTGTTCCGGCGCGGCCAGGAGAACGGCGAGTTCCGCATCGACCTCACCCCGGCCTGGCTCACCGAGGCGCTGTTCGGCCTGCTGGCCTCCGGGGCCTGGGCGGTGACGGAGGGCCGGGTGGCCGCCCGGGACTTCACCTACATGGTCGTCGAGCTGCTGCTCGGCGGCGTACGACGCGGCACCGCGTGACGCATGCCGTGCCGCGCACGACGCGGCACCGCGTGACGCACCCCGTGCCGCAGACACCACGCACCCGCGCGTGACGAAGAGAGGAATCATGAGCAGCACCCTGCAGCCGGCACAGGCGACCGAGGCGGTGAAGCGCCCGGGCCGCTGGCTTGCGCTGTCCGTCCTCGTCCTGGCCGTGCTGCTGGTGGCCGTCGACGCCACCGTCCTCGGCCTGGCGACCCCCTACATCAGCGAAGACCTCAACCCCTCCGGCACCCAGCTGCTGTGGATCGGCGACGTCTACTCCTTCGTCATCGCCGGTCTGCTCGTCTCCATGGGCAGCCTCGGCGACCGCATCGGCCGCAAGCGGATCCTGCTCGTCGGCGCCACGGCGTTCGGCGCGGTCTCCGTGCTCAACGCCTACGCGACCACCCCGGAACTGATGATCCTGGCCCGGGCGCTGCTCGGTGTCGCGGGCGCCACCCTGATGCCCGCCACCCTGGCCCTGATCCGCAACATCTTCCACGACCCGCGCGAGCGCAGCCTCGCCGTCGGCATCTGGGGTGCCACCGCCTCCGCCGGCACGGCCGTCGGCCCGATCGCCGGCGGATTCCTCCTGGATCACTTCTGGTGGGGCTCGGTCTTCCTGATCAACCTGCCGGTGATGGCCGTGCTGGTCCTGGTCGGCATCCGCACCCTGCCCGAGTCCCGCAACCCCGCCCCGGGCCCCTGGGACCTGGCCAGCGTCCTGCTGTCGCTGGTCGGCATGATCGCGCTCGTCTACGCGGTCAAGGAGGCGGCCAGCCACGGTCTCACCTGGACGACGCTCGGCACCGGCCTGCTGGGCGCCGCGGCCCTGTACGGCTTCGTCCGCCGTCAGCTCACCATGCCGGTCCCGCTGCTGGACATGCGGCTGTTCAGGTGCCGCGGCTTCAGCGGGGCGGTCCTCGCCGATCTGCTGACCGTCCTCGGCATGTCCGGGCTGGTGTTCTTCCTCTCCCAGTTCCTGCAACTCGTCCAGGACCGGCGCCCGTTCGAGGCCGGTCTCGCGGAGCTGCCGGCCGCAGTCGGCGCGGTGGCGGCCGGCCTGGTCGCGGGCCGCGCCGCCCGGCGCTTCTCGGTCCGCACGGTGGTCGCGGGCGGTCTGGCCGCCGTCGGCGTCGCCCTGGCCGCCCTGACGACGGTCGGCCAGTCCACCGGCTATCCGGTCCTGGGCGCCGCCCTGCTGGTCGTGGGTGTCGGCGCGGGCTTCTCCTTCACGGTGACCGCCGACGTGATCCTCTCCAGCGTCCCGAAGGACCAGGCCGGCGCCGCTTCGGCGGTCTCCGAGACGGCCTACGAACTGGGCGCGGCCCTGGGTATCGCCCTGCTCGGCTCGATCGTGACCGGTGTCTACCGCGGCTTCACGGGCCCGGCCGGCACCCCGGCCGACGCCCACGAGTCGCTGGGCGCGGCCGTGGAGGCCTCGGGGCACATGGCCCCGCACCAGGCACAGGCACTGCTCGACGCGGCCCGCGACTCCTTCGTCCACGGCCTGCACCTGGCCTCCGGCGCGGGAGCGGCGGTCCTGCTGGCGGCAGCCGCGGTGGCCTGGTTCCTGCTGCGGGACCAGAAGCTGGACAGCGCCGGCTAGGCGGCGCCCGCCCGGGGCGCGGGCAGGCGTGGCAGCGCCGCCACGTACCCGCGCCCCGGAACGCCGGACCGCCCCCGGGTCACTTCTTGTAGCCGAGCACCGTCATCATGCCGCTCTCCGAGTGGTACTGGTTGTGGCAGTGCAGCATCCACAGCCCCGGATTGTCGGCGTCGAAGTCGAGCACCAGCTTGCGGTGCGGCAGCACGAGCGCGGTGTCCTTGCGCGCGCCCACGGAGTCCAGTCCTGTCACCGCGAAGGTGTGCCCGTGCAGGTGCATCGGATGCCACATGTCCGTGGCGTTGACGAGGGTGAGCCGCACCCGTTCACCGGCCCGGACCGCGTGGCGCTGCCGCTCGTCGTAGGGCTTGTGGTCGAACCCCCAGTCGAATCTCCCCATGGTGCCGGTGATCCTGATGCGCAGCTCGCGGTCGGGGTCGCGGTGGTCGAGGGCCACCGAGTCGGCGGGCCGCAGCCGGCGGGCGGGGACGGTCTTCCCGTCGAGCTCGTCGGGGCGGACGTCCCCCTTGGGAAGGCTCTTGCCGCCCCCCTTGTCGGTACGCAGGACGGCGAGGGCCCTGCCCTTCTTGCCCTCCGGGACGGCGACCAGCGGGAAGATGCCGTCCCGGACGGTGACCAGGACGTCGTACCGCTCCGCCATGCCGACGAGCAGGGCGTCCGTCTTCTTGTGCTTCACGGGATAGCCGTCGGTGTGCGTGACGGTCATCTCGTGGTCGCCCAGCGCGACCCGGAAGGCGGTCTCGGAACCGGCGTTGATGATGCGCAGCCGCACGCGGTCGCCGGGACGGCAGCGGAACACCGAGGGATTGTCCGGCAGCCGTCCGTTGATCAGGTAGTACGGGTAGGCGACGCTGCCGCCCTCGCCGTGCAGCATGCGGCTGTGGGAGTTGTGCAGCACCCGGTTGGGCCCGGTGGACTTCTTCGACGGCGACGCGTGCGAGTGCGCCGACCCGCCGGGGGTCGCGCTGTGCTGTCCGGGCCCCATGGCCATCTTGCCCATGTCCATGCCGCCGCCGGGCTTGAGCTGGCTCAGGACGTTCTCCGGGGTGGAGCCGTCCACGCCGTCGAGCCAGTCGTCCAGGAGCACGACCCACTCCTTGTCGTAGGAGAGGGGCTCCTTGGGGTCCTCGACGATGAGCGGCGCGTACAGGGCCCGGTCGGGCTGCATACCGACGTGCGAGTGGAGCAGGTAGGTGCCCGGGTGCGCGACGGTGAAGCGGTAGCGGAAGTCGTCCCCGGCGTCGATGGCGCGCTGGGTCAGATCCGGCACGCCGTCCATGTCGCAGCGCAGGCGTACCCCGTGGGAGTGCAGCGAGGTCGAGGTGGGGAGCCGGTTGGTGAGCGTCAGATCGAGCACGTCTCCGGCGGTGACCCGGACCAGCGGGCCGGGCACCGTCTCGTTGTACGCCCAGGTGCGGACCGACCGGCCGCCCAGGTCCAGCTTGGCTTCGGCGGCGGTGAACGTGAAGCCGCGTACGCGGCCGGCCCCCCGTTTCCGCTCGGCGGCAAGCACCTCCGGGTCCGAGGGGTTGACGTACCCCTTGGGCCCGGCCGGGACGAACCTGGCCCCGTCGCCCGCACGTTGGGGCCCGGAGCTGGGCTCGGAGTCGGAGCTGGTGCAGGCTGCGAGGAATCCCGCGCCGGCGGCGGCGATCGAGGTGCGCAGCAGAGTTCGCCGAGAAGGTTTGTACATGTCTGAATCAGACATGTTGTGAGGTCATATGGCCGCTCTCATACGGCCGAATGCACGATGTGTCGGCGTCAGATTCCACCGGCAGGCGGATGGACAGCGGCCAAGTGCCGGTCCGTCGGACGGCTCTACGCGGCCTTGGCCTTGGTGGCGTACATGTCCACGTACTCCTGGCCCGAAAGACGCATGACCTCGGTCATGACGGAGTCGGTCACGGCCCGCAGCACGTACCGGTCCCGGTCCATGCCCTCGTACCGCGAGAACTCCATGGCGGCGCCGAACCGGACGGTGACCCGGCCCGGCCGCGGGATGCCCCGGCCGCCCGGCTGCAGCTTGTCCGTGCCGATCATGGCGAACGGCACCACCGGGGCGCCGGTCATCAGCGTCAGCCGCGCGATACCGGTGCGTCCCCGGTACAGCCGGCCGTCGGGCGAGCGGGTGCCCTCGGGGTAGATCCCGAAGACCTTGCCCTCCTCCAGGACCCGCCGCCCGGTCATCAGCGCGGCCACGCCGCCGTTCGCGCCGTCCCGGTCCACCGGGATCATGCCGACGCCGGTGAAGAACCACGCCATCAGCCGGCCCTTGAAGCCCTTGCCGGTGACGTACTCGTCCTTGCCGATGAAGAGCACCTGACGCTTGGTGACGACCGGCAGCACGATCGAGTCGATGAAGGTGAGGTGATTACCGGCCAGAATCACCGGGCCGTCCCCCGGGATGTGCTCCGCGCCCTCCACCTGTGGGCGGAACATCAGACGCATGATCGGTCCGAGCACTGCCTTGATGAGCGCGAAGCGGGACAACGGGTCCTCCGACGTCAAGGGTGGCCATATGAGTCTGTGCAGGTGAGGACATTACTCGCGGCTCCGGGTCGGGCGCACATCGAGGACGGCCGGTTCACCGAGGTCTTACTAAGTGTTGACACGGGTTTACCTGCGGTGGCGCGGGGAGGACGGCGCGTAACGGTCTTGCGGCGATGTGACGGACATCGCGCGAAACAGCGGACCGACGGTCCGTCACCTCGCGCCGTCCACGTGACACGCGACGTCACCCAGGTGTTCGAGCGGGGGCCTCCCGCCGGTCATGCGCACACCCCTACGATCGGCCCGCACTCACGAACGAAGGCGGCAGGAGGGGCGCTCATGGACAGCGACCAGACGAACGGGCAGACGCAGGCCACGGGACGGAGGGCGCTGCTCGGCGCCGCGGTGCTCGGCGCGAGCGGAGCGGTCCTCGGGCTGCCCGGCGCGGCCCGTGCCGCCGAGTCCCGGCCGGCCGCACACGCGGGACGCGGGCTGAAGAGCCTGCCGAAGCCGACGATCATCGGCCACCGCGGTGCCAGCGGCTACCGCCCCGAGCACACCTTCGGCTCCTACGAGCTGGCCCTCGACCTCGGCGCCGACATCGTCGAGGCCGGCGACCTCGTCCCCACCAAGGACGGCCACCTGGTCTGCCGCCACGAGCCGGAGATCGGCGGCACCACGAACGTCGCCGACCACCCCGAGTTCGCCGGCCGCCGGACCACCAAGGTCCTGGACGGCGTCCCCGTCACCGGCTGGTTCACCGAGGACTTCACGCTCGCCGAGCTGAAGACGCTGCGCGCCGTCGAGCGCATCCCCGCCAACCGTCCGCACAACACCCTCTACGACGGGCGCTGGGAGATCCCCACGTTCGAAGAGGTCCTGAAGTGGCAGGACGAGCAGACCCGCAAGCGCGGCAGGCAGGTCTGGATCTACCCCGAGACCAAGCACCCCACCTACTTCCGCAAGCTGGGCCTCGGTCTGGAGGAGCGGGTGGCGAAGCTGCTGCGCAAGTACGGCAAGGACAGCAGGAACGCGCCGGTCATCATCCAGTCCTTCGAGCCCAGCAGCATCCAGCGGCTGAACCGGCTGGTCGACAACCCGCTCGTGGTGCTGCTCTCCTCGGCCGACAGCCGCCCCTACGACTTCGTCGAGGCGAACGACCCGCGTACGGTCGCCGACCTGATCACGCCCAAGGGCCTGCGCGAGATCGCCGGCTACGCCCAGGGCATCGGCCCGACCCTCGACCTGGTCGTTCCGAAGAACGCGGACGGCACCCTGGGCAAGCCGAGCACCCTGGTCCCGGACGCGCACCGGGTCGGCCTGATCCTGCACCCGTACACCATGCGCAACGAGAACCCCTTCCTGCCCGCCGAGTACCGCAAGGGCAGCGCGGCCGACGCCTACGGCGACCCCTTCGGCGCCTTCAAGACGTACTTCGCGACCGGTATCGACGGTGTCTTCACCGACAACGCCGACACCGGGCTGCTCGCCCGCGCCGACTTCCTCAAGGGCTGACGGCGTCAACTCCGCACCCCTCCGGCACCCCGTTCGGGGTGACTGTGCGCCGCCCCGGCAACCCGCCGCCGGGGCGGCGCGTCGTTCCGCCCATGACGCCCGATCTGGTTGCCGCCCTGCGCCCCCTGCTCACCGCCGAGGCCGCCGCCGAGGCCGCCGCCTCCGGTGGCGAGCCGGGCGACCTGGAGCAGGCCGTCTGGCTCCGGCTGCTGGAGCGGCTGGAGACCGACGGGCCGCCGCCGGACCCGCCCGGCTGGCTCCGCAAGGCCGTTCGCGCCGAGGCCCGCCGCGACCGCCGCACCTTCCGCCATGAACGGCCCTACGGCGCCGAACCGGCCGATGCCGGCCGCCCCGGGCCCGAGCAGCACGCGCTGACCGCCGCCCGGCACCGCGCCCTGCGCGACGCGGTGCGCCGGCTGCCGGGCCGCTGTCCCCGCCTGATGGAGGCGCTGCTCTCCCCGGAGGACCTGACATACCGGGAGATCGCGGGGGAGTTGGGTATCTCACAGGGCAGCCTTGGACCGGAACGCTCCAGATGTCTGGGATGTCTACGTCGTTTGCTCGCGCCGGAGGTTGCGGCCCGCGAAGCACGGGGATAGGAGTGTGGGACGACAGGTGATCAGGTGAGCGGGAGGCATGCGCACATGGGCATGAGCGTGACCATCTCGGTGGCGACCGAGCAGGACGCGGAGCAGATCTTCAGGCTCCAGTACCTGTGCTTTCAGAGCGAGGCGGCGCTGTACGGCAACTACCGCATCGACCCGCTCGTGCAGACCCTGGACTCCGTCCGCCAAGAGGTCGGCACCGACTGCGTCTTCGTCGCCAGGCTCGGCGAGGAGGTCGTCGGCTCGGTGCGCGGCAAGGTGACCGAGGACGGCGCCGCGGCCATCGGCAAGCTCTGCGTCCACCCCCGCCTGCAGGGCCACGGCATCGGCGCGCGCCTGCTGCACACCGCCGAGACGACCCTCGCCGAGCAGCGCGGCGCCAAGCGGTTCCGGCTGGTCGCCGGCCACCGCAGCGAGGGCAACCTCCGGCTGTACCGGCGCGTGGGCTACCAGACGGTCGGCAGGGCCAAGGGCGCCGACGGGGTGGAGATGATCGTCCTGGAGAAGGCGGCCGGGGAGTACGCCCAGACGGCGTGAGGCGCGGCGCCCCGCGAGGGGCGCGCGGCCCGGCCACCCCCGCGGTTCCGCCGCACCCGTGACCGCTCCTCAGGCACCGCGCCCGGCAGCCGCCTTGCGCAGCCAGTACATGGCGGACAGCGGCAGCAGCACCGGGATGAAGACGTAACCCATCCCGTACTGGGACCACACGGTCGAGTCCGGGAAGGCGGACGGCTCGACCAGGGTCCAGGTACCGACGACGAGCACGCCCGCCAGCTCGGCGGCGCAGCACACCAGCGCCGCCCGGCGAGCCGTCTCCCCGCCGCGGACCAGCGTGTACGTGATGAACGCGTACACCGCTCCGGCCACCGCCGACAGCGCGTACGCGAGCGGCGCCCGGTCGAACTCCGTGGCGATCTCGTACGCCGACCGCGACACCGCGCCGACCACCATCACGCCGTAGAACCAGACGAGCAGCATGCCCGGCCCGCTGATCAGCCGGGCCGGCTTCTCCTCCACCGCCGTCATCTCAGCCTCCCCAGATGTCATAGAGCCGTACTTCGAGGACGGCCAGCACCACGCCGCCGGCCGCGACCGTCACCGAGCCCCAGCGGGTCCGCTCCGCCAGCGACATGAGGCCCGTCGCCGGCACGCACGCGAACGCGCCCAGCAGATACGCCACGAAGATCGTCGTACCCTGCTCCGGCTTCTCGCCCCGGGCCAGCTGCACGATCCCGACCACCAGCTGGACGACGGCCAGCAGCGACACCACGGCCATGCCGATGAAGTGCCAGTCCTTCGTCGGCTGGTCGCGGTAGGCGGCCCAGCCGCACCAGGCGGCGAGCAGGAGCGCGGCGACCCCGGTCACCAGGGTCAGGGCATTGAGCATGCGGTGACCTTATTACGGCGGAAATGGGCCGGGGCCGCCGCCCCCGCCGTACCCCGTAGGGTCGGGAGCATGACGATCCACGCACAGGCCCTTCTCTTCGACAACGACGGCACCCTCGTCTCCTCCCTCGACTCGGTCGAGCGCTGCTGGACCCGCTGGGCCCGGGAGTACGGGATCACCGCCGAGGAGTTCGCGCGCGTGGAGCTGCACGGGCGGACGGCCGCCGAGATAGTCGCCGACCTGCTGCCCGCCGCCGTGGTGCCGGAGGCGGTGGCCCGGGTCGAGCAGCTGGAGGTCGAGGACGTGCCGAACGGCGGGGTGCGGCTGCTGCCCGGGACCCGGGAGTTCCTCGACTCCCTGCCGGCCGACCGCTGGGCCGTGGTCACCTCCGCCACCCGCCGGCTCGCCGAGGCCCGCCTCGGCGCCGCCGGGATCATCCCGAAGGCCCTGGTCACGGCCGACGACGTGACCCGCGGCAAGCCCGACCCCGAGCCCTATCTGCTCGCCGCCCGGCAGCTCGGCGCGGACCCCGCCCACTGCGTCGTCTTCGAGGACGCCCCGGCCGGACTGCGGTCGGCCCGCGCGGCCGGCATGACCACCGTGGCGTTGGCCACAACACACCCGGCGGCCGAGCTGACGGCCGACCTGGTGGTGAGGGACCTGTCGGCCTTGTCGGCACTGGTCACCGACGGGGGAGTGGAGATCGCCGTCCGCGGCTGACCGCGCGACAGGCCCTGTCCGCCGCTGTCCACCATGCGGACAGCGGCGGCCGGTCGGGACCGTCCGTCTGGTTTACTGATCGCATGACCACGACGAGCAGCCGCACCCTTGCGACCGAGGCGACCCACACGCCCGGTGCTCGTTGTATGTGTCCGTGTCGAATGTGCGCCTTCTAGAGGGCCCCCGCACCAGCAGAGCCTCGCGCCCCGAAGCGAGAGTCGCGGCCCGTCCGGCGTCCGAGTCCGGCCGTACGCGACGCAAGGCCGCTGCGCGCACACGACGTTCTCCCGGTTCCACCGCCACCCGAGAACCGTGCCGCGTCCCTGAACGAACGCACGAAACGCTCGTGCCCGGGCACACCCACGCCCGTGCACTCGACAGTGACGGAAACCCACGTGATCACCACCTCGGGCCTGACCAAGGTCTACCGCTCCCGCGGCCGTGAGGTCACCGCCCTCGACGGCGTCGATCTCCATGTCCGCGAAGGCGAGGTCTACGGCGTCATCGGCCAGTCCGGCGCCGGCAAGTCCTCCCTCATCCGCTGCGTCAACCTGCTGGAGCGCCCCACCTCCGGCACCGTGACCGTCGCCGGGCAGGACCTCACCGCCCTGGCCGGCCGCGGCCCGCGCGCGGGCAGGGAACTGCGGCGGGCGCGCAGCCGGGTGGGCATGGTCTTCCAGCACTTCAACCTGCTGTCCTCGCGGACCGTGCAGGACAACATCGAGCTGCCGCTGGAGATCCTCGGCCAGGCGGGCAGGGCACGCTCCCTCAAGGCCCTCGAACTGCTGGACCTGGTCGGCCTCGCCGACAAGGCCAAGGCCTACCCCGCCCAGCTCTCCGGCGGCCAGAAGCAGCGCGTCGGCATCGCCCGCGCCCTCGCCGGCGACCCCAAGGTGCTGCTCTCCGACGAGGCCACCAGCGCCCTGGACCCGGAGACCACCCGCTCCATCCTCCAGCTGCTGCGCGACCTGAACCGGCAGCTGGGCCTGACCGTCCTGCTCATCACCCATGAGATGGACGTCGTGAAGTCGATCTGCGACTCCGCCGCCCTCATGGAGAAGGGCCGGATCGTGGAGTCCGGCACGGTCAGCGAGCTGCTGGCCACCCCGGGCTCCGAGCTGGCCGCCGCGCTGTTCCCGGTGAGCGGCGAGCGCACCGGCGACGACCGGACCGTCCTCGACGTCACCTTCCACGGCGAGAGCGCGACCCAGCCGGTCATCTCGCAGCTCGCGCGCACCTACAACATCGACATCTCGATCCTCGGCGCGGCCATCGACACCGTCGGCGGCCTCCAGGTCGGCCGGATGCGCATCGAACTGCCCGGCCGCTACGAGGACAACGTGGTGCCGGTCGGCTTCCTGCGCGAACAGGGCCTGCAGATCGACGTCGTCGGCCATGAGGGCCATGAGGGCCAGGAGCCCGTGCTCGTGAAGGATGGTGCGAAGTGACCTGGTCCGAGATGCAGCCCCTGCTGGAGCAGGCGTGTTGGGACACCCTCTACATGGTGGGCTGGTCCACGGTCATCGCCGTCGTGGGCGGACTCCCGCTCGGCCTCCTGCTCGTCCTGACGGACCGGGGCGGGCTGCTGCAGAACGTCGTGGTGAACAAGGTCATCGGGCAGATCGTGAACGTCGCCCGCTCGATGCCGTTCATCATTCTCATGGTCGCGCTGATGACCTTCACCCGCTGGATCACCGGCACCACCATCGGCCGTGAGGCCGCCATCGTGCCGCTCGCCATCGGGGCCATCCCGTTCTTCGCCCGCCTGGTGGAGATGTCCGTCCGCGAGGTCGACGGCGGACTCGTCGAGGCGGTGCAGTCCATGGGCGGCAGCACCTGGAAGGTCGTCCGGAGCGTGCTCGTCCCCGAAGCGCTCCCGTCCCTGATCTCCGGCACCACCACCACGATCATCGCTCTCATCGGCTACTCGGCCATGGCGGGCACCGTCGGCGCCGGCGGCCTCGGCGACGTGGCCGTCCGCTACGGCTACCAGCGCTTCGAGACCGGCATGATGTGGATCACCGTGGCCATCCTGGCCGTCGTCATCTCCCTGCTCCAGGTCGTCGGCGACTTCGCCGCCCGCTCGCTGCACCGCCGCAGCGGCAGGTCCGGCGGACTGCTCCTCTTCCGCCCGCTGCGCGGGATCTTCCCCGGCACGGTCGCCACCGAGGCCGTCAAGAAGAGCTGATCCGCCCCCCGAGCCCCCCGTTCACCCGCATACGGGGTCGCACCACCCTTAAGGAAAGGCACTTTTCGTGCGTAACACCGCCAAGCTCACCACCGCCGTCCTCGCCACCGGAGCCCTCACCCTCGGGCTGACCGCCTGCGGCTCCGGCAAGGACTCCGACTCCTCCGACAGCAGCGGCCCGCTGGTCGTCGCCGCGAGCCCGACCCCGCACGCCGAGATCCTCACCTTCGTCAAGGACAAGCTGGCGAAGAAGGCGGGCCTCGACCTGGAGGTCAAGGAGTTCACCGACTACATCACGCCGAACACGGCGACCGAGGACGGCTCGGTGAACGCCAACTACTTCCAGAACCAGCCGTACCTCGACGACTTCAACAAGAAGCGCGGCACCCACATCGTGCCCGTCGTCACGGTGCACCTGGAGCCGCTCGGCCTGTACTCCCACAAGGTCAAGAAGGCCGACGCCCTCAAGAGCGGTGCGACCGTCGCCGTCCCGAACGACGCCGTCAACGAGGCGCGCGCCCTGAAGCTGCTGGCCTCCAACGGGCTGATCACCCTCAAGGACGGCGTCGGCAACGAGGCCACCCCGCAGGACATCGCCAAGAACCCCAAGAACCTCAAGTTCAAGGAGGTCGAGGCGGCCCAGACCCCGCGCTCCCTCGACGACGTGGACGCGGCCGTGGTCAACGGCAACTACGCCATCTCCTCGGGCCTGAAGCCGGCCAAGGACGCCCTCGTCCTGGAGTCCCCGAAGAACAACCCCTACGGCAACTTCCTCGCCGTGAAGAAGGGCGAGGAGAAGGACCCGCGGGTGAAGAAGCTCGCCAAGCTCCTCACCTCGCCCGAGGTCAAGAAGTTCATCGAGGACAAGTACCAGGGCTCGGTCATCCCGTCCTTCTGAGCCGCGAAGGGGACTGAACCCATGCGCAAGTCCGTCGTCGCCGTGGCGGCCCTGGCCCTCGGGCTGACCGCCTGCGGCACCGGCACGGACTCCGGCAAGGGCGGTGGCAAGGACGACGCGCTCGTCGTCGGCGCCACCGCCGTCCCGGCCGGCGAGGTGCTCACCTATGTCAGGGACCACCTCGCCGCCAAGGCCGGCCTGAAGCTGGAGATCAAGGAGTTCACGGACTACGTCCTGCCGAACACCGCCCTCCAGGAGGGCGAGCTGGACGCGAACCTCTACCAGAACCAGCCCTACCTGGACGACTTCAACAAGTCCAAGGGCACCGACCTGGTCTCGGTCGTGAAGCCCTACCTGCCGCCCATGGGCGTCTACTCCAAGAAGGTCCGCAAGGTCACCGGGCTGCCCGACGGAGCCACCGTCGCGGTGCCGGGCGACACCACCAACGAGGGCCGCGCCCTCAAGCTGCTGGCCGCAGGCGGTGTCATCGAGCTGAAGGCGGACGCCGGCCCGACCGCGTCCCCCGCGGACGTCACGGCCAACCCCAGGCACCTGAAGTTCAAGGAACTGGAGGCCGCCCAGCTGCCCCGCTCGCTCGACGACGTGGCCGCCGCGGTCATAAACAACAACTACGCCCAGGACGCGGGCCTCAGCCCCACCAAGGACGCGATCCTCCTGGAGTCGGCGAAGAACAACCCCTACGCCAACCTCCTCGCCGTCAAGCGCGGCACCGAGGACGACCCACGGGTGAAGAAGCTCGCCGAACTGCTCGTCTCACCCGAGGTGCGCACGTTCATCCAGGACAAGTACCACGGGTCCGTCCTGCCGGCGACCGGCGGCTGACGGCACGCACACGGCGTTTCGCGACGCACGGGGTCCACTCCCTCACCCGGAGTGGGCCCCGTCGTGCGGTTCAGTGGTTTCATGCTGCATGCTGGGCAGTTCAGCAGGCCTGACGGTCCTGACGGTCTTTCGAGGAACTTCCGAAGGTTACGGAGCGGCGCATGACGAGCACCTTCCCCAACATCTCCATCAGCACGGAGCGGTTGGTGCTGCGTCCCCTCGACGAGGACGACGTGCCCGCCCTGGCCGACATGATGAACGACGAGCAGGTCGTCGCCTGGACCACCACGCCCCACCCCTACACCGAGGCCGAGGCCACCCGGTGGATCACCCGGCTCGCCCCCGAGGAACGCACCGGGGGCCGCGGCATCGTCCTCGCCGTCACCGAGTTCCTCACCCAGCGGCTCGTCGGCATCGTGCACCTGAGGAACACGGACTGGCGCGTCCGCTCCAGCGAGCTCGCCTACGTCATCGCCCCCTGGGCCCGCGGCGAGGGCTATGCCTCCGAAGCGGCCCTCGCCACCGCCCAGTGGCTCTTCCACGACCAGGAGTTCGAGCGGCTCGAACTGCGCACCGCAGCCGACAACACCGCCTCCCAGCAGGTGGCCCAGAAGATCGGCTGCATCAGCGAGGGCGTCCTGCGCAACGCCTGGATAGCCCGCGCCAGGACCGGGGACGGGGCCTGGACCGAGGTACGCACGGACGTCATCGTCTGGAGCCTGCTCCCCGAGGACCTCGCCGGCGTCGGCGAGCAGCTGGCCGACACGGGCGGTTTCACGTCGTACGCGGACTGGAACTGAGCCCCCGGGTCTCCACCAGGTACTCTCACGGAGCCCGCCCAGGGCGCCCCTCTCCCGAACACCTGCGCAGAACCACTGGAGACTGACGACGATGGCCGACCGGGTCACGGTGATCGGCTGGGACGGCTCGCCGCTGACCGCCGCGGCACGCTCCGCCCTCGGCGCCGCCACGCTCGTGGCCGGCGCCCCCCACCACCTGGCGCTCCCCGAGGTCACGCCCGCGGCCGAGCGCATCCGCCTCGGCAGCGTCGCCCTGGCCGCCCGCCGAATCGCCGCCCACCGCGGCACCGCGGTCGTGTTCGCCGACGGCGACCCCGGCTTCTTCGGCGTCGTACGGACCCTGCGCGCTCCCGAGTTCGGCCTGGAGGTCGAGGTCGTCCCCGCCGTCTCCGCGGTGGCCGCCGCCTTCGCCCGCGCCGGCATGCCCTGGGACGACGCCCAGGTCGTCGTCGCCCACCGGCGCACCCTGCGCCGGGCCGTGAACGTCTGCCGCGCCCACACCAAGGTCGCCGTCCTCACCGCACCGGGCGCGGGCCCCGCCGAACTCGGTCTGCTGCTGGAGGGCGTCCACCGCACCTTCGTCGTCTGCGAGGAACTGGGCACCGCGCACGAGCAGGTCTCCGTCGTCACCTCCGACAAGGCCGCCGACCACTCCTGGCGCGACCCCAACGTCGTCATCGTCATCGGCGGACCGGCCGGCGCGGCGGAGGACAGCGGCTGGATCGCCGGGCGCGACCCGGGCACCGGCCCGCGCGGCTGGGTGCAGCCCGACGAGAGCTACGGCGGCGGACACGGCGGCGGTCTCGGCGAGGGCGAGACGGAACTGCTGCGCGCCGCCCAACTCGCCCGCCTCGGGCCCCGGGTCGGCGACCTCGTGTGGGACATCGGCTGCGGCTCCGGCGCGTTCGCCACCGAGGCGGCGCGGGCCGGTGCGGCCGTCATCGCCGTCGACCGTGACCCGGCCGCCTGCGCCCGCACCGACGGGGCCGCGCGCCGGTTCGGCGTCCAGCTCCAGATCGTCCACGGCGACGCCCCGCACATCCTGGAGAACCTGCCCGAACCGGACGTCGTACGGGTCGGCGGCGGGGGACCGGCCGTCGTCTCGGCGGTCGCCGACCGCCGCCCGCAGCGCATCGTCACGCACGCCGCGACCCGGGACGCCGCCGAACGCGTCGGCCGCGACCTGACCGAGCACGGCTACCGGGTCGAGTGCGCCCTGCTCCAGTCCGTCGAACTCGACACGCGGGCCTGGACCGAGACCGAGCGGAGCGTCGTATTCCTGCTCAGCGGAGAACTGGTGCGGCGCGAAGCGTCTCGCTGAGGGGCGGCGGCCGAGCCGCGGGCGGCCCTGCCGGATCGCGCCCCGTGATCCTGTTGTCGTACTGCGCGCGGTAGGCTGGCCGATCGTTGTACCGCACCGGTGGCCCGAACTTCGTTCGCCAATGTCCGGAACGCACGCCCGTTTTGGGGTGGGTGTGGTACCGCGGACCGGAGGACGCGCAACGTGGCGCAGTCCACAGCGGCCTGTCGCGGATCATGCTGTCGCGACGGCGGAACGACCGGGACAATGCCACTGAATGGCTTTGTCGCCTTTTCCGGCGGGTCGTTCGTGCCGCTGGGCACGGACGCTCGTTCTTCACAGCGGGGCGGTCGGTGCGCCGTTCCGGGTGAGCTGGTCGTAGGAGCACTAAACCGATGGGCGAGGGGTACGCATGACCGACACCGGCCAGGTCCCGGGCGAGGGGCAGCCGGAGAGCGCAGGCATGGTGGATCAGCCGGGCGTTCCCGCACACGGTGCGTACACCTATCTCTCCGAGGCGCCCGCCGAGGACGAGGACCTGCTGCTGCCGGGCGCCCAGGGCGCGTGGGGCAACGAGGTGCCGCCGCCCGCTCCGGAACCGGTGGTGGAGACCGTCCACGAGCCGGGTCCGCACGAGACGTCCGGCCGGGACAGCGGCTCGGTCGACCTCAGCGGTGTCCGGCTGCCGGGCCCGGCGTCGGTCCCGCCGTCGCCCATCCTCTCCGCGCCGCACGATCCGGCGGCCGCAGCGCAGGCCCAGCGCCGTCCGCTGCACCTCGGCCCGCCGATCCCCGACACGTCCGCGAGCCCGGTCCGCTCGCTCGCCGACCGCGGCCCGGCGGGAGCGCCGGTGCGCCAGCCCGGAGCGCCGGCCGCCGGTCCCGAGTACCTCGACGCCCAGCCGCTGCGCGAGATGACCCCGCAGAGCGCCGCCCCCTGGGGTGCCGCCCCGGCACAGGTCGCCGCCCAGGCACCGGCTGCCGAAACGGTTAGTCCGCCGGTGACCGCGCCCGCGCCCGAGCCCGTTCCCGCGGAGCCGGCCGACGCCGCGCAGGCGGCGATGGCCCGCCTCGCCCACCAGGCGGCGGCCCAGGGCACGGCCGACGACACCGGTCAGCCGCACGTCGTGCACGGCCATGACGGCGTGCAGCCGCTGCACGGCCACGACGGGGTGTACACCGCACCGCCGGCGCCGGGCGCCGAGGACGCTCCGGCCCAGGCGACGCAGGGCCCTGAGGGCGGCCAGGTGCCGGTGGCGCCGGCTGCCGAGGGTGGTCAGGCGCCGGTGGCGCCGGGCGACGCGATCGCGGATGGCGTCCAGGTTCCGCCGGGGCCCGGTGCGGAGGGCGTCCCGACCGCCGACGGCGCGCAGGAGGCGGTGGCCGACGTGGCCGCGCCGGAGCCCGTCGCCGGTGACGGAGGGGCGGTCGCCGACGGTGTCGCTGTGACTGAGGCCGTTGTGAACGAGGCCGTCGTGGCCGAGGCCGTTGTGGCCGAGGCCGCCCCGGTGGAGCAGCCCGTGGCGGTTGCCGAGGGCGGGGAGCCCGCCGAGGTGCTGCCGGACGGAACACCGGAGCAGGGTGTGACGGACGCGTCCGGTCCGGCGCAGGACGGCCCGGAGACGGCGCCGGTCGCGCCGGCCGTGCCGGTTCCGGAGGCCGCGGGCGTCGTGGGTACGGCGGAGGCCGACGTGACGGCGGCTGGGACGGTGGCCGTAGAACCGGTTGCCGTGGAGACGGTCGTCGCAGCGACCGCGGGGGTGGCTCCGGCCGCTCAGCCGACGGCGGAGACGGCGCCGGTCGAGCCGGTCGAGGCCGTGCAGCCCGAAGCCGTACAGCCCGAGGCCGCCGTGCAGCCCGCCGAGGCGCCGCAGCTCGTCGACCCCGCTCAGACGCAGCCTCCCGTCGCGGCCCCTGACCCGATCGTGACCGCCCAGGGAGCCGCCGTGCTCGCCGAAGCGGTTGCCGTCCAGGACGTGCCCCAGGCCGCCGAGCCCGCTGCCGCCGAGCCCGCTGCCGTCGAGGCCCCGGCCGACGCCGCGGACCCGACCGCCGCGTCCGCCGCCGAGCCCCTCGCCCCGCAGGTCGAGCAGCCCCCGGCGGCCCCCCAGGTCGAAGCCCCCCAGGTCGAGATGGCTCAGGTCGCCGAGCCGGCCGTCGCCGCCGCTGCGTCCCAGGACGCCGAGCCCGCCCCGGCCGCCGGGGACGGCGCCGAAGCCGTGGAGGTGTCCGGGCCGGCCGTGGCGTCCGAACCGGTCGTGCCGCCCGTGCTCCAGGTGCAGGGTCCGCAGATCGCCGAGACCGCCGCGCCCGTCCCCGGCGTCCCGGCCGAGCCCGTCGCCCCCGCAGTGCCGCAGGCGCAGCCGCAGCCGCAGGCCCAGGAGGCCGTCGTACCGGAGTCCGGCGTGACCCCTCAGCCGCAGTCCCCGGAGCAGTCCCTGCCGCCCGGCCTCCCGGTCGAGTCGCACCCGGAGCAGACGCTCGGGCAGTTCGTGCCGGTGGAAGGCCAGGTGCCCACCACCCCGCATCTGGCGCCCACCCCGCCGCAGCCCCTCGTCCTGCCCATGGGCGTCGTGCCCACGGACGGCGCCCCGGCCGAGAACGCCCAGAACCCGCAGGACCCGCAGAACCCACAGGACCCGCAGGACCCGCAGGGCACCCAGAACCCGCAGGGCCCGCAGAACCCGCAGGAGCAGCCGACCGAGCCGGTGGCCGAACAGGTGGCTGAACCGGTGGCCGCACCCGAACCCGCACCCGAGCCCGCCCCCACCCCCGTGGCCACGGTGCCCGCCCCGCGCGAGGGCGAGTCGGCCGGCGTACCCGCGGTGGCGGAGACGGAGCACGACCCCGAGGTCGTACAGCACGCGGAGGACCTGCGGACCAGGGCCGCCGACCAGGAAGAGAGCACGGCCGCCGTGGCGGAAGCACGACAGTCCACCGGCCCGGCCGCACCCGGATACGCCGACGCCGAGCGCGAGGCCGTCCTGAAGGTGATGCGCGAGCGCCGCGACATCCGCAACGGCTTCCGGAGCGACCCCATCCCGCACGAGGTGCTGCTCCGGGTCCTGGAGGCGGCGCACACCGCGCCCTCCGTGGGCCACTCGCAGCCCTGGGACTTCGTCGTCATCAGATCCGCCGAGACCCGGCGGACGATGCACGAACTGGCGATGCGGCAGCGCGAGGCCTACGCCAAATCGCTGCCGAAGGGCCGGGCGAAGCAGTTCAAGGAACTGAAGATCGAGGCCATCCTCGACACCCCGGTCAACATCGTCGTCACCGCGGACCCCACCCGCGGCGGCCGGCACACGCTCGGCCGTCACACCCAGCCGCAGATGGCGCCCTACTCCTCGGCGCTCGCGGTGGAGAACCTCTGGCTCGCCGCCCGCGCCGAAGGCCTCGGCGTCGGCTGGGTCAGCTTCTTCGACGAGCGGGAGATGGTCCGCACGCTCGGCCTGCCCGAGCACCTGGAGGTCGTCGCCTACCTGTGTGTCGGGTACGTCGACGAGTTCCCGGACGAGCCCGAGCTGATGCAGGCCGGCTGGTCCAAGAGGCGCCCCCTGTCCTGGGTGGTGCACGAGGAGACGTACGGCCGCCGTGCCCTGCCCGGAGAGGAACCCCACGACCTGCTCGCCGAGACCGTCGCACAGATCCGCCCCCTCGACGCGAAGGCGCTCGGTGAGGCATGGGAGCGCCAGAAGCGCATGACCAAGCCGGCCGGCGCGCTCGGCATGCTGGAGATCATCTCCGCGCAGCTGTCCGGGCTGTCCCGGCAGTGCCCGCCGCCGATCCCGGAGCCCGCCGCCGTCGCGATCTTCGCCGGCGACCACGGCGTGCACGCCCAGGGCGTCACCCCCTGGCCGCAGGAGGTCACCGCCCAGATGGTGGCCAACTTCCTCGGCGGGGGAGCCGTCTGCAACGCCTTCGCCACCCAGGTCGGCGCCGAGGTCTGCGTCGTGGACGTGGGGGTCGCCACCGACCTGCCGGCCACCCCGGGCCTGCTGCCCCGCAAGATCCGCGGTGGCACGTCCGACATGACCACCGGCGCCGCCATGACCCGCGAGGAGGCCAAGGCGGCCATCGAGGTCGGCATCGAGACCGCCCGGGACCTGGTGGCCGCCGGCAACAAGGCGCTGCTCACCGGTGAGATGGGCATCGCCAACACCACCGCCTCCGCCGCGCTGATCTCCGTCTTCACCGGCGCCGACCCGGCCGAGGTCACCGGCCGCGGCACCGGCATCAACGACGAGACGCTGGCCCGCAAGACCGAGGTGGTCCGCCGCGCCCTGGAACTCCACCAGCCGGACCCGGCCGACCCGATCGGTGTCCTCGCGGCCATCGGCGGCTTCGAGCACGCGGCCATGGTCGGCCTGCTGCTCGGCGGCGCCTCGCTGCGGACGCCGGTCATCCTGGACGGCGTCAGCGCCGGCGCCGCGGCCCTCGTCGCCCGCGCCATCGCCCCGGAGGTCCTCGCGGCCTGCATCGCCGGCCACCGCAGCGCCGAGCCCGGCCATGTGGCAGCCCTCAACAAGCTGGGCCTGCGCCCGCTGGTCGACCTCGACCTGCGCCTGGGCGAGGGCACCGGGGCGCTGCTGGCACTCCCGCTCGTGCAGAGCACGGCCCGGGCGATGCACGAGGTGGCGACGTTCGACTCGGCGGGCGTCACCGAGAAGTAGGCACCACCCCAGGGGCGGTCCGGTGCCCGACTGCCGGACCGCCCGTGCGGTCCGCCCTGCCCACACCTTAAAATCCGCACGTCAGGGCTGCTCCGAAGTCGTAGCGCGCCCACCGCACAGCTGTCCGAGGAGCCGCCCCTCATGGCCGAACACCCCGCCTACCCCGTAGGCCTCCGCCTCGCCGGCCGCCGCGTGGTCGTTCTCGGCGGCGGCCAGGTCGCCCAGCGCCGTCTGCCGGCACTGATCGCGGCGGGCGCGGACATCCTCCTCGTGTCCCCCGGGGCGACCCCCTCGGTCGAGGCGATGGCGGACGCGGGCGAGATCACCTGGGCGAGGCGCGGATACGAGGACGGCGACCTCACCGGCGCCTGGTACGCCCTCATCGCCACCAGCGACCCCGAGGCCAACGCACGGGCCTCCGCCGAGGGGGAGCGGCACCGCGTCTGGTGCGTCCGCTCCGACGACGCCGAAGCGGCGACGGCGTGGACGCCGGCCACCGGTCACAGCGAGGGCGTCACGGTCGCCGTGCTCACCACCCACGCGCGCGGCCGCGACCCCCGGCACACCGCCGCCATCCGGGACGCGGTCGTCGAGGGCCTGCGCGACGGCACCCTCGTCGCCCCGCACCGCCGCGCCCGTACGACCGGCGTGGCCTTGGTCGGCGGCGGCCCCGGCGACCCCGACCTGATCACGGTCCGCGGCCGGCGGCTGCTCGCCGCCGCTGACGTCGTCATCGCCGACCGGCTCGGCCCGCGCGACCTGCTCGCCGAACTCCCGCCGCACGTCGAGGTGATCGACGCGGCCAAGATCCCCTACGGCCGCTTCATGGCCCAGGAGGCCATCAACAACGCGCTCATCGAGCACGCCAGGCAGGGCAAGGCGGTCGTCCGGCTCAAGGGCGGCGACCCGTACGTCTTCGGCCGGGGCATGGAGGAGGTGCAGGCGCTCGCCGAGGCCGGCATCCCGTGCACGGTGGTCCCGGGCATCTCCAGCTCGATCTCGGTGCCGGGCGCGGCCGGCATCCCGGTCACGCACCGCGGGGTCGCCCATGAGTTCACCGTGGTCAGCGGGCATGTCGCCCCGGACGACGACCGCTCCCTCGTGGACTGGCCCGCGCTGGCGAAGCTCACCGGCACGCTGGTGATCCTTATGGGCGTCGACAAGATCGGGAAGATCGCCGAGGCGCTCGTCGCGCACGGCAAGTCCCCGCAGACCCCGGTCGCCCTGATCCAGGAGGGGACGACGGCCGCCCAGCGCCGGGTGGACGCCACTTTGGCCACGGTCGCCGAGAAGGTACGGGCCGAGGACGTGAAGCCCCCGGCGGTCATCGTCATCGGCGAGGTCGTGCGCGTCGGCCCGGAGCCCGCCGTGTGATCACGGCCGCTCGCATCACGCGTAACCTGGGGTAACGCACCCCTTCCCAGCCGTTGGCAGCACACCCAGGACAAGGCAGTATCACCCTGTGGCCGATCTCATCACCGTCGAGGATCCCGACGACCCCCGTCTCTCCGACTACACCGGCCTGACCGACGTCGAACTGCGGCGCAAGCGCGAGCCCGCCGAGGGCCTGTTCATCGCCGAGGGCGAAAAGGTCATCCGCCGGGCCAAGGAAGCCGGCTACGAGATGCGGTCGATGCTGCTCTCGGCGAAGTGGGTCGACGTCATGCGCGACGTCATCGACGAGCTGCCGGCCCCGGTCTACGCCGTCAGCCCGGACCTCGCCGAACGGGTCACCGGCTACCACGTGCACCGCGGCGCCCTCGCCTCCATGCAGCGCAAGCCGCTGCCCACGGCCGGCGAGCTGCTCCGCACCGCCCGCCGGGTGGTCGTCATGGAGTCCGTGAACGACCACACCAACATCGGCGCGATCTTCCGCTCGGCGGCGGCCCTCGGCATGGACGCGGTGCTGCTGTCGCCCGACTGCGCCGACCCGCTGTACCGGCGTAGCGTCAAGGTCTCCATGGGAGCGGTGTTCTCGGTGCCGTACGCGCGGCTGGAGACCTGGCCCAAGAGCCTGGAGTCGGTGCGCGAGGCGGGCTTCACCCTGCTCGCGCTCACCCCGGACGAGAAGGCCCGCAGCCTGGACGAGGCCGCCCCGCACCGGATGGACAGGGTGGCGCTCATGCTGGGTGCCGAGGGCGACGGGCTGTCCACGCAGGCGCTGGTCGCGGCCGACGAATGGGTCCGCATCCCGATGTCCCACGGCGTCGACTCGCTCAACGTGGGCGCGGCGGCGGCGGTGGCGTTCTACGCGGTGGCGACGGGCCGCCCGAATCTCTGATCTGCCGAATCTCTGACCTGCTGGAGTCCTGACCTGCTGGAGTCCTGACCCGGCGGGCCCTGATCCGGCGGGGCTTCGGTCTGGCGGGGCCTGTCGGCCGGCCCACCCGCTCGGGGTCGCGCTCAGTTCCCGGCGTCGCGGCTCATCGACGACCTGTGCCCGCCCGGCATGAGGGTGGCGCTGCTCGACGGCAGGTAGCCGGGCTGCACGTTCCGCTGGTCGTCGCCGTTGTCGCCGAGCCCGCGCGCCGGGCCCTGGCAGCCCTGGGCCAGCGCGATACCGAGCGCCACCAGCAGCGTCACCACCACGAACACGGTCAGCCGCTGCCGCAGCAGCCGCGGATTGGCCGGCCGCCGGCCGGTACCCGCGGGGCGCCGCCCCGGCCGCCCGGCCCCGCCCCGCGCCGGACGCCCGCCGCCGGAGCGCGGACCGCCGCCGCGCGGCGGCGGGGTGGGACGCGCCGTACCCGGCCGCCCGGCGCCGCGGGCACCGCTGCCGCCGCGCGAGGCCGCACCGCCTCGGGACGGCACGTCACCGTGTGCGGAGCCCCCGCCCCTCGGGGACGCGCCGCCGCGCGCCGGGGTGCCCCCGCGCGGCAGCGGCGTACCGGAGGCGGTACGCCGCTGGGTGCGCTGCTGCTCGGGATAGGTGTCGGCGAGCCGTCCGGTGGGCCGGTCCGCCTCGGCGGCGCGCGGCGCGGGCGGCCGTCCGCCGTCCAGGCCCTGTGCCTCCCGGGCGGCGATCTCCTTCAGCCGCAGCGACAGCTGCAGGGTGGTGGGCCGCTCGTCGGGGTCCTTCGCCAGACAGGCCCGGATCAGCGGGGCCAGCGCGTCCGGGACGCCGTACAGCTGCGCCTCCTCGTGCACCACCCGGTACAGCATCACCTCGGAGCTGCCGTGCCCGAACGGGGAGTCGCCGGTCGAGGTGTACGCCAGGGTCGCGCCCAGGGAGAAGACGTCGGTGGCGGGGGTGACCGCGGCGCCGCGCACCTGCTCGGGGGCGAGGAAGCCGGGGGAGCCGACCGCGGTGCCGACATGGGTGAGCGTGGAGGCGCCGGTGGCCCAGGCGATGCCGAAGTCGATGATCCGCGGCCCCTTGGGGGACAGCAGGATGTTGGAGGGCTTCAGGTCCCGGTGGACGACACCGGCCTCGTGCACGGCGACCAGGCCCTCGGACAGGGCGGCGCCGATCGCCGCCGTGTCCGCCGCGGTGAGAGCACCCTCGTCGGCGACCTTGTCGTGCAGGGAGGGGCCGGGCACGTACTGGGTGGCGAACCAGGGCCGCTCGGCCTCCAGGTCGGCTGCGACCAGCCGGGCCGTACAGCCGCCGCGGATACGGCGGGCCGCGGACACCTCGCGTGCGAAGCGGGACCGGAACTCCTGATCCTCCGCCAGGTCGGGCCGGATCACCTTCAGCGCGACCCGCTGGCCCTTCTTGTCGGAGCCGAGGTAGACCACGCCCATCCCGCCCGCGCCGAGCCGTCGGTGAAGCCTGAACGAGCCGACGACACGCGGGTCCTCGCGCCTCAGGCGCATCATCGCCATGTTCATCCCCGCTGCCCGGTCCCTGTGACGTGGCACAGCTTACGTTTCCACGGCCGCATGCGCTCATAGGCCGCGCCCTCTCGGCCGGACGGATTGTGTGGGCCGTCCGGGGGAGGTGAAAAGCGGTCAGGAAGCCGTACGGCAGGGCAACTTCAGGCTGCGGTGAGTATCAACCGCCTTGCACGGCAGGGAGGTTGGCCTCACCCGAGGGTGCGAGGCGCACCACCGGCCCCCCGCCGTCCACCTCCCGCCCACGGCCCGCTGCCGGGCCCGCGCCCCGGATCGCACGCAACCCCCCGCTACCCTCCCGACCCCACCCGAAGTGATCGAAGTCACCCCTCGCGTGGCGCGGGACGCTTCGGAAAACAGCGGACAGAGCGGACGGCCCTCTCCGGGATGACCCCGAGACCCGCACCGCCGTCTCCACCCAGGGGAGTACTCCGCAGGTCATGGCTCATCCTCCGGGAGGCCCGGCAATCGGTACGAGGGCATGACGCCCGCCGGAACCCGCGCCCCTAGATTTGAGGTCAAGCGGCGGGTGGCAGCACTCGTCCCCCGAGGTCAGACACCCGCCGCTGCAGATGACAACCGAAACGGTCAGGAGAGGGACCATGGCCTACACGGCACCGCGACGCACCACGTTCGCACCCCGCCGCACGGGCCGCCGCCACCCCTTGGTGGCGACGCTCATGGCCCTTCCCCTGGCGGCCCTGCTCCTCGTCGTCTTCGATGGCTGGGAGACGGTGGCCACACAGGCGTCGTCCGTGGGTGCGATGCTGGGGCGCTGAGCGGCGACCCCAGGCCCGGAAGAGCGGTCCGGGCGGGGACATCGATCCATGAAACCCCGTGGGGACGGGGGTGCGGCGGACGGCAACAATGCCGGCGCAGCTGGGGAGCTGCGCCGGCATTAGCCGTTCCGGCCCAGGCCGGCCCCCGCGCACGGCACCACGCCGGCGCCGCCGGGCCGGTACCCTCGGCCGAACAGTCCACCCCGCCCGAGGCAGCCTTGACCGCAGACGCAGACACCGGCATACACACGGACACCTGTGCCGGCACCCACGCGGAACCCGGCGCCGGCATGCGCGGCACCCCCACCTCCGCCCTCCTGCCCGCGCTGGCCGCGAGAGCCAGGGCCGCGGCCCACCCCCACGCCCCCGCCGCCCCCTGCGCCTGCGGCAGCACCCCCCTCGCCGACCGCGAGGACGCCACGGTCGTCCGGCACGCGGACACCGTCGCCAAGGCCCACGCCCCGGACACCGACCCCGCCGCCCTGGCCCACCGCGTCATCACGGCCGCCCGCCACCCCGACCTGCTCCTGCCGCCCCTCACCCCCGCCCCCGCCCCGCTGCACGAGCGTCTGGTGACCTTCTGGCCTTACGGCACCCCGGTGGACCCGGAGGACCCGGACGCGGCCCCCTGGGAGGCCGCCGCCGCCCTCCTGGCCCGCCTGCACCGCAGCCCCGTCCCCGCCGGCCTCCCCCCGATGCGCGGCCCCGCGAAGGCCGCCCGCGCCGTGGGCCGGCTCCACACGGCGCTGCGGACCAGGGCAACCACAGCAACCTCGGCAACCAGGGCAACCACGCCGGCAACACCGACCACGGCAGCGCACCCGACCACGGCAGCGCACCCGACCACGGCAGCGCACCCGGCCCCGGACGCCCGCCCGGCCCCGGACGCCCGCCCGGCCCCGGATGCCCGCCTCGCCCCGGACGCCCGCCCGGCCCCGGACGCCCGCCCGGCCCCGGATGCCCGCCTCGCCCCGGACGCCCGCCCGGTCCTGGCCGCCTGGGCTGCCCTGCCCGCCTGGGCAAGGGCCGCCGCCCCGATGCCCGGCCCGGCGGCCCTCTGCCACGGCGATCTGCACCTCGGCCAGCTGGTCAGGCACCCGGCGCCGGACGGACCGTGGAAGCTGATCGACGTGGACGACCTGGGGGCCGGCGTCCCGGCCTGGGACCTCGCCCGCCCCGCCGCGTGGTACGCCTGCGGACTGCTGCCGCCCGATGAGTGGATCCGTTTCCTGACCGCCTACCGGCGGGCCGGCGGCCCGGCCGTCCCCCCGGACGGCGACCCCTGGCCCGCCCTGGACGTCCCGGCGCGCGCCCTCACCGTGCAGACGGCCGCCCTGGCGATCACCAAGGCGCTCGCGGCGGACCGCCCGCTGGACGAGGTGCAGCAGGCCGTGGTCGACGCCTGCGCCCGCATGCCCGCCGAGGCCGCCTCCCGCACCCCGCACCCGCCTTGCCCGGGATCCTGATTCCCGGGCTAGGCTGCAACCGCCCGGGGGGCGGACGGAGTCTGTCCTGGGGAAACACGAAGCAGGACCGACTGGCGAGGAGTTGAGCCGACCATGCAGTGTCCGAAGTGCCATGCGCCGATGCACACCTACAACCGCAACGGCGTCCAGATCGAGCAGTGCAGCGGCTGCCGCGGCATCTTCCTCGACTACGGCGAGCTGGAGGCGCTGACCCGTGTCGAGTCCCAGTGGTCGCAGGCGGCTCCGCCGCCGCCCGCCGCCCCGCAGGCGTACCCCGCCGCCCCGGCCGCGCCCGCCTGGGGTGCCCCGCAGGGCGGTCACCACGGCGGTCACGGTCACTACGGTCACCACCGCCACAAGAGCTTCGGCCACATGCTCTTCTCCAGCTGAGCACACGAAGAAGCCCCCGGCCGTCGAGACGGCCGGGGGCTTCTTGCTGTGTGGACGATACTGGGATTGAACCAGTGACCTCTTCCGTGTCAGGGAAGCGCTCTCCCGCTGAGCTAATCGTCCGCGGACCGTGACCCTTGAGTCACAGGCAGTGCGCGATACTGGGATTGAACCAGTGACCTCTTCCGTGTCAGGGAAGCGCTCTCCCGCTGAGCTAATCGCGCGGGGTGGGATCTTCGAGAAGATCCAGGATCCGGAGATCCAGTGGACGATACTGGGATTGAACCAGTGACCTCTTCCGTGTCAGGGAAGCGCTCTCCCGCTGAGCTAATCGTCCTTGGAGGTGGAGACGGGATTTGAACCCGTGTAGACGGCTTTGCAGGCCGTTGCCTCGCCTCTCGGCCACTCCACCAGGAGTGTAGGGGATCGGGATGACCCCTTCTTCCATCGAGCGGACGACGAGGCTCGAACTCGCGACCTCAACCTTGGCAAGGTTGCGCTCTACCAACTGAGCTACGTCCGCTTGTCGTTTCCGTTCCGCTTGCGCGTCCCGGCGACGTGTTGAACTCTAGCGGATTCCCGGGCCAGCACAAAAACGCGTTTACGCAGCGTGCTGCGGTGCACCTGGCGGACCCGGTGGCCGGGGCTCCCTCCGGGACATCCCGGAGCCACCTTCCGGACACCCGACCTAGACTCGGCCACGTGTTCCTCCACCCTCCTCTCGCCCGGTTCGGCGACCGCGTCGCCACCGGACTCCTCGACGTGACCAGCGATCCGGCCGCTTTGGACGCCACCGGTTTCTGGGCGGTCTGCGCGGACTTCGAGGGCCGGCTGACCTGCGCCCGCTTCGCGGACGTACGGCGGGAGCCGGTGCCCGCGCCGGTGCCCGGCGGATGGCGGGGCCCGGGGCCGGCGGACTGGACCTCCTCCCTGGACCGCTCCGCCTACACGGCGGCCGTGCACCGCATCCGCGAGTACATCGCGGCCGGTGAGGTCTATCAGGCCAATCTCTGCCGGGTGCTCAGCGCGCCCGTCGCCCCCGGCGCCGACGTGGACGCCCTGACCGCCGTCCTGGCCCGGGGCAACCCGGCGCCGTACGCGGGCACGATCCGGCTGCCGGAGCACGGCGTGGAGATCGCCACCGCCTCGCCCGAGCTGTTCCTGCGCCGGCACGGCCGTACGGTCGAGTCGGGACCCATCAAGGGCACCGGGCGCACCGAGGCGGACCTCCTGGACAAGGACTACGCCGAGAACGTGATGATCGTGGACCTGGTCCGCAACGACATCGGGCGTGTCTGTACGACGGGCAGCGTGACCGTCCCCGACCTCTGTGCCGTCGAGAAGCATCCGGGACTCGTCCATCTCGTCTCCACCGTGCGCGGCGAGCTGCGCGCGGACGCCGGCTGGCCGCAGCTGCTGGCAGCGGCCTTCCCGCCCGGCTCGGTCACCGGTGCACCCAAGTCGAGCGCCCTCAGGATCATCGAGGAGCTGGAGGCGGCACCGCGCGGCCCGTACTGCGGGGGCATCGGCTGGGTGGACGCCGACCGGGGCACCGCCGAGCTGGCCGTGGGCATCCGCACCTTCTGGATCGACCGGTCCGCCGGGGGCGCGGCGACGCTGCGCTTCGGCACCGGCGCCGGCATCACCTGGGGGTCCGACCCCGAGGGGGAGTGGCGGGAGACCGAACTGAAGGCGTCCCGGCTGCTCGCGGTGGCGTCGGGAACGTACGACGAGACGGCGGGAGTGTTCCTGTGAGGATCTGGCTGGACGGCGCGCTGCGGGACCCGGACTCCGCCCGGGTCTCCGCCCTCGACCACGGGCTGACCGTCGGCGACGGGGTCTTCGAGACCGTGAAGGCGGTCGACGGGAGGCCGTTCGCGCTCACCCGGCACCTCGACCGGCTGACCCGCTCGGCCCGCGGCCTCGGTCTGCCCGACCCGGACCACGAGGAGGTGCGCCGCGCCTGCGCCGCCGTCCTCGACGCCGGTCCGATGCCGCTCGGCCGGCTGCGGATCACCTTCACCGGCGGCCGCGGCCCGCTGGGCTCCGACCGCGGCGCGCACGCCCCGACCCTGCTGGTCGCCGCCGAGGAGACCGCCCGCCGTTCCGACTCGACCGCGGCGGTCACCGTCCCGTGGGCGCGCAACGAACGCGGTGCCCTCACCGGCCTGAAGACGACCTCGTACGCCGAGAACGTCGTCGCCCTGGCCCGCGCCCACCGGGACGGCGCCTCCGAGGCGTTGTTCGGCAACACGGCAGGGCAGCTCTGCGAGGGCACCGGGACGAACGTCTTCGTCGTCCTGGACGGTGAGATCCACACCCCGCCGGTCGCCGCCGGCTGCCTGCCCGGCATCACCCGGGCCCTGCTCATCGACTGGGCGGGCGCCAAGGAGACCGAACTGCCGCTGGACGTGCTGCTCAGCGCCGACGAGGTCTTCCTGACCTCCTCCCTGCGGGACGTGCAGGCCCTGCACCGGGTCGACGACCGTGAACTGCCCGGCGCCCGTGGCCCGGTGACCGCCGAGGCCATGCGGATCTTCGACGAGCGGTCCGGGCAGGACCTGGACCCCTGAGCCGGCCGCGGACACCGCCGCTGACACGGACATAGCGAACGCGACGACGGCGTCGGGCCGCAGATGAACGCGGCCGGGGGCGCACGCGCTGGCGGAAAACGGGCTGACGCGGCCGGTCGGCGCGGGTAGAACACCTGTGATGACCACGACCCTGCGGCCGGCCGAGCCGCTCCAGCATCACCCCGACGGGACCCGCTCCCGGCGCTACGCGGTATGCGTGAACAGCCGCCCCGTGGGCGAGCTCCGCCTGGGCACCTCGCCGTCCCTCGGTGACACGGTGGCCCGCGTCATCGATCTGCGGATCGCCGAGCCCGACCGGCGGCGCGGCCGCGGCACGGTGGCCGCGCTCGCCGCGGAGGAGGCGGCGCGCGGCTGGGGCTGCGTACAGATGGAGGCCGTGGTGCCGGCGGCGGCGGACGCCGCGCTGCGCCTGTTCGGCGCCCTCGGCTACACCCTGCGCAACCGCGGCATGGACAAACGCGTCGGCGGCACTCCGCCCGCGCTGCCGCCGGGCAGTCACGCCCGGCCGATGACCGCGGCCGAGTTCGACGCGTGGCAGGACAGGGAGAGCGAGCGGTACGCGCGCACGTGGATGGAACGGGGTGTCCCCGAGGCCGCGGCCCGCGCCAAGGCCCGCGACGACCACGCGCGGCTGCTGCCGCACGGGCTCGCCACCGAGGGCGTGGTGTTCAGCGTGCTGGAGCACGCCGGCGCCCGGGTGGGCACGCTGTGGCTGACCCTGGAGGAGGCCAAGGCGTTCGTGTACGACGTGGAGACCGACGCGGTCCATCGCGGCCGGGGACACGGCCGCACCCTCATGCTGCTGGCCGAACGCCAGGCCGTCGAGGCCGGGCGGCCGGTCCTCGGCCTGAACGTGTTCGCGGGCAACACCCCGGCCGAGCGGCTGTACACGTCACTCGGCTACGAGACGGTGAGCCACTCCCTGACCAAGCCCCTGCTCTAGCGTCCTGCCCTCAGGCCGCGCCGCCGTCCCGCTCGGCCAGCAGCCGGTCCGCGATCTCCTCGATGCGCGCCCGGAGCCCCTCCTGGCTCTTGCCGCCGTCGAGGCGCTCGCCGCCGATGACGTACGTGGGGGTGCCGGTCACGCCGATCGCCTTGCCCTCGGCCTGGTCGGCGTCGACGACCAGGATGTGCCGGCCGTCGATCAGCGCGGTGTCGAACTCCTCGGCGTCCAGGCCGAGTTCCCGGGCGATCTCGACCAGCAAGGGCTCACCCGCGGCGTCCAGCTCCGCGACCCGCGCCAGCACGGCCTCCGTGTACGGCCAGCCGTTGCCCTGCTCCAGCGCCTCCTCGGCGGCCTGGGCCGCGGCGAAGGAGTGCTTGTGCTTCTCCAGCGGGAAGTGCCGCAGCCGCAGCTCCAGCCGGTCGCCGTAGCGGGCGCGCAGAGCGCGGAGGTCGTCCAGCGCGGCGAGACAGTCGGGGCACTGCAGTTCGCACCAGACGTCGAGGACGAGTGCCTCGGTGCGTGCGGGAGAGGTGTCGCTCATGCCCCTCAGTCTTCCAGGCCGGACGCGGGCGACCCAATCCGGACCTCGGAGGGCTGGGACCGGAGGGCTGGGGGCCGAGAGCTGGGGGCCGAGAGCTGGGGGGGCGAGAGCTGGGGGGCGGGGGCCGGGCCGGTCGGGGGCCGGGCACGCCGGGCCGCCGGATCGGGGTCGCTCCGCGTGCCGCCCTCCCCGTCCGGCACTCCAGGAGGAGGCGACCCTAAGATCCCCCTGATCTCGGGCCGGGGCATGGCATCGCGGGGATCCGGCGGTGCACGATGGAAGCGACGCACCGAGCCCGCCTGGAGGACCGGAATGATTGCCGAGACAGTGTGCTCCGCCGTGTCCGCGGCGGGCCTGGGTATCGCGGTGGTGACGGCCTACCGCAAGCGGTTCCTGGCGGCGGCCCGCATCGCCGCCTACTCACTGGTGCCGGTCGGCCTGGTCATGACCGGGGTCGTCGGCTGGCTCTCCGACACCGCGCTGAGCCCCACCGCCTGGGCGGGCTTCGGAGTGCTGGGCGCGGCCTGGCTCCTCTTCACGGGCACACGTGCCGTGGAGCGCCGGCGCGGAGGCACCGGCGCCGAGCGCAGGGCGGCGAGAAAAGCGGAGCGGGACGCGGTGGCGCCCGCGGCGTCGGCGCCCTCCCTGGGCCAGTCGGCCCGCCCGGCGCCGCGCCCCGCCGCCGCGCCCCGGTCCGGCTCGGCGGAGGACTTCAGCGACATCGAGGCCATCCTCAAGAAGCACGGCATATGACAGTCACATGACTCGCTGAAACGACACAGGTGGGTCCGCGGATGCCCGGAATCGTTCACCAGCCGGACGAGACCTCACGGATTCAGTGATCTCCCGCAAGATCCATGAGCGGTGATCGCGAGCGGGGTGCCGGGTGCGTCATGATCTGCCGCGAGATGCTGGACACGACACAGAGCGAGGCCGCGCCGCCGAAGGACGAGCCGCGCGGGTGCCTCTTCGCCCTTTCCCAGCCACCGCTGATGATCTTCCTAGCGGTGATCGGGTGTCTGCTCCTCATGGCTGCGCTGCACGACCTGCTGTTGCTGTGAGCCGTACACGTCCGTCCCGGCGCCACCCGCCGGGACCGACGTCGCATCGGACCGACCCGGGCCTCAGCCCGCCGCTTCCTTGCGCCGGGCCCGGTAGGCGGCGACATGCAGGCGGTTTCCACAGGTACGGCTGTCGCAGTAGCGGCGCGAGCGGTTGCGGGACAGATCCACGAAGGCACGCCGGCAGTCCGGGGCCTCGCAGCGCCGCAGCCGCTCCTGCTCGCCGGCCACCACGAAGAAGGCGAGCGCCATCCCGCAGTCGGCGGCGAGATGGTCGGCGACGGAGGCACCGGGCGCGAAGTAGTGCACATGCCAGTCGTAGCCGTCGTGGTCCGTGAGGCGCGGGGTGGTGCCCGCCGCGGCGACCAGTTCGTTGATCATCATGGCCGCGGACCGGGCGTCCGGGGCGGCGAAGATCGCCGCGAACCGCCCCCGGACCCGGCGCACCGCGGAGAGATCGAACTCCGACAGCGTGCCGACGTCGCTCATCTTGTGGCTTCGTACGAAACTCGTGAGGGCCTGCACATCGGAGAGTCCGTCAGCCGCCTCGTCGTCCTCCGGCACGGAGTTCACCAGATCCACCACGGTGTCGAGCGCGCACCGGGTGTCGTGGGTGATCAGCACGTTTCGCTCCCTGGCCTGGGGGTCGGGCGGGCGCCCGCCGATGGTGGCGAATGGTAGCGACATCCGCGCCCACAGCACCCGTCCGCGCCCGTCCGTACCCGACCTCGCTTGCCGGGAGAACGCCTCCGGACCCCCAGGGGTTCCCGCCCGCACCGGCCGGGCCGGCCGGACCGGCGAGGGATGATCGCGACGGTTCGTGACCGGACACGCACAGACCGGCGCCGCCCCCGCGTTCGCTCACGGTGACGGCGACGGGCCGTGCCCTATGCGGTTGTCTTGGCCCGAGCCGTCTCCCCGAGTGGACGGCGCCGGGCTGCTTCGAGGGGCCGCGACGCGGCCTAGCTCTCCGCCAGGATGTGCGAGAGCTCCTGATCCAGATCGAAGTGCCGGTGTTCCGTGCCGGGTGGCACGGCGGCGTCGGTTCGCTTCAGGAAGGACTCAAGGGCCCGCGCAGGGGCCTCGAGCAGGGCCTCCCCCTCCGGGGAGCTGAGGGCGATGCACACGACGCCCTGACCATGACTGCGGGATGGCCAGACGCGGACGTCGCCGGTGCCGGTGGGCCGGTGCAGCCCTTCGGCGAGGAGGTCGCGGGCGAACACCCACTCGACGGTCTCCTCGGCTCCGGTGTGGAAGGTGGCGTGCACGGCGTAGGGGTCGGCCGTGTCGTACCGCAGGCCTGCGGGGACAGGCAGGGATGACTCGCTCGACACAACGAGGCGCAGGTGCAGCTCGCAGCTGACCGTGGTGTTCATAAGCGCCAGGGCCTTTCGCTCAGTGTGCGCTCGGGGATTCGCACGTCGGCGAAATCGACATGCCACCTACGGTGCCGTTGTAAACCCCTCTGAGTGTTTTGCGTGTCTTTACGTAACTCTTCCGGCCGAGAACTCGTACCGGACCTACGACCATTCCGGTGACTGGATTCACTCGGGTAGGGTTTGTCTGTATGAATACGGGGAGTGACGAGCCGGGCGAGGTTGCCGTGGCGGCGGACAGGGCGAAGACGGACCGGGCCGAGGGCGAGCAGGGGGCCGAGCAGCGGCTGGGCTCACGCGCGCCCGAATTCATCAAGGCCCGCCGGGTCCTGCACCTGAGCTGGCAGGTCGGGGTCTTCGTGCTCGGCCTCGCCGTGGTGGTCGCGGGCATCATCATGCTGCCGCTGCCCGGGCCCGGCTGGGTGGTGATCTTCGGCGGCATGGCGATCTGGGCGACCGAGTTCGTCTGGGCCCAGCTCGTGCTGCGCTGGACCAAACGCAAGGTCACCGAGGCGGCCCAGCGTGCCCTCGACCCCAAGGTGCGCCGCCGCAACATCACACTGACCGTGATCGGCCTGGTGATCATCGGCGTGCTCGTCGGGATCTACCTGTGGAAGTTCGGCGTGGTCATGCCCTGGAAGATCAAGGACCAGTGACGCCACCGCGGGGCGGGGCGGCGCACACCGCCCGGCCCCTGGTCGGAGGCACCCCCTGACATGGGGTAATGTTCTTTCTGCGCCCGGGCGATTAGCTCAGTGGGAGAGCGCTTCGTTCACACCGAAGAGGTCACTGGTTCGAACCCAGTATCGCCCACCCGGACCGACGGCCCATCTGCGAGAAGCAGGTGGGCCGTCGGCGTGTGCGCGCCCTGTCGACGGGTGAGGAGCGGCGGGGCCCGCGGGGGCGGAACCGGCGGCGACCGGACCGCAGGAGTTGCCGGATCGGCAACAACCCTCGTGTCCGCCGGGCCGCCCGCCGGATCATGGTGACGCGGCCGGGACCGGCTCCGCCAGCTGCGCGGACGTGCGCCCCGGCGCCGCACTCACCCGCTCTCCGGCCCTCGCCGGCCGCCACCTCAGGAGGTCCCATGCCGCCTGCCCCCAGCCCCGTCCACCGCCTGGTCCCCTCTCCGGCCGGCCGCATCCACCTCGTGGAGCAGGGGACCGGCCCCCTGGTCCTGCTCCTGCACGGCTTCCCGGAGTCCTGGTACGCCTGGCGCCACCAGCTGCCGGCGCTCGCCTCCGCCGGCTACCGTGCGGTGGCGCTCGACGTCCGCGGCTACGGCCGCTCGTCCCGGCCGGCGTCCGTGGCGGCGTACCGGATGCTCGACCTGGTCGAGGACACCGCCGCCGTCGTCGAGGCGCTCGGTGAGCGGTCCGCGGTGGTCGTCGGGCACGACTGGGGTGCGTCGATCGCCGCTGCCTCCGCCCTGACCAGGCCGGACGTGGTCCGGGCCGTGGGTCTGCTGAGCGTGCCGTACACCCCGCCCGGCGGTCCGAAGCCCAGCGAGGTCTTCGCACGGATGAGCGCGGCGGGCGGGACGGACGGCCCCGGCGCCGGGCCCGGCGGGGCGACAACCGGAGGAGGCGGTGGCGAACCCGCCGGGGCAGCGGCTCAGGGGACCCCCGAGGACGTCCGCGTCCCCGAGGAGTTCTACGTCTCGTACTTCCAGCGCCCCGGCCGCGCGGAGGCCGAGATCGAACCCGATGTGCGCGGCTGGCTCGCCGGGTTCTACGCGGCCCTGTCCGCCGGCACCATGCCCGCGCCCGGCGCCCCCGCCCCGTACTTCGTCGGAGCCGGCGGCACCCTGCGCGAACGCTTCCCCGCAGGCGTCCTTCCGTCCTGGCTGGGGGAGCGAGACCTCGATGTGTTCGCCGGCGAGTTCGAGCGGACGGGGCTGACCGGGGCCCTGAACCGGTACCGGAACATGGACCGGGACTGGGCCGACCTGGCCGGTCACGCGGGTGCCCCGATCGTGCAGCCCTCGCTGTTCATCGGGGGCGCGCGGGACGCCTCGCTCGACTGGCTGGCCGACGCCGTCAAGGCGTACCCCGAGACCCTGCCGGGCCTGCGCGGCTCGCACCTCCTGGACGGATGCGGGCACTTCGTCCAGCAGGAGCGCCCGGACGAGACCAACCGGATCCTGCTCGACTGGCTGGCGTCCCTGCCCGCCTGACCGGCCCGGCCCCCGCGGCCGGCAGGAAACCCGTGTCCGAATCATTCACGCTTTCGCGTCCACCACGGGACGGACGGTGACGATCCGTTACTCGCGGTGGAGATGCCGAGGGGTGGGTCATCAGAGCGACCGGACTTTTGCGCTCTTCGCGGAGAAGTTCCCTGCGGGGGCCGCGGGTGGAAATCCGCCGGGCTTCTCCTAAAGCACCGTCACTTTCCTTCGGAAGTACGACAAGCGAGGAATTCCTCTCGGCCCCGGGGCGCGGCCGCCGGCCGGAAATCCGAACCTGGATCACTTCCGTGCGCCCGCCGCGCGGGCGCACACTCGGGCCATGGACTGGAACCACTACCGCTTCCGCAGCCTGTGGTCCCTGCCCGCGCCCCCGGCCGCCGTGTACGCGGCGCTGGAGCGGGCCGAGGACTACCCCCGCTGGTGGCCCCAGGTGCGCTCGGTCACCCGCGGGAACGGCGGCACCGGCGTGATCACCATCAGGTCCGTCCTGCCGTACGCCCTCACCTCCACCATGCGGCAGACCCGCCGGGACCCCGCCGCCGGCGTCCTGGAGGTCGCGCTCTCCGGGGACGTCGACGGCTGGGCCCGCTGGACGGTCACCGCCGGCGGCCCCGGCACGCTCGCCCGCTACGACCAGGAGGTCGACGTCGGCAAGGCGCTGCTCAGGCTGCTCGCCGTACCCGGACGGCCGCTCTTCCGCCTCAACCACCGCCTGATGATGCGGGCCGGACGGCGCGGACTGCTGCGGCATCTGCGGGCGGTTTGAACGAACGGCGCGGCGACCTGTATTGTTCAGTGCGTTCCCGGGCGATTAGCTCAGTGGGAGAGCGCTTCGTTCACACCGAAGAGGTCACTGGTTCGAACCCAGTATCGCCCACCGGGAAAGAGCCGGTCCGCACAGCGGACCGGCTCTTCTGCTACGCGGCGGCGGGCAGCTCCGGCCGCAGGGGCCACTCCGTGCTGACGATCTCCTCCGAGCCGCTGCGCGCGAACCACGCCTGGAGCCCGCGCGCCTGCGCCGCGTGCCAGTTCGCCTGGAGCGTGTGCAGCTCGGTGGGGGACAGCCGTTCGAGCCGGGTGGCGAAGCGGCGCCCGAGGGCCCGTACGACATCCAGCGCGGCCAGCGCGTCCGCCGCCGCGTCGTGCGCGCCCTCCAGCGCCACGCCGTAGTGCGCGCACAGGTCGGTCAGCGTGCGGCGGCCCTTGCGGTACCGGTCCAGATGCTTGTCCAGCACCCGCGGGTCCAGCACCCGCAGCGGCACCGACTCGAACCAGCGGTCCAGCGAGGACGCCCGGTGCCGGCGCAACTCCCGGTCCAGCAGCGTCAGATCGAACGGCGCGTTCATCACCACCAGCGGCCGGCCCAGTGCCGCGTGCTCGGCCAGGTGCTCGGCTATCTCGTACATCACCGGGGCCGGCCAGCGCCCGTTGTGCTGCAGGTGCTCCTCCGTCAGCCCGTGGACCGCCGTCGCCGCCTCCGGCACCGGCACCCCCGGGTTCACCAGCCACCGGGTGACCCGGGGCCGGGTACCCGGCGCGTCCTGGACGACGACGGCGGCCGACACGATCCGGTCGGCCTCGACGTCCACGCCCGTCGTCTCCGTATCGAAAGCGGCCAGCGGCCCCTCGTACCAGGTCGTCATCTGAACCCAACTCCTCGTTCACCCGCGGCGGATGACGTTCCGTCTTCTGCCAGTTTGGTGATACCCGGGCCGTTTGCGCCGTACGCCGCGAGGACACAACAGGAGTGCGGGTCTTTGCAGTTCAGCGGCTCGTAGCGGGAAAACTCTTGGCTCGGAAGGCTGTTGGTCATGGCCATAGCGCAGCCCGAGCGGGGCGGGCTGCTGCCCGAACGCCCGGGCACTCTTCGCGGCTCGCTCGCCACCACCGCCTGCATGGAGACACTGCAGGTCGGCTATCTGCACGCGGTCGCCGCCGCGGCCGGCTGCTCGCTGTCCCAGCCCTTTCCGGACAACGGCATCGACTGGCACGTCAGCCACAGCGCGCCCGGACACACCGTCGACGACGAGGTCACCATCAAGGTGCAGCTGAAGGCCACCTACCAGGTCGCGCCCGACCCGCCGGGGCGCTCCTTCTCCTTCACCCTCGACAACAGCCATCTGCGCAAGCTCGCCCGCACCCCCGTCTCGGTGCACAAGATCCTGGTCGTCATGCTCGTGCCGCGCTCCCAGGACGACTGGCTGCGCGCCGGCCACGACCGCCTCGACCTGCGGCACTGCTGCTACTGGGTCAACCTCGCCGGCCAGCCCGTGACCGGCCGGCACCGGACCACCGTGCGGATCCCGACCGCGCGCATCTTCGACGACCGGGCCCTGTGCGAGATCATGACGCGGGTCGGGACGGGAGGCAGGCCATGAGGAACCGTCCCTACGGCGAGCCGGTACGGCAGGTCAGGCCGCACCCCGACGACCTGCCCTGGAACCGCCCGCCGCAGGCCGCCGACGTCGACCCGGCCGTGCTCGCCGCCCTGCTGCACCGGCACGGCTGGCGGCGGCGCGGCGGCGCGGCCGGCCGGTACGGCCGCTGGACCCCGCCCGGCCCGGGCGGCGGCGGGACCAGCCTGCTCGTCCCCGAGAGCCGCGCCTTCCCGGACAGCGAGGACCTGCTCGGCGAGGCCCTCGACGCCCTCACCCGCAGCCACACCCCCTGCGCGCGCGAGGTGCTGATCTCCCTCGCCGTACCCAGCGACGAGATCCGCTGGTGGCGCGACACCCCGGGCGGACCCGCCGGTGCCGCCCCCTGGCCCGCCGACGACCACCTGCGCGCCGCCGCCCGGCAGACGCTGCTCGCCGCCGCGCTCGCCACCCGCGCCCGTGCCGGCTACTACGGCGCCCGCCACCGCCGTGCCGCCGCCGCCCTCCTGGAGGACGTGCTCGTCGGGCCCGCCGCCGAGGGCCGCACCCTCACCGCCTTCGCGCCCGTGCCGACCGGCCGCCCCCTCGCCGTCCGCCTCCACCAGGCGCTCCACGCCGTCCGCGAGGCCATCGACTACCAGCGGGCCACCGGCGGCATGGACGCCTTCGACGGCGCCGTCGAGGCCGGCGCCAGCCGCGAGCTAACCGAGGCGCTCGGCCTGCTCGTCCGGGGCACCGAGGGCGCCCGCGTCGCCGTCGCCTGGGCACCCGGCGCCGGCGTCCCCGAGGGCTGCGCCGCCTCGGCCGAACCCGTCGAGTTCTCCCCCGGCGACCTGCCCGCCCTGCGTGCCGCCGCCGCCCGCTACCTGCGCGAGGAACCCTCCGTCCCGGTCCGCGTCACCGGCGCCGTCGTGCGCATGCGCCGCTCCGGGCCCGGCGGCGAGGGCACCGTACGGCTGCGCGTCCTCGCCGGCGCCGAGGTCCCGCACCTCCGCGTCACGCTGGACGAGGAGGACTACCGCATCGCCGGGCACGCCCACCTCGTCGGCCTCCCCGTGCGGGTGCACGGCAGGCTGGAACGCCGGGGCGGCTTCCGCCGGCTCACCGGCGCCTCCGGTGTCGTCCCCGTGCAGGTGGACGAGGCCGAGCGGGACCGGCTGATGAAGTCCCTCCAGGAGAACCTCGACTACTTCGAGGAGGCGTGCGGGGAGGCGTACGGCGACGACGGCTGAGGGCGCGGGGAACCGGCGGCCGGGGTGTAGGGGGAGAGGGACGGTCGGTAACCGTTTCGCGGTGGGAGCCGTCGGGTCGGTACGATCGCCTGTGCGCGCGCTCCTGGTATGGCGCCGCCCCCACCTTCAGTCAGGAGAGACCGGTGTCAGACGTCCGTGTGATCATCCAACGCGATTCCGAGCGGGAAGAACGCGTGGTGACGACGGGCACTACGGCCGCCGACCTCTTCGCGGGCGAGCGCTCGATCATCGCCGCGCGGGTGGCCGGCGAGCTGAGGGACCTCAGCCACCAGCTGTCCGACGGAGACGAGGTCGAGGGCGTCGAGATCTCCTCCGAGGACGGCCTGAACATCCTGCGCCACTCCACCGCGCACGTCATGGCGCAGGCCGTGCAGGAGCTGTTCCCCGAGGCCAAGCTGGGCATCGGCCCGCCCGTCAAGGACGGCTTCTACTACGACTTCGACGTCGAGAAGCCGTTCCACCCCGATGACCTCAAGGCCATCGAGAAGAAGATGCAGGAGATCCAGAAGCGCGGGCAGAAGTTCTCCCGCCGTGTCGTCACCGACGAGGCGGCCCGCGAGGAGCTGGCGGACGAGCCGTACAAGCTGGAGCTGATCGGCCTCAAGGGCTCGGCCTCCCACGACGACGGCGCGGACGTCGAGGTCGGCGCCGGCGAGCTGACGATCTACGACAACCTGGACGCCAAGACCGGCGACCTGTGCTGGAAGGACCTCTGCCGCGGTCCGCACCTGCCGTCGACCCGCCTGATCCCGGCGTTCAAGCTGATGCGCAACGCGGCCGCCTACTGGCGCGGCAGCGAGAAGAACCCGATGCTCCAGCGCATCTACGGCACCGCCTGGCCCTCCAAGGACGAGCTGAAGGCGCACCTGGACTTCCTCGCCGAGGCCGAGAAGCGCGACCACCGCAAGCTCGGCAACGAGCTGGACCTCTTCTCGATCCCCGAGCAGATCGGCTCCGGCCTTGCCGTCTTCCACCCCAAGGGCGGCATCGTCCGCCGGGTCATGGAGGACTACTCGCGCCGCCGCCACGAGGAAGAGGGCTACGAGTTCGTCTACACCCCGCACGCCACGAAGGGGAAGCTCTTCGAGACGTCCGGGCACCTGGACTGGTACGCCGACGGCATGTACCCGCCCATGCAGCTCGACGAGGGCGTGGACTACTACCTCAAGCCCATGAACTGCCCGATGCACAACCTGATCTTCGACGCGCGCGGCCGGTCCTACCGCGAACTGCCGCTGCGCCTCTTCGAGTTCGGGACCGTGTATAGGTACGAGAAGTCGGGCGTCGTGCACGGCCTCACCCGTGCCCGGGGCTTCACCCAGGACGACGCGCACATCTACTGCACCCGTGAGCAGATGTCCGAGGAGCTGGACAAGACGCTCACCTTCGTCCTCGGCCTGCTGCGGGACTACGGTCTGACCGACTTCTACCTGGAGCTGTCCACCAAGGACCCGGAGAAGTTCGTCGGCTCCGACGAGGTCTGGGAGGAGGCGACCGAGACCCTGCGCCAGGTCGCCGAGAAGCAGGGCCTGCCCCTCGTGCCCGACCCGGGCGGCGCCGCCTTCTACGGCCCGAAGATCTCCGTCCAGGCCAAGGACGCGATCGGCCGCACCTGGCAGATGTCGACCATCCAGCTCGACTTCAACCTGCCGGAGCGCTTCGACCTGGAGTACACCGGCCCGGACGGCGCCAAGCAGCGCCCGGTCATGATCCACCGCGCGCTGTTCGGCTCCATCGAGCGGTTCTTCGCGGTACTCCTCGAGCACTACGCGGGCGCCTTCCCGGCGTGGCTCGCCCCGGTCCAGGCGCTCGGCATCCCGATCGGCGACGGGCACGTGGAGTACCTGGAGAAGTTCGCGGCGGCGGCCCGGAAGAAGGGCCTGCGCGTCGAGGTGGACTCCTCCTCGGACCGTATGCAGAAGAAGATCAGGAACGCGCAGAAGCAGAAGGTGCCGTTCATGGTCATCGCCGGCGACGAGGACATGTCGAACAGCTCGGTGTCCTTCCGCTACCGCGACGGCTCGCAGGAGAACGGCATCCCGTTCGACGAGGCCATCGCGAAGATCGCGAAGGTCGTGGAGGAGCGGGTCCAGGTCTGACCGGCGCCCGCTCCACGCGACGGCCCCCGGGGAGGTTCACCTCCCCGGGGGCCTTTCGTCGCCCTCGCGGTGGAAGATCTCCAGCAGCCAGGACGAGAACGATCCCGTCACCGCTCCGAGCAGGGCGAGGCCGCAGGCCATCATCGCGCAGGCGATCACCCGGCCGACCGCGGTGACCGGTGTGACGTCGCCGTAGCCGACCGTCGTGAGGGTCGAGACGGCCCACCACACGGCGTCGCCGAACGTCCGCATGGTGGCGCCGGGCGCCCCGCGTTCGGCCTGGTACACCGCGAGCGCGCTGGCGAAGCCGAGCAGCACGGTGGACAGGCCGGCATAGGCGATCACCCGCGCGTGCAGCGCGAGCCGGGGCTTGCCGGCCTTGCGCTGGACGGCGTCGTACAGCGGAACGATCCGCAGCGGCCGCAGCAGCGGCAGGAGCACCACCACCGTGAGCAGCATGTGGGCGGAGACGTAGCGCGGACCCTGCCCGCTGAGCCGCCAGCGCACCAGGTAGTCCGCGATGAACAGCAGCCAGAGGCCGGCGATCACGGACAGGCACACGTCATGCCAGAAGACGGGCATGCGCGGGGCCAGGACATGCGCGGCGTACGCGGCCAGGTAGACCAGCGCGGCCAGGAAGAGGGGGATCTCGGTGCGCTGTTCCCAGCGCGCCGCACGGCTGTCGTCGTCCACCGGCCAAGCTTGGCCGGACGCCGCCTTCACCCCGCCCCGGCGACACGCCGGGAAGGGGTGAAGCCATATGCTGCCTAGCATGACGAGTGAGCCGGAGCAGCAGATCGGAGTGGGGACCCAGGATGCGTTCCAGCGCCTGTGGACGCCTCACCGGATGGCCTACATCCAGGGCGAGAACAAGCCGACCGGTCCTGGGGCCGACGACGGCTGCCCCTTCTGCTCGATCCCGGCCAAGTCCGACGAGGACGGCCTGATCGTCCGGCGCGGTGAGCATGTCTACGCCGTGCTCAATCTGTACCCGTACAACGGCGGCCACCTGATGACCGTGCCGTACCGGCACGTGGCCGACTACACCGATCTGACCGCGCCCGAGACCACCGAGCTGGCCGAGCTGACCAAGCAGGCGATGACGGCTCTGCGTACGGCGTCCGGCGCGCACGGCTTCAACATCGGTATGAACCAGGGCGCGGTCGCGGGGGCCGGCATCGCCGCCCATCTGCACCAGCACATCGTCCCGCGCTGGGGCGGCGACACGAACTTCATGCCGGTCGTGGGCCACACCAGGGTGCTGCCCCAGCTGCTGGCCGACACCCGCAAGATGCTGGCCGAGTCCTGGCCGGCCGGCTGACGAAGCGGCGCCCGGCGCGCGGGGCCGAGCCTCCCGCCCCGCACCCGGGCCGGCCGAACCGCCCGACGCTCACGCGTCGTACAGGTCGGCCTTCCGCGGCGACGGGTCCTGGACGTTCCCGCTGAGGAACGCCGAGCGGGCACCGAACTTCTCCGTGTCCACCCCGTTGTCCGCCAGGACCTTGATCGCTGCCGAGTGCACCACACGCAGCACGGGTGTGGCCGCGCGCAGCGCGTCGTCGGCCATGAAGCGGTGCCGCCACGGCTGGTCGGCCCAGGCGTGCCGCAGGCCGAACGGCTCGGGCAGGCCGAGCGAGCCGCCCAGCCAGTTCAGCGCCGGCGGGTACCAGGTCAGCGGGGCGCGCACGGCCAGCCGCACCACCTCGTCGGTGGGGACCAGCGGAAGCTTGACCGAACGGGTCTCCCACGGTTTGAGGGACTTGGCGACCTGCTTGGTCGGCGCCTGCGGCTTGCTGGTGAACAGCGGGTTCACCGGTCCCAGCGCATGCCCGGTCACCTCGATGCGCAGCGTCTCGTGCAGCACGGTGACCGTGATCAGCATGGTGAGGACCAGCTGTCCGTCCCAGAGGGTCCACTGCACGCCCAGGTAGTGCCGGTCGCCGCTGCCGAACTGCTGCTTGTTGCAGATGTCCTGTATGGCGTGCGGCTTGACCTGGAAGGCCTCCACGTCGGTGCCCTCGGGCCGGGAGACCGACGTGGCCTTCTCGCCGATCGGGGTGACGATCCAGTGGCGTATCGACGGCTTGGGGAAGCCGCCGGTGTTCAGCGGACCGCGCGCCAGGAGGGTCAGCTGGTCATGGATCGCGCGGACGACGTCCCAGCTGCGGAAGGGGTGGATCTCCCGGCTGGGGTCGGCGGGCTTGAGGTCCTCGGCGAGCTGCCAGGCGCCCCACCGGGTGCCCATGCCGAGTATGCCCTTGGGGCCGGCGTAGAAGACGGAGTTGGACTGCTGCTCGGCGCTCAGCCGGGCCAGTGACTGGCGCAGCGCCTCGGCGGCGGTCTCGCCGGGAGCGCGCGGCACGGCTTCGGGCACCTTGGCGCCGACGCTCGTCCCGGAGAGCAGGCCGTCCCAGCGGGCCCGCAGGTCCCTGGCGGTGCGCTCGCAGACCTGCTTGGCCCAGAACCAGCCGAGCACGGGGACGACGACCGCCGCGCGGGCGTACCACGCCCAGAAGCCGCTGAACGGCATCTTGACCAGGAACAGCGCGGCGAGCAGGCCGAAGCCCAGGAGGAGCGCGGTGCCCAGCGCTCCGGCCCGCCTGTCGTCGCGTTTGGCGATGAAGGTGCGCAGCTGGAAGACGAGCAGCCAGCCGAGCATCCCGGGCAGGAAGATCAGCCCGCAGACGACGGTGATGGCGGTCAGGCGGTTGTCCCGCTCGCGGCGGATGTTGTTGGCGGCCAGGGCGTGTTCCACCACGAACTGCGGTTCTGAGCCGAAGGACTGGATGAGGGGGTTGCGGCCGGGCGCCAGCAGCCGGTCGACCAGGGCCCGGGAGAACGCCTCGCCGAGATTGGGCCGGAACAGTTTCATCCGGCCGGCCTTCACGGTCGACTGGTGCCATTCGTTGTCGGCCTTGGTGATCTCCTCGAGCGGGCTGTCCCGGTACGCGGCGGAGGCCAGCGCGGAGGTCGCCGCCTGCCCCTCGTCTCCCGCGACGGGTACCTGGGGCCCGTCCCACTCCGTTCCAAACGACATTCCCGCCCCCATCACCGCCGGTGCCGTTCCTGCGGCCTTCCCGACTTCCCTGCCCCGCACACCTGTTGAACCGGTCGCCCTGCCGATACCGGACGAGAGCCGGACGGTCGCGGCACGACGTGATCAGGTGATCAGCGTATCCGCAGGCACCGACAGTCCGCGGGCGGACGGCCGAAGCCGTCCGCCCGCACACCGGGCCGAGCCGGTGTCCTACCCGTCGTCGCCCTGTTCGCGGATGCGTTCGGCGATCTGCGCCGGCATCGGCTCGTGCCGGGCGTAGCTCCGGTCGAAGCGGGCCGTGCCGTGGGAGAGCGAGCGCAGGTCGACGGCGTACCGGCCGATCTCGAACTCGGGCACGTCGGCGCGGATCAGCGTCCGCCCGGAGCCGACCTGTTCGGTGCCGAGCAGCCGGCCGCGGCGGCCGGACAGATCGCTCATCACGGCGCCCACGTAGTCGTCGCCGACGAGCACGGTCACCTCGGCGACCGGCTCCAGCAGATGGATCCGCGCGTCCGCGGCGGCCTCCCGCAGGGCGAGCGCGCCCGCCGTCTGGAAGGCGGCGTCGGAGGAGTCCACCGAGTGCGACTTGCCGTCCAGCAGCGTGACCCGCACGTCCACCAGGGGATAGCCGGCGGCGACCCCCTTGGCGGCCTGCGCCCGTACGCCCTTCTCGACGGACGGGATGAACTGGCGGGGCACCGCGCCGCCGACCACCTTGTCCACGAACTCGATGCCCGAGCCGCCCGGCAGCGGCTCCACCTCGATCTCGCAGATGGCGTACTGGCCGTGGCCGCCGGACTGCTTGACGTGCCGGCCGCGCCCGCTCGCCTTGTGCGCGAACGTCTCCCGGAGGGAGACCTTGTGCGGGACGACGTCGACCTGGACGCCGTAGCGGCTGCGCAGCCGCTCCAGGGCCACGTCGGCGTGTGCCTCGCCCAGGCACCACAGCACCACCTGGTGGGTGTCCTGGTTCTGCTCCAGGCGCATCGTCGGGTCCTCGGCGACCAGCCGGGCCAGCCCCTGGGAGAGCTTGTCCTCGTCGGCCTTGCTGTGCGCGTGGATGGCGAGCGGCAGCAGCGGGTCGGGCATCTGCCAGGGCTCCATCAGCAGCGGATCGTCCTTGGCGGAGAGGGTGTCGCCGGTCTCGGCCCGGTTCAGCTTGGCCACGCACACCAGGTCGCCCGCGACGGCGTGCGGCACCGGGCGCTGCTGTTTGCCGAAGGGCATGGACAGGGCGCCGACCTTCTCGTCGACGTCGTGGTCCTCGTGCCCGCGGTCGGTGAGGCCGTGCCCGGAGACGTGCACCGTCTGGTCCGGGCGCAGGGCGCCGGAGAAGACGCGGACCAGCGAGATCCGGCCGACGTAGGGGTCGGAGGAGGTCTTGACGACCTCGGCGACCAGCGGTCCCTCGGTGTCGCACGGCTTCAGCTCGCGCCGCTTGCCGTCGATCGTGGTGACCCCGGGCAGCGGATGCTCGAACGGGGTCGGGAAGCCGCCGCTGACCAGTTCCAGCAGCTCGACGGTGCCGAGGCCCTGCCGGGCGCCGTCGGCGGCGGGGGCGGCGGCCAGCACCGGGAAGAAGGCGCCGCGCGCCACGGCCCGCTCCAGGTCCTCGACGAGCGTCTCGATGTCGATCTGCTCGCCGCCCAGATAGCGGTCCATCAGGGTCTCGTCCTCGCTCTCCGCGATGATCCCCTCGATGAGCCGGTTGCGGGCCTCCTCGATGCCCGGCAGCTGGTCCGCGCCGGGCTCGGACTCCTTGCGCTCCCCGGCCGAGTAGTCGAACAGCTTCTGCGACAGCAGGCCGATCAGCCCGGTCACGGGCGCGTGCCCGTCGGCGCCCTCGGAACCGCGCAGCGGCAGGTACAGGGGCAGCACGGCGTCGGGGTCGTCGCCGCCGAAGGCTTCCGCGCAGGTCCGGGTCATCTCCTCGAAGTCGGCGCGCGCGGCCTCCAGGTGGGTGATCACGATCGCGCGGGGCATGCCGACGGCCGCGCACTCCTCCCACACCATCCGCGTGGAGCCGTCCACGCCGTCCGCGGCCGAGACGACGAAGAGGGCGGCGTCCGCCGCCCGCAGACCGGCCCTCAGCTCACCGACGAAGTCGGCGTACCCCGGGGTGTCCAGGAGGTTGATCTTGATGCCGTCCCATTCGACCGGCGCAAGGGAGAGCTGCACGGAGCGCTGCTGCCGGTGCTCGATCTCGTCGTAGTCCGAGACGGTGCCGCCGTCCTCCACGCGGCCCGCCCGGTTCACCGCCCCCGCGGTCAGCGCCAGGGCCTCCACGAGAGTCGTCTTTCCCGAACCGGAGTGGCCGACCAGCACCACGTTCCGTACGGACGCGGGTCGGTCGGCCGCCAGAGCCCTGCCGGCGGCCCCGGGGTGGTGTGACTGTGCCTTGTCGCCCATGATCCTGCCTCCCGTGCACGGTGAGGTCACTGTGGGCGCGGACGCGCGGGACCCGCGTGCTGCGGCGGCTCCGGCGACGCCCGCGGTTATTCGAGCTTTCCACTCCCGTCACGTCGCGTCCATACGAAGGACCACGAACGGGACGGACGGGGCACCGATCGCGTCACGCGGCCCCCGCGCGCCGCGGCAGGCACCGCTTCCCGGCGCGGCTGCGGGTGCCCGCCCGCCACGGCCACGCGCGCGTGGCTACGATGGGCCAGCCGGCGGCCATCAGGGCCGCGGCGTCACCGACCGTCGGGAAGGCCATGCTGAACAAGTACGCGCGTGCATTTTTCACGCGTGTCCTCACACCGTTCGCCGCGTTTCTCATCCGCAGGGGAGTGAGCCCCGACACGGTCACACTCCTCGGCACGGCCGGTGTGGTCGCGGGTGCGCTGGTCTTCTACCCCCGGGGAGAGTTCTTCTGGGGCACGATCGTGATCACCCTGTTCGTCTTCTCCGACCTGGTCGACGGCAACATGGCCCGCCAGCTGGGCCGCTCCAGCCGCTGGGGCGCCTTCCTCGACTCCACGCTCGACCGCGTGGCCGACGGCGCGATCTTCGGCGGCTTCGCGCTCTGGTACGCGGGCAACGGCGACAACGACGTCCTGTGCGCCGTCTCGATCTTCTGCCTGGCCAGCGGCCAGGTGGTGTCGTACACCAAGGCGCGCGGCGAGTCGATCGGGCTGCCGGTCGCCGTCAACGGGCTCGTCGAGCGGGCCGAGCGGCTGGTGATCTCGCTGGTCGCGGCCGGTCTCGCGGGCCTGCACGCGTTCGGTGTGCCGGGCGTCCAGTGGCTGCTGCCGATCGCGCTGTGGATCGTCGCGGCGGGCAGCCTCGTCACGCTGATCCAGCGCGTCGTCACCGTCCGCCGCGAGTCCGCCGAGGCCGAGGCGGCCGCCCGCGAGAACGCGGCCCAGGGGAGCGAGGCGGGACAGTGAGCGCGGCGGAACGCCTGACCGACGGGCTGTACGGCCTCGGCTGGAGCACGGTCAAGAAGCTTCCCGAGCCGGTCGCCGCGCGCCTCGGCCGGACCGTCGCCGACCTCGCCTGGAAGCAGCGCGGCAAGGGCGTGCTGCGCCTGGAGTCGAACTACGCGCGCGTGGTGCCCGGCGCCTCGCCGGAGCGGCTCGCCGAGCTGTCCCGCGCGGGCATGCGCTCGTACCTGCGCTACTGGATGGAGTCCTTCCGGCTGCCGGCCTGGAGCGCCGAGCGCGTGAAGACCGGCTTCGACCCGAAGGACATACACCGCCTGACCGACGGGCTCGCCGCCGGCAAGGGCGTCATCCTCGCCCTGCCGCACCTGGCCAACTGGGACCTGGCGGGCGCCTGGGTCACCACCGCGCTCGGGACGCCGTTCACGACGGTCGCCGAGCGGCTCAGGCCCGAGACGCTCTACGACCGCTTCGTCGCCTACCGCGAGGGCCTGGGCATGGAGGTGCTGCCGCACAGCGGCGGCTCCGCCTTCGGCACCCTGGCCCGCAGGCTGCGCGACGGCGGCCTGATCTGCCTGGTCGCCGACCGTGACCTGTCCGCCTCCGGCGTCGAGGTCGACTTCTTCGGCGACAAGGCCCGCATGCCGGCCGGACCGGCCCTGCTCGCCCAGCAGACCGGCGCGCTGCTGCTGCCCGTCACCCTCTGGTACGACGACTCGGCCGTCATGAAGGGGCAGGTCCACGCCCCGATCGAGGTACCCGGGTCAGGCACCCGGGCCGAGAAGACGTCTGTCATGACACAGGCGCTGGCCGATGCCTTCGCCACCGGGATCGCCGAGCATCCGGAGGACTGGCACATGCTTCAGCGGCTGTGGCTCGCCGACCTCGACCCCGCGAAGGGACCCTCGTGAGAATCGGGATCGTCTGCCCGTACTCCTGGGACGTGCCCGGTGGCGTCCAGTTCCACATCCGCGACCTCGCCGAGTACTTCATCCGGCTCGGCCACGAGGTCTCCGTCCTCGCCCCGGCCGACGACGACACCCCGCTGCCGCCCTACGTCGTCTCGGCGGGCCGCGCGGTCCCGGTGCCGTACAACGGCTCGGTGGCCCGGCTGAACTTCGGCTTCCTCTCGGCCGCGCGGGTGCGCCGCTGGCTGCACGAGGGCGCCTTCGACGTGGTGCACATCCACGAGCCGACCTCGCCCTCGCTCGGTCTGCTGACCTGCTGGGCGGCGCAGGGGCCGATCGTCGCCACCTTCCACACGTCCAACCCGCGCTCGCGCGCGATGATCGCCGCGTACTCGATCCTGCAGGCCGCGCTGGAGAAGATCAGCGCGCGGATCGCGGTCAGCGAGTACGCCCGCCGCACCCTGGTCGAGCACCTCGGCGGGGATGCGGTGGTCATCCCCAACGGCGTCGACGTGGACTTCTTCGCGAAGGCCGAGCCCAAGCCGGAGTGGCAGGGCGACACCATCGGCTTCATCGGCCGCATCGACGAGCCCCGCAAGGGCCTGCCGGTGCTGATGAGGGCCCTGCCGAGGATCCTGGCCGCACGGCCGCAGACGCGGCTGCTGGTCGCGGGCCGCGGGGACGAGGAGGCGGCCGTCGAGGACCTGCCCGCCCAGCTGCGCTCGCGCGTGGAGTTCCTCGGCATGATCAGCGACGAGGACAAGGCACGCCTCCTGCGCAGCGTCGACCTGTACGTCGCGCCCAACACCGGCGGCGAGAGCTTCGGCATCATCCTGGTCGAGGCGATGTCCGCGGGTGCCCCCGTGCTCGCCTCCGACCTGGACGCCTTCGTGCAGGTCCTCGACCAGGGCGAGGCCGGCGCGGTCTTCGCCAACGAGAACGCCGACGCGCTGGCCGAGGCGGCCGTGCGACTGCTGGCGGACCCGGCACGCCTGACCGGGCTGCGCGAACGCGGCAGCGCCCATGTGCGGCGGTTCGACTGGTCCACGGTCGGCGCGGACATCCTGTCCGTCTACGAGACCGTGACGGCCGGCGCGGCGGCGGTCGGCGCTGACGAGCGGACGACGGGGCTGCGGGCACGGTTCGGGCTGGCCCGGGACTGACCCGGCCTGCGGCCGGTGCCGGGCCGGTGGGCGGGGCCGGGCTCCGCCCGGGTGCGGACGGCTGCGAGGCGCGCGCCGGCGTCCCGATAGCCTTCGGCCGTGACCGCAACCCTCATCTGGATCCTTGTCGCACTCCTCGCCGTCGGCGTCTACCTCAGCTGGACGGCCGGCCGGCTCGACCGGCTGCACGTGCGGATGGACGCCGCCCGGGCCGCGCTCGACGCCCAGCTGCTGCGGCGGGCCTCCGTGGCGCAGGAGCTGGCGACCTCCGGCGTGCTGGACCCGGCCGCCTCGATCGTGCTGTACGAGGCGGCGCACGCGGCCCGGCAGGCCGAGGAGGAGCAGCGGGAGGTCGCCGAGAGCGAGCTGAGCCAGGCGCTGCGGGCGGTCTTCGAGGACCCGGCGCAGGTGGAGGCCGTGCGCGAGGCCCCGGGCGGCGAGGAGGCGGCCCGGGAGCTGGCCGAGGCCGTCCGCCGGGTGCCGATGGCCCGCCGCTTCCTCAACGACGCCGTGGGCGCGGCCCGCAGGCTCCGTGAGCACCGCAAGGTCCGCTGGTTCCGGCTGGCCGGCCACGCCCCCTTCCCGCTGGCCTTCGAGATGGACGACGAGCCGCCCGCGGCCCTGGTCGAGCGGGTCTCCTGAACGACAGGTGGACCAAAAGGATCCACCGGCTTGCCATTGGCCCTTGCTGTGGCCTGCTCCACTCACGTTTCCTCATCGGAGCAGAAACCCTCTTTCCCTTCAGTGAGGTCACCCGTGTCCACCACCGAGAACCAGGCTCCCGAGACCGGCACCGCCCGTGTGAAGCGCGGCATGGCCGAGCAGCTCAAGGGCGGCGTGATCATGGACGTCGTCACGCCGGAGCAGGCGAAGATCGCAGAGGACGCGGGCGCCGTGGCCGTCATGGCCCTCGAGCGGGTCCCGGCCGACATCCGCAAGGACGGCGGCGTGGCCCGGATGTCCGACCCGGACATGATCGAGGGCATCATCGAGGCCGTCTCGATCCCGGTGATGGCCAAGTCCCGCATCGGCCACTTCGTCGAGGCCCAGGTGCTGCAGTCCCTCGGTGTCGACTACATCGACGAGTCCGAGGTGCTCACCCCGGCCGACGAGGTCAACCACTCGGACAAGTGGTCGTTCACCACCCCCTTCGTGTGTGGTGCGACCAACCTGGGCGAGGCCCTGCGCCGTATCGCCGAGGGCGCCGCGATGATCCGCTCCAAGGGCGAGGCCGGCACCGGCAACGTCGTCGAGGCCGTGCGTCACCTGCGCCAGATCAAGAACGAGATCGCCCGCCTGCGCGGCTTCGACAACCACGAGCTGTACGCCGCCGCCAAGGAGCTGCGCGCCCCGTACGAGCTGGTCAAGGAGGTCGCCGAGCTGGGCAAGCTCCCGGTCGTGCTGTTCTCCGCCGGTGGTGTCGCCACCCCGGCCGACGCCGCCCTGATGCGTCAGCTCGGCGCCGAGGGCGTCTTCGTCGGCTCCGGCATCTTCAAGTCCGGCGACCCGGCCAAGCGCGCCGCCGCCATCGTGAAGGCCACCACCTTCTACGACGACCCGAAGATCATCGCGGACGCGTCCCGCAACCTCGGCGAGGCCATGGTCGGCATCAACTGCGACACCCTCCCCGAGACCGAGCGCTACGCCAACCGCGGCTGGTAAGCACAGGCCACAGGTACATCACCCCATGAACACTCCTGTCATAGGCGTCCTGGCCCTCCAGGGCGACGTACGGGAACACCTCATCGCCCTGGCCGCGGCGGACGCCGTGGCCAGGCCGGTGCGGCGCCCCGAGGAACTCGCCGAGGTCGACGGCCTCGTGCTGCCCGGCGGCGAGTCGACCACCATCTCCAAGCTGGCCGTTCTCTTCGGCGTGATGGAGCCCCTCCGCGCGCGCGTGCGGGACGGCATGCCCGTCTACGGCACCTGCGCGGGCATGATCCTGCTCGCCGACAAGATCCTCGACCCGCGCTCGGGCCAGGAGACGATCGGCGGTATCGACATGATCGTGCGCCGCAACGCCTTCGGCCGGCAGAACGAGTCCTTCGAGGCCGCGGTCGACGTGAAGGGCATCGCGGGCGATCCTGTGGAGGGCGTCTTCATCCGCGCCCCCTGGGTGGAGTCCGTGGGCGCCCGGGCCGAGGTGCTCGCCGAGCACGAGGGCCACATCGTCGCCGTGCGCCAGGGCAACGTGCTCGCCACGTCGTTCCACCCGGAACTGACCGGCGACCACCGCGTGCACTCCCTGTTCGTCGACATGGTGCGTGCCGACCGGACACCGGAGTCCTTGTAGGATCTCTGGCGTTCGTACAGAGATGGGTTACGCGAAGGAGACAGGCAGATGTCCGGCCACTCTAAATGGGCCACGACGAAGCACAAGAAGGCCGTGATCGATGCCAAGCGCGGCAAGCTCTTCGCGAAGCTGATCAAGAATATCGAGGTCGCGGCACGCATGGGCGGCGTCGATCTCGAGGGCAACCCGACGCTCTACGACGCCGTCCAGAAGGCCAAGAAGCAGTCGGTCCCCAACAAGAACATCGACTCCGCGATCAAGCGCGGCGGTGGTCTTGAGGCCGGTGGCGCCGACTACGAGACGATCATGTACGAGGGCTACGGCCCGAACGGTGTCGCCGTGCTCATCGAGTGCCTCACCGACAACCGCAACCGCGCCGCCTCGGACGTGCGCGTCGCCATGACCCGCAACGGCGGCAACATGGCCGACCCCGGCTCGGTGTCGTACCTGTTCCACCGCAAGGGCGTCGTCATCGTCCCCAAGGGCGAGCTCACCGAGGACGACGTCCTGGGTGCCGTCCTGGACGCGGGTGCCGAGGAGGTCAACGACCTCGGTGAGTCCTTCGAGGTGCTCAGCGAGGCCACCGACATGGTCGCCGTCCGCACCGCCCTCCAGGACGCCGGCATCGACTACGACTCGGCCGAGGCCAACTTCGTCCCGACCATGCAGGTCGAGCTGGACGAGGAGGGCGCCAAGAAGATCTTCAAGCTGATCGACGCTCTCGAGGACAGCGACGACGTGCAGAACGTCTTCGCCAACTTCGACGTGAGCGACGAGATCATGGAGAAGGTCGACGCGTAGCGCTGCCGCGGGCTTCGCTGGTTCTCACGGGCCGACGGGACAACCCGTCGGCCCGTCGCCTTGCCGGGCGCTGCTGCGAGGCGTTGTCAGCGGCACCCGATAGCCTGCACAAACAGGCGAGCGAGGTAAGGGGGCGCGGGTGCGCGTACTGGGGGTGGACCCCGGGCTGACCAGGTGCGGGATCGGCATCGTCGAAGGGGTCGCGGGCCGCCCGCTCACCATGCTCGGCGTCGGGGTCGTCCGCACCCCGGCGGACGCCGACCTCAGCCACCGGCTGCTCGCCGTCGAACAGGGCATCGACCAGTGGCTCGACGAGCACCGGCCGGAGTTCGTCGCCGTGGAGCGCGTCTTCAGCCAGCACAACGTGCGTACGGTCATGGGCACCGCCCAGGCCAGCGCCGTGGCGATGCTCTGCGCCGCCCGGCGCGGCATCCCGGTCGCCCTGCACACCCCCAGCGAGGTCAAGGCCGCCGTCACCGGCAGCGGCCGCGCCGACAAGGCGCAGGTCGGGGCCATGGTGACCAGACTGCTCCGGCTGGCTGCGCCACCGAAGCCGGCCGACGCCGCCGACGCCCTCGCGCTCGCCATCTGCCACATCTGGCGGGCCCCCGCCCAGAACCGGCTCCAGCAGGCCGTCGCCCGGCACGCAGCCCACCCAACGAAAGGCCGTACGGCATGATCGCCTTCGTCAGCGGCACCGTCGCCGCACTCGCCCCCGACGCGGCGGTCGTCGAGGTCGGCGGTGTCGGCATGGCCGTCCAGTGCACGCCGAACACCCTGTCGACGCTGCGGAAGGGCCAGCCCGCCAAGCTGCACACCTCCCTCGTCGTGCGCGAGGACTCGCTCACCCTGTACGGCTTCGCCGACGACGACGAACGCCAGGTCTTCGAGCTGCTCCAGACCGCGAGCGGCGTCGGCCCGCGGCTGGCGCAGGCGATGCTCGCCGTGCACACCCCGGACGCGCTGCGCCGCGCGGTCGCCACCGCTGACGAGAAGGCCCTCACCGCCGTCCCCGGCATCGGCAAGAAGGGCGCCCAGAAGCTGCTGCTGGAGCTGAAGGACCGGCTCGGCGAGCCCGTCGGCGCCCCGGCCGTCGGCACACCCGTCAGCCAGGGCTGGCGCGACCAGTTGCACGCGGCCCTGATCGGCCTGGGCTACGCCACCCGCGAGGCCGACGAGGCCGTGGCCGCCGTTGCCCCGCAGGCCGAGGCCGAGGGCGGCGCCCCCCAGGTGGGCCGGCTGCTGAAGGCCGCCCTGCAGACCCTGAACCGAGCCCGCTGACCTGCTCCACCCCGCTAGGAGAACCTCGTGAACTGGGACGACTCGACCGACGCCGCCGCCGCCGAGCGGCTAGTCGGTGCGTCCGCCGACCGGGAGGACCAGGCCGTCGAGGCCGCCCTGCGCCCCAAGGACCTCGGCGAATTCATCGGCCAGGAGAAGGTCCGCGAACAGCTGGACCTCGTCCTGCGCGCCGCACGCGCGCGGGGTGCCACCGCCGACCACGTGCTGCTCTCCGGCGCCCCCGGCCTCGGCAAGACCACCCTGTCGATGATCATCGCGGCCGAGATGGGCGCCCCCATCCGCATCACCTCCGGCCCCGCCATCCAGCACGCCGGCGACCTCGCCGCGATCCTCTCCTCCCTCCAGGAGGGCGAGGTGCTCTTCCTCGACGAGATCCACCGCATGTCCCGGCCCGCCGAGGAGATGCTGTACATGGCCATGGAGGACTACCGCGTCGACGTCATCGTCGGCAAGGGCCCCGGCGCCACCGCGATCCCGCTGGAGCTGCCGCCGTTCACCCTGGTCGGCGCCACCACGCGGGCCGGCCTGCTGCCGCCGCCGCTGCGCGACCGCTTCGGCTTCACCGCCCACATGGAGTTCTACGAGCCGCACGAGCTGGAGCGCGTCGTCCACCGCTCGGCACACCTGCTCGACGTCGAGATCGACCCGGACGGCGCCGCCGAGATCGCCGGCCGCTCCCGGGGCACGCCCCGTATCGCCAACCGCCTGCTGCGCCGCGTCCGCGACTACGCGCAGGTCAAGGCGGACGGCCTGGTCACCCGTGAGATCGCCGGCGCCGCCCTCGCCGTGTACGAGGTCGACACGCGCGGTCTCGACCGGCTCGACCGGGCGGTCCTCCAGGCTCTGCTGAAGCTGTTCGGCGGCGGACCGGTCGGCCTGTCCACCCTCGCCGTCGCGGTGGGGGAGGAGCGGGAGACCGTGGAGGAGGTCGCCGAACCCTTCCTGGTCCGCGAGGGCCTGCTCGCCCGCACCCCGCGCGGCCGGGTCGCCACCCCCGCGGCCTGGGCGCATCTCGGCCTCACCGCGCCGGGCACGGCACCGGGAGCGGCAGGAAACGGACAACAGGACCTGTTCGGGACGTGACGGCGGCCCGCCGCCGGTCCGAGGCCGCTTCCGATGCCGATCCGTTGCCGATGTGATGGCTTTCGAGCGGCGAGGGCGATGGCCCGGCAGGAACCCAGGTGCCATGCTGAGCGTTGTTCCATGCAAGCGGACTCGCTTAGACTCCGCCGATGCCGCCCTTGCGGGCGGCGCCGACCACACCCCCATCCATCTGGCCGCTCACCCGCGCGGTCGCGCGAAGGAAATCCCGTCCCGTGAATGCCTATACCCTTCTCCCGTTCATCGTGCTCATCGCGGCCATGTTCCTGATGACGCGCTCGGCCAAGAAGAAGCAGCAGCAGGCCGCCCAGATGCGGAACGAGTTGCAGCCCGGCTCCGGCGTCCGCACGATCGGGGGCATGTACGCGACGGTCAAGGAGGCCAACGAGGACACCGTCCTCCTCGATGCCGGACCGGGCGTCGAGCTCCTCTTCGCGAAGAACGCCATCGGCGCCGTCCTCTCCGACGACGAGTACAACCGCATCGTCCACGGCGTCGAGCACGACCTGAAGTCCGACGACGGCCTCGTCCCGGACGACGCCTCCTCCCTCACCGAGACCGACGAGACCGACGGATCCGCTGCCGCCGCCTCCGACGACAAGATCGACCTCGGTAAGAAGGACGCGGTCGAGGACGGCACCGACGCGGCCGGCGCCGCCGAGGCCAAGACGGACGAGCCGAAGAAGACCGACGGCGACTCCGACGCGAAGTAGTCACGCCCCGGGAGGCGCGGCGGCGGCATGACGGCGCCTCGCGTGTCCCGGGCGCGTCTGTTTCCCGTACGCGAGCCCGACACCATGTCATGGCCGACCGCGCCGACCGGGCGCGGGGCGGCCCGAGAGGGAGTACGAGAAGGTGGCAGCACCTAAGAGGGGCCGAAGCGCGAGCGCCCAGAGCAAGCCGGGGCGCTCGCTGGCCCTCATCCTGATCGCCATCGTGGCGCTCGCCGGAGGGATGTTCGCCTCCGGGCACACCACTCCGCGCCTCGGTATCGACCTGGCCGGTGGTACGAGCATCACGCTCAAGGCGAAGGCCGACCAGGGGTCCGCGATCAACAAGGCCAACATGGACACCGCGGTCGAGATCATGAACCGCCGTGTCAACGGCCTGGGTGTCTCCGAGGCGGAGGTGCAGACCCAGGGGACCGACAACATCATCGTCAACATCCCCAAGGGCACCAACTCCAAGGAGGCCCAGCAGCAGGTCGGCACCACCGCCAAGCTGTACTTCCGCCCGGTCCTGGCCAGCGAGCCCAGCGGCCCCGCCGGCAAGAGCCCCTCGCCGAGCGCCTCCTCCAGCGGCGGCTCCTCGCCGAACCCGAGCGCGAACCCCTCGTCGAGCGGCTCCTCGAAGCCCAGGGCGTCCTCGGGCTCCACCTCCCCCTCCGCGGGCGCGACCTCGCAGGGCCGGGCCGTCACCGACGCGCTGAAGGCCGACGCGACCCCCTCGCCGGGCAGCTCCGCCTCCGGCGGCTCCAAGCCGTCGGGCAGCCCCTCGGCCTCCGCCACCGGCGGCGCCGACACCTCCAAGCTCCAGGCCCAGTACGCGGCCCTGGACTGCACCAAGCCCGCCGACCGCGCCAAGGCCGGCACGAAGGCCAAGCCCGGTGACACCACCGTGGCCTGCGGCAAGATCAACGGCACCTGGTACAAGTACGTGCTCGGCCCGGCCGCCGTGGACGGCACCGAGGTGAAGAAGGCGCAGGCCGTCTTCGACACCCAGGGCGCCGCCGGCTGGCAGGTCCAGATGACCTTCACGGGCGGCGGGGCCAAGAAGTTCGCCGACATCACCGGCGAGCTGGCCAAGAACCAGCAGCCGCAGAACGAGTTCGGCATCGTCCTGGACGGCGAGGTCGTCTCCAGCCCGTTCGTGCAGCAGGCCATCACCGGCGGCCAGGCGGAGATCTCCGGCAGCTTCAAGCAGGACGAGGCGCAGAGCCTCGCCAACGTGCTGTCGTACGGCGCCCTGCCGCTCTCCTTCCAGGAGCAGTCCGTCACCACCGTCACCGCCGCGCTCGGCGGTGAGCAGCTGCACGCCGGTCTGCTCGCCGGCGCCATCGGCCTCGCGCTGGTCGTGCTGTACCTGGTGGTCTACTACCGCGGCCTGTCGCTCGTCGCCATGGCCTCCCTGCTGATCTCCGCGATCCTCACCTACGTGATCATGGCGCTGCTCGGCCCGGCCATCGGCTTCGCGCTGAACCTGCCGGCCGTGTGCGGTGCCATCGTCGCCATCGGTATCACCGCGGACTCCTTCATCGTGTACTTCGAACGCATCAGGGACGAGATCCGCGAGGGCCGCACGCTGCGCCCCGCCGTGGAGCGGGCCTGGCCGCGTGCCCGGCGCACCATCCTGGTCTCCGACTTCGTGTCGTTCCTCGCCGCCGCGGTGCTGTTCGTCGTCACCGTCGGCAAGGTCCAGGGCTTCGCGTTCACGCTGGGTCTGACCACCCTGCTCGACGTGGTCGTGGTCTTCTTCTTCACCAAGCCGCTGATGACGCTCCTCGCGCGCCGCAAGTTCTTCGCCGACGGCCACAAGTGGTCCGGACTCGACCCGAAGGGCCTGGGTGCCAAGCCCCCGCTGCGCCGCACCCGCCGTCCCGCCGGTCCCATCTCCGGCCCCGTCGACCCGAAGGAGGCCTGAGCGATGTCGAAACTCGGCAACCTGGGCGCCCGGCTGCACCGCGGCGAGATCTCTTACGACTTCATCGGCAAGCGCAAGATCTGGTACGGCCTCTCGATACTGATCACCATCACGGCCATCGTCGGCCTGGCGGTGCGCGGCCTGAACATGGGCATCGAGTTCCAGGGCGGCGCGGTCTTCACGACGCCCACCAAGATGAGCACGTCGGTGGGGCAGGCGGAGCGGTACGCCGCGGAGGCCTCCGGCCACGAGGCGATCGTGCAGAAGCTGGGCAACGGCAGCCTGCGCATCCAGATCGCCGGCATCGAGACCGACCAGTCCGACAAGATCAAGCAGGAGCTGGCCAAGGACCTGAAGCTCGACCCCGAGAAGCTCGCCGCCGACCTGGTCGGCCCGAGCTGGGGCGAGCAGGTCGCCAACAAGGCCTGGGAGGGCCTGGCGATCTTCATGGTCCTCGTCGTGATCTACCTGGCGATCGCCTTCGAGTGGCGCATGGCCGTCGCCGCGCTGGTGGCGCTGATCCACGACATCACCATCACGACCGGTATCTACGCCCTGGTCGGCTTCGAGGTCACGCCCGGCACGGTCATCGGTCTGCTGACCATCCTCGGTTACTCGCTCTACGACACGGTCGTCGTTTTCGACAGCCTCAAGGAGCAGACGAAGGACATCACCAAGCAGACCCGCTTCACCTACAGCGACATCGCCAACCGGTCGATCAACGGCACGCTGGTCCGCTCGATCAACACCACGGTCGTCGCCCTGCTGCCGGTCGCCGGTCTGCTCTTCATCGGCGGCGGCTTCCTCGGGGCCGGCACGCTGAACGACATCTCGCTGTCGCTGTTCGTCGGCCTCGCGGCCGGTGCGTACTCCTCGATCTTCATCGCCACGCCGCTCGTCGCCGACCTCAAGGAGCGCGAGCCGGCGATGAAGGCCCTCACCAAGCGGGTCCTGGCCAAGCGCGCCCAGGCCGGCACGGACGGGGCCCTCGCGGACGCCGGCGCGGACGACGACACCGACGACGCGGCCCCCGCGGTCGTGGGCCCGCGCAACCAGCCCGCGTCCCGCACCAGGGGCCGCGGCCGGACCTCGGGGAAGCGCCGATGACCGGCCTCGCCGACGTCCCGGCGCTGCTGCTCAGCCGCATCCGCGACGTCTCCGACTACCCGGAGCCGGGCGTGATGTTCAAGGACATCACCCCGCTCCTGGCCGACCCGGCGGCCTTCACCGCGCTCACCGACGCGCTGGCCGAGATCGCCTCGGACACCGGCGCGACCAAGATCGTCGGTCTGGAGGCCCGGGGCTTCATCCTCGGCGCCCCGGTCGCCGTCCGCGCCGGCCTGGGCTTCATCCCGGTCCGCAAGGCGGGCAAGCTGCCCGGAGCCACCCTGCGCCAGGCGTACGACCTGGAGTACGGCTCGGCGGAGATCGAGGTGCACGCCGAGGACCTGGTCGCCGCCGACCGCGTCCTGATCGTGGACGACGTGCTGGCCACGGGCGGCACCGCCGAGGCCGCGATCCAGCTGATCCAGCGCGCGGGCGCCGAGGTCAGCGGAGTCGCGGTCCTGATGGAGCTGGGCTTCCTCGGCGGCCGGGCCCGCCTGGAGCCCGCCCTGGACGGGGCTCCGCTCCAGGCCCTGCTCCAGGTCTGACCGAGCACACGGCACCCAGCGGCCGCCCCGGGAACACCGGGGCGGCCGTTGCCGTACGGACATGCGGCGCACACCTGGAAATCCCCCCGGGGCCATGTTCCGGAATCCTGCCGAAGCCCCAGGTGTTGCAGGGACAGACGGTCCTCCCAGCCGCCTGAAGGCGATGACCTGGCCCAGGCTCGCTACCATGGGGTCTCCGGAGCCTGACCGGGGGACCCGGATCGCGCACGAGGAGTCCTCTTGCCAGACGAGGCCCAGCCACTGACCGCCGCCAAGCCCGAGCCCGCCTCGGCCGCCGCGGCGAAGCCCGCGCCGAGCGCTTCCCAGGTGAAGAACGACACCCGCGGGGCGATCGAGCACGCCCAGTCCGCGCCCGTCGAGAAGAGCGCCGAGTCCACGCGTCCCAAGCCGGCCCCGACCGAGCGGCCCGTGCAGCCGCCGGTGGTGCGCCAGCCGGCCACGCCGCCCACCCGCTCCGGCTCCTCCAACCGCGTCCGGGCCCGCCTCGCACGCCTCGGTGTCCAGCGCGCCAACCCGTACAACCCGGTCCTGGAGCCGCTGCTGCGGATAGTGCGCAGCAACGACCCCAAGATCGAGAACTCCACGCTCCGCCAGATCGAGCGCGCCTACCAGGTCGCCGAGCGCTGGCACCGCGGCCAGAAGCGCAAGAGCGGCGACCCGTACATCACGCACCCGCTCGCCGTCACCACCATCCTCGCCGAGCTGGGCATGGACCCGGCGACCCTGATGGCGGGCCTGCTGCACGACACCGTCGAGGACACCGAGTACGGCCTGGACGACCTGCGCCGCGACTTCGGAGACGTCGTCGCCCTGCTCGTCGACGGCGTGACCAAGCTGGACAAGGTCAAGTTCGGCGAGGCCGCGCAGGCCGAGACCGTCCGCAAGATGGTCGTCGCCATGGCGAAGGACCCGCGGGTCCTGGTCATCAAGCTCGCCGACCGCCTGCACAACATGCGCACCATGCGCTACCTCAAGCGCGAGAAGCAGGAGAAGAAGGCGCGCGAGACGCTGGAGATCTACGCGCCCCTCGCCCACCGCCTCGGCATGAACACCATCAAGTGGGAGCTGGAGGACCTCGCGTTCGCGATCCTCTACCCCAAGATGTACGACGAGATCGTACGGCTGGTGGCCGAGCGGGCACCCAAGCGTGACGAATACCTGGCCATAGTGACCGACGAGGTCCAGGCCGACCTGCGGGCCGCCCGCATCAAGGCGACCGTCACCGGCCGCCCGAAGCACTACTACAGCGTCTACCAGAAGATGATCGTCCGCGGCCGTGACTTCGCGGAGATCTACGACCTGGTGGGCATCCGCGTCCTCGTCGACACGGTCCGCGACTGCTACGCCGCCCTGGGCACGGTGCACGCGCGATGGAACCCGGTCCCCGGCCGGTTCAAGGACTACATCGCGATGCCCAAGTTCAACATGTACCAGTCGCTGCACACGACGGTCATCGGCCCCAACGGCAAGCCGGTCGAGCTGCAGATCCGCACCTTCGACATGCACCGCCGCGCCGAGTACGGCATCGCCGCGCACTGGAAGTACAAGCAGGAGGCCGTCGCCGGCGCCTCCAAGGTGCGCACCGACGTGCCGAAGGCGTCCGGCAAGGACAAGGACGCCATCAACGACATGGCGTGGCTGCGGCAGCTGCTGGACTGGCAGAAGGAGACCGAGGACCCCGGCGAGTTCCTGGAGTCCCTGCGCTTCGACCTGTCCCGCAACGAGGTCTTCGTCTTCACCCCGAAGGGCGACGTCATCGCGCTTCCGGCCGGCGCGACGCCGGTGGACTTCGCGTACGCCGTCCACACCGAGGTGGGCCACCGCACCATAGGAGCGCGGGTCAACGGCCGCCTCGTACCGCTGGAATCCACCCTGGACAACGGCGACCTGGTCGAGGTCTTCACCTCCAAGGCGGCCGGCGCCGGACCGTCCCGCGACTGGCTCGGCTTCGTCAAGTCGCCGCGGGCGCGCAACAAGATCCGCGCCTGGTTCTCCAAGGAGCGCCGCGACGAGGCGATCGAGCAGGGCAAGGACGCCATCGTGCGGGCCATGCGCAAGCAGAACCTGCCGATCCAGCGGATCCTCACCGGCGACTCGCTCGTCACACTCGCCCACGAGATGCGCTACTCGGACATCTCCGCGCTGTACGCGGCGATCGGCGAGGGCCATGTCTCCGCGCAGAACATCGTGCAGAAGCTCGTCCAGGCCCTCGGCGGCGAGGAGGCCGCGACCGAGGAGATCGACGAGGCGGTCCCGCCGTCCCGCACCCGCGGGCGCAAGCGCCGCTCCAGCACCGACCCGGGCGTGGTGGTCAAGGGCGTCGACGACGTGTGGGTCAAGCTGGCCCGCTGCTGTACGCCCGTGCCCGGCGACCCGATCATCGGCTTCGTCACGCGCGGCAGCGGCGTATCGGTTCACCGCAGCGACTGCGTCAACGTCGACTCGCTGTCCCGCGAGCCCGAGCGCATCCTCGACGTCGAGTGGGCGCCCACCCAGTCCTCGGTCTTCCTGGTCGCCATCCAGGTGGAGGCCCTGGACCGCTCCCGGCTGCTCTCGGACGTCACCCGGGTCCTGTCGGACCAGCACGTCAACATCCTCTCGGCGGCCGTCCAGACGTCCCGCGACCGGGTGGCCACCTCCCGGTTCACCTTCGAGATGGGCGACCCGAAGCACCTCGGCCATGTCCTGAAGGCCGTCCGGGGCGTGGAGGGCGTGTACGACGTCTACCGGGTGACCTCGGGCCGCACCCGCTCGTAGCGGCGGCGCCGCCTCGACAGGAACAGGCGAAAGGGCCCCGTACGCGCGTACGGGGCCCTTTCGCGCAGCGGTGAGGGAATCTAGCCGCCGAACTCCTGCAGGCCCTTCAGGGCCTGGTCCAGGAGCGCCTGGCGGCCGTCCAGCTCCTTCTCCAGCTTGTCGGCCTTGGAGTTGTTGCCCTGGGCGCGCGCCTGGTCGATCTGCGACCTGAGCTTGTCCACGGCGGCCTGCAGCTGACCGGTCAGACCCGCGGCACGCGCGCGTGCCTCCGGGTTCGTGCGGCGCCACTCGGCCTCCTCGGCCTCCTGGATCGCCCGCTCGACCGAGTGCATCCGGCCCTCGACCTTCGGCCGGGCGTCCCGCGGCACGTGACCGATGGCCTCCCAGCGCTCGTTGATCGAACGGAAGGCCGCCCGCGCGGACTTCAGGTCGCCGATCGGCAGGAGCTTCTCGGCCTCCTCGGCCAACTCCTCCTTCAGCTTCAGGTTCTCCGACTGCTCCGCGTCACGCTCGGCGAACACCGAGCTGCGGGCGGCGAAGAACACGTCCTGGGCGCCGCGGAAGCGGTTCCACAGGTCGTCCTCGTGCTCGCGCTGGGCGCGGCCCGCGGCCTTCCACTCCGCCATCAGCTCGCGGTAACGCGCTGCCGTGGGACCCCAGTCCGTCGAGGCCGACAGCGACTCGGCCTCGGCGACCAGCCGCTCCTTGGTCCGGCGGGCCTCCTCGCGCTGCGCGTCCAGCTGCGCGAAGTGCCCCTTGCGGCGCTTGGAGAACGCCGACCGGGCGTGCGAGAAGCGGTGCCACAGCTCGTCGTCGGACTTGCGGTCGAGACGCGGCAGACCCTTCCAGGTGTCCACCAGCGCCCGCAGCCGCTCACCCGCGGCCCGCCACTGGTCGGACTGGGCCAGCTGCTCCGCCTCGACGACCAGGTCCTCCTTGGCCTTGCGGGCCTCGTCGGACTGCTTGGCGCGCTGCGCCTTGCGCTCCTCGCGGCGCGACTCGACGGTCGCCACGAGCTTGTCCAGCCGCTCCCGCAGCGCCTTCAGGTCGCCGACCGCGTGGTGGGCGTCCACCTGCTCGCGCAGATGACCGATGGCGACCTGGGCGTCCTTCGCCGACAGATCGGTGGTCTGCACGCGCTTTTCGAGGAGGCCGATCTCGACAACCAGGCCCTCGTACTTGCGCTCGAAGTAGGCCAGCGCCTCCTCGGGGGAGCCGGCCTGCCAGGAACCGACGACCTGCTCGCCGTCGGCCGTACGCACGTACACGGTCCCCGTCTCGTCGACGCGGCCCCACGGGTCGCTGCTCACAGCGCCTCCTCCACATGATGCCCGCGAGGGGCCTCAGCGCCCCCGGGCATCGTCCACAGTTTCGTCACGGCCAACATAGGCGACCAGCGGGTGGCCTGTCCGCATCCAGCGCGACCGAAATTCCGCTACCGACCGTGTTGACCTTCACGTCCGGTTATCGGCTCGGTCCGGCGCGGCCAGGGCCCCCCGGGGTCAGGACTTGGTGACCGTGGCCTTGTTGATCACGACCGTCGCGTTCGGGGCGCCGTCGCCCCCGCCCGTGCTCTCGCCCGCCGCGGCGATCTTGTTCAGCACCTTCATGCCCGTCGCGTCGATCGTGCCGAACGGGGTGTAGCTGGGCGGCAGCTGGCTGTCCTTGAAGACCAGGAAGAACTGGCTGCCGCCGGTGTGCTTCTGGCCGGTGTTGGCCATCGCCACCGTGCCCGCCGGATAGGTGTTGTTCTTCAGGCTCTTGTCCTTGAGGTTCTCGTCCGGGAGCGTGTAGCCCGGACCGCCCATGCCGGTGCCCTGCGGGTCGCCGCACTGCAGGACGTAGATGTTCTGGGTGGTCAGGCGGTGGCACTTGGTGTGGTCGAAGTAGCCCTTGCCCGCCAGGAAGTCGAACGAGTTCGCCGTGTGCGGGGCCGCCGACGCCTTCAGCGCGACGCCGATGTCACCGCACGTGGTCGCGAGCTTCAGCGTGTACTTCGCCGACGTGTCGATCGACATCGCCGGCTCCTTCTTCCAGCTCAGCTTCTTCACCGAGCCGGCCGCGGGCTTCGCGCACGGGTCCGGTGCCTTGCTGGTCGGCGTCGCGCTCGGCGTGGTCTGCTCGCTCGCGTTGACCTTCTTGTCGTCGTCCTTCAGCACCCCGGTCGTGTACAGCGCGACACTGCCGATCACGATCACGCCCAGAACCGACGCGATCACGGAGTTGCGCATGCGGGCCTTGCGCCGCGATGCGGTGCGACGCTGCTGCTGCCGCAAGAACTTCTCCCGGGCGAGCTGACGCCGCCGCTGCTCCTGGCTGACCACCGGGTTCTCTCCTCATACCTGTCGTCCGTCGGGCGGCACGCGTGCGTCCTCGTGATCCGACCCCTGCGTGTAGCCCCGTACCGTATATGGGTTCGCTGAGGAATCGGCAGCGCCGGTAGGCTCTGACAGCAGCTGAAGCCGCCTGTAATCGACACAACGAAGGACGATCGTGCTCATTGCCGGGTTCCCCGCCGGGGCCTGGGGGACGAACTGTTATCTCGTCGCCCCCGCCGCCGGTGAGGAGTGCGTGATCATCGACCCCGGCCACCAGGCCGCCGAAGGCGTCGAGGAAGCACTGAAGAAGCATCGGCTCAAGCCCGTCGCCGTCGTCCTGACCCATGGCCACATCGACCACGTGGCCTCGGTCGTCCCCGTCTGCGGAGCGCACGACGTACCGGCCTGGATCCACCCCGAGGACCGGTACATGATGAGCGACCCCGAGAAGGCGCTGGGCCGATCCATCGGCATGCCGCTGATGGGCGAGCTGACCGTGGGGGAGCCGGACGACGTCAGGGAGCTGACGAACGGCACGACCCTGGAGCTGGCCGGTCTGGAGTTCTCCGTCGCGCACGCGCCGGGCCATACCAAGGGGTCGGTGACCTTCCGGATGCCCGAGAACGCGGACATCCCGTCCGTGTTCTTCTCCGGGGATCTGCTCTTCGCCGGCTCCATCGGACGCACGGACCTGCCGGGCGGATCCATGACGGACATGCTCGACTCGCTGGCCCGTGTGTGCCTGCCGCTCGACGACTCCACCGTGGTCCTGTCCGGCCACGGCGCCCAGACGACCATCGGCCAGGAGCGCGCCACCAATCCCTATCTGCGGCAGGTGGCCGCCGGCCAGGGAGCCGCCAGGGCTCCCCGACGAGGAATGTGACGAGAGAGCTTCCGTGAGCACCTTCAAGGCCCCCAAGGGCACCTACGACCTGATCCCGCCGGACTCGGCCGCGTACCTGGCGGTCCGCGAGGCGATCGCCGCTCCGCTGCGCAACTCCGGCTACGGCTACATCGAGACCCCCGGCTTCGAGAACGTCGAACTCTTCGCGCGCGGTGTCGGCGAGTCCACGGACATCGTGACCAAGGAGATGTACGCCTTCGAGACCAAGGGCGGCGACAGGCTCGCCCTGCGCCCGGAGGGCACCGCCTCCGTGCTGCGCGCGGCCCTGGAGGCCAGCCTGCACAAGGCGGGCAACCTCCCGGTCAAGCTCTGGTACTCCGGCTCCTACTACCGCTACGAGCGCCCCCAGAAGGGCCGCTACCGGCACTTCTCCCAGGTCGGCGCCGAGGCGATCGGCGCCGAGGACCCGGCGCTCGACGCCGAGCTGATCATCCTGGCCGACCAGGCGTACCGCTCGCTGGGCCTGAGGAACTTCCGCATCCTGCTGAACAGCCTGGGCGACAAGGAGTGCCGTCCGGTGTACCGGGCCGCGCTCCAGGAGTTCCTGCGCGCTCTCGACCTGGACGAGGACACGCGCCGGCGCGTCGACATCAACCCGCTGCGGGTGCTCGACGACAAGCGCGAGTCGGTGCAGAAGCAGCTGACCGGCGCCCCGCTGCTGCGCGACTACCTGTGCGACGCCTGCAAGGCGTACCACGAGGAGGTCCGCGAGCTGATCACCGCGGCGGGCGTGGCCTTCGAGGACGACCCGAAGCTGGTCCGCGGCCTGGACTACTACACCCGCACCACCTTCGAGTTCGTGCACGACGGCCTCGGCTCGCAGTCCGCCGTGGGCGGCGGCGGCCGGTACGACGGCCTGTCCGAGATGATCGGCGGCCCCGCGCTGCCGTCCGTCGGCTGGGCCCTGGGCGTCGACCGCACGGTCCTCGCGCTGGAGGCCGAGGGAGTCGAGCTGGACATCCCGTCGACGACCAGCGTCTACGCGGTCCCGCTCGGCGAGGAGGCCCGCCGGGTGCTGTTCGCCAAGGTCACCGAGTTGCGCAAGGTCGGTGTCGCGGCGGACTTCGCGTACGGCGGCAAGGGCCTGAAGGGCGCCATGAAGAGCGCCAACCGCTCGGGCGCCCGCTACACCGTCGTGGCCGGCGAGCGCGACCTCGCCGAGGGCGTCGTCCAGCTCAAGGACATGGAGTCCGGCGAGCAGACGGCGGTCGGCGTCAACGAGATCGTGGCGGAACTGGAGTCGCGGCTCGCCTAGTCCGCACCCCCGCGCGAGGGCGCCGGACGCACTCCTGGGAGCGCGTCCGGCGCCCTCGTCGTACGGGGCCCGTGCCTGTCCGGAACCGAACGGGCACGGGTCTTCATACGTACATCCTTATGCGGAGTGAACGGTGCGCACACGCGCGTGTGCGGCACAATGACCCGTGCCCGAAGATGGTCCAGGTCTCAAGTGACGGAATCGGCGTGATGAGCAAGACGACAGTGAACCGCGTCTCCGCGGAGCCCGGTCCGGAGCGCGCCGCCGACGCCCCGCGCGCGGCCGGCGCCGGCCGCGCCCTCGCCATCCTGCTGGTGATCACCGGCGCGGCCGGGCTGCTGGCCGCCTGGGTCATCACGATCGACAAGTTCAAGCTGCTCGAAGCCAAGGTCGCCGGCAAGACGTTCACCCCCGGGTGCAGCCTCAACCCGGTGGTCTCCTGCGGCAGCGTCATGGAGAGCAAGCAGGCCGCCGCCTTCGGCTTCCCCAACCCGATGCTCGGCCTGGTCTGCTACGGCGTCGTCATCTGCGTCGGCGTCAGCCTGCTGGCCGGCGCCCGCTTCCCGCGCTGGTACTGGCTGACCTTCAACTTCGGCACCCTGTTCGGCGTGGGCTTCTGCACCTGGCTGCAGTTCCAGTCCCTGTACCGGATCAACGCGCTGTGCCTGTGGTGCTCGCTGGCCTGGGTCGCCACGATCATCATGTTCTGGTACGTCACCTCGTTCAACGTCCGCAACGGCTTCCTGCGGTCCCCGCGCTGGCTGAAGTCCTTCTTCGGCGAGTTCACCTGGGTGCTGCCGGTCCTGCACATCGGCATCATCGGCATGCTGATCCTGACCCGCTGGTGGGACTTCTGGACCAGCTGACGGTCCGGAGCGCGGAGCCGTCCCGGGCCGGCTCCGGAGACCGGCCGGAGGGGATTGTCAGTGCGGTGTTCTAGGGTTTCAGCGTGGAACCCGACCTCTTCACCGCAGCAGCGGAAGAACGCCAGGAGAAGGACCCGGCAGGCAGCCCCCTGGCGGTGCGCATGCGCCCGCGCACGCTCGACGAGGTCGTGGGCCAGCAGCATCTGCTGAAGCCCGGCTCGCCCCTGCGCCGCCTGGTGGGCGAGGGCTCCGGCGGCCCCGCGGGACCGTCCTCGGTGATCCTCTGGGGCCCGCCCGGCACCGGCAAGACCACGCTGGCGTACGTCGTCTCCAAGGCCACCGACAAGCGCTTCGTGGAGCTGTCCGCGATCACCGCGGGCGTCAAGGAGGTCCGCGCGGTCATCGACGGCGCCCGCCGCGCCACCGGCGGTTTCGGCAAGGAGACCGTCCTCTTCCTGGACGAGATCCACCGCTTCAGCAAGGCCCAGCAGGACTCCCTGCTGCCGGCCGTGGAGAACCGCTGGGTCACCCTGATCGCGGCCACCACGGAGAACCCGTACTTCTCGGTGATCTCCCCGCTGCTCTCCCGCTCCCTGCTGCTCACCCTCGAACCCCTCACCGACGACGACATCCGGGGACTGCTCCGGCGCGCGCTCGCCGCCGAGCGGGGCCTGAAGAACGCCGTCACGCTCCCCGAGAACACCGAGGAGCACCTGCTGAGGATCGCCGGCGGCGACGCCCGCCGGGCCCTGACCGCCCTGGAGGCCGCCGCCGGGGCCGCCCTGGACCAGGGCGAGAGCGAGATCACCCTGTCGACGCTGGAGCAGACCGTCGACCGGGCCGCCGTGAAGTACGACCGCGACGGCGACCAGCACTACGACGTCGCCAGCGCCCTCATCAAGTCCATCCGCGGCTCCGACGTCGACGCGGCCCTGCACTACCTGGCCCGCATGATCGAGGCGGGCGAGGACCCCCGGTTCATCGCCCGCCGCCTGATGATCTCCGCGAGCGAGGACATCGGCCTCGCCGATCCGGGCGCCCTGCCGATCGCGGTCGCCGCCGCCCAGGCCGTCGCCATGATCGGCTTCCCGGAGGCCGCCCTCACCCTCAGCCACGCCACCATCGCCCTGGCGCTCGCCCCCAAGTCCAACTCGGCGACCACCGCGATCGGTGCCGCGCTGGAGGACGTCCGCAAGGGGCTGGCCGGCTCGGTCCCGCCGCACCTGCGCGACGGGCACTACCAGGGCGCGGCCAAGCTCGGCCACGCCCAGGGGTACGTGTACCCGCACGACCTGCCCGAGGGCATCGCCGAGCAGCAGTACGCCCCGGACGCGCTGCGCGACCGCGCGTACTACACGCCGACCCGGCACGGCGCGGAGGCGCGGTACGCGGACGCCGTCGAGTGGACCAGGAAGCACCTCGGTCGTAAGCGGTCGTGAGCAGCCTGTAGACTGCTGCGAAGTGCTGAGTCCCGTGCCGTCAGAGCGGGACAGCCAGCCGGAGACCCGGTCCTCGCGGACCGGCTCCAGGAGCGTCGCGCACCGTCGAACGGTGTCGCGGGCAGCCCACCACCACCCGCATTCCCGGGACGGTCGGTGGGCCACTCGCGTGCTGCACGTATGTGCCCAGACCAGGGAACGGCTGCCCGGCAGGTCCCGAGCGGACCCGGCGGGTTTTCCCGGCTGCGGATGCGACCTCCGTAACCCTGACAAGCCGGAAACTAGGAAAGAGAACAGACAAGTGGCGAACCAGTCCCGCCCCAAGGTCAAGAAGTCGCGTGCCCTCGGCATCGCGCTGACGCCGAAGGCCGTCAAGTACTTCGAGGCCCGTCCCTACCCGCCGGGTGAGCACGGCCGCGGCCGCAAGCAGAACTCGGACTACAAGGTCCGTCTGCTCGAGAAGCAGCGTCTGCGCGCGCAGTACGACGTGTCCGAGCGCCAGCTCGTCCGCGCCTACGAGCGTGCCTCCAAGGTCCAGGGCAAGACCGGTGAGGCCCTGATCATCGAGCTCGAGCGCCGCCTCGACGCGCTGGTCCTGCGTTCGGGCATCGCCCGCACGATCTACCAGGCCCGCCAGATGGTCGTCCACGGCCACATCCAGGTCAACGGCCAGAAGGTCGACAAGCCGTCCTTCCGCGTCCGCCCGGACGACGTCGTGCAGGTCCGCGACCGTTCCAAGGACAAGACGCTCTTCACGATCGCCCGCGAGGGTGGCTTCGCCCCCGACGGCGAGACCCCGCGCTACCTGCAGGTGAACCTCAAGGCCCTGGCGTTCCGCCTGGACCGTGAGCCGAACCGCAAGGAGATCCCGGTGATCTGCGACGAGCAGCTCGTCGTCGAGTACTACGCCCGCTGATCCCAGCCCCGGCGCAGCACCTCAGCCCGCCGTCTCCCCGCCCTTCCGGGTGGGCGAGGCGGCGGGTTCGCGTTTCCCGGCCTCACCGCGCGCTCCCGCCTCGCCCTCGCCCGGCCCGCGCGGCGCCGGCAGGGCGCCCAGCGCGCGCACCTCGCCGCGCCCCAGCGCCCGGGCCACCGCCGCGTCCCGGTCGAGGCCGGCCCCCTCCTGCGCGCACTCCGCGTACCGGGCGTCGCCGAGCGCCTGCCGCGCCGCCGCCTCGCACTGCTCGTGCGGGGCGTTGTAGTACGCCGAACCGAACAGCGGCAGCCCGACCGAGGGCCACAGCCGCCCGGCGGCGCCCTGGAGCACCGCCGCCTCCACCGGATCGCCCTGGGTCAGCGTCACCAGCGCCAGCAGCTCGATCGACAGCACCGAACCCAGCAGGTCGCGGAAGGCGTGCGCATGGCCCAGGCAGTCCGCGAGCAGCTCCCGCGCGCCGACCGGGTCCCCGTCGACCCAGGCCGCGTACGCCAGCACGTACAGCGCGTACGACCGGGCCCACCGCTCCCCGTGGTCCTCGCAGACCCGGCGCACGTCCTCGCACAGCCGCACCGCGTCCGGCAGGTCCCCCTGGAAGGCCCGCGCCATCGCCAGCTCCACCTGGCCCATCAGGACATTGCTGTTCAGCTCGCCGATCTCCCGGTAGCGGTCGAGCGCCGACCGCAGCAGCGTTTCCGCGCGGGCCATGTCGTCCGTGACCAGGGCCAGGCATCCGGTGCGGTGCTCGGCGTACGCCACCGCCGCCGGATCGGCCGAGCGCTCGGCCTGCTCCCGGCAGGTCCGCAGCGCCCGCAGCGCCGGTACGGTGTCGCCCTGCAGGACCGCCACATAGCCGAGCACCCACAGCGCCTTCAGCCGGGACTGCTCGTACTCCGAGTCCAGCTCCACACTGCGCTCGAGCCAGCGCCGCCCCTCCGCGAGCCGGCCGCAGCCCACCCAGCAGAACCACAGCGAACCCGCCAGATGCTGGCCGAGATGCGCCTCCTCCGGCTCGGTCAGACAGCACTCCAGCGCCGTCCGCAGATTCGGCAGCTCGACGTCCACGCGCGCGGCCACCTCCCGCTGCCGGGGCGAGAACCAGTCCAGCTCGCACCAGGTCGCCAGGCCCAGGTACCAGTCCCGGTGGCGTCGGCGCAGCCGGCCCGCGTCCCCGATCGCCTCCAGCCACTCGGCGCCGTAGTCCCGGACGGTGTCGAGCATCCGGTAGCGGGGACCCGCCGGGGTCTCCTCGCGGGAGACGACCGACTGGGCGAGCAGCTCCGACAGCACGTCCAGGACGTGCTCGGCGGACAGCCCCTCCCCGGCGCACACGTACTCGGCCGCCTCCAGGTCGAAGGTCTGCGCGAACACCGAGAGCCGTGCCCACAGCAGCCGTTCGGCCGGGGTGCACAGCTCATGGCTCCAGCCGATCGCCGTGCGCAGTGCCTGATGCCGGGGGAGGGCGTCCCGGCCGCCGCCGGTCAGCAGCCGGAACCGGTCGTCGAGACGCCGCAGCAGCTGCGCCGGGGACAGCGCCCGCAGCCGCCCGGCCGCCAGCTCCAGCGCCAGCGGGATCCCCTCCAGCCGCCGGCACACCTCCCGTACCTCGGCGTCGTCGGCCACCGGCACCCCGTGGGTCCGGGCCCGGTCCGCGAGCAGTTGCACCGCCTCGTCCCCGCCGAGCGGCGCCAGCGGGAACAGCCGCTCTCCGGCCAGGCCCAGCGGGCGCCGGCCGGTGGCCAGCACGCGCAGCTCCGGCAGCTTCCGCAGCAGCTCCGCCACCAGCTCGGCGCAGGCCCCCACCAGGTGCTCGAACCCGTCGAGCACCAGCAGCGCCCGGCGCCCCGCCAGGTGTTCCAGTAGCGTCTCCCGGGGCGTCCGGGTGGTGTGGTCGGTCAGCCCGAGGGCCTCGACGACCGCGTACTCCACGAAGTGCGGATCACGTACGGGCGCCAGCTCCACCCGCCCCCAGCCCGCCGCCGGCCCGCCCCGCCGCGGGTCGCCCGACGCCCACTGCTCCGCCGCCCGCACGGCGAGCCGGGACTTGCCGACCCCGCCCACCCCGGTCACGGTCACCAGCCGGGCCCGGCCGAGCGCCGCCGCCAGCTCGGCCAGCTCGGCCGAGCGCCCCACGAAAGCGGTGAGTTCGAGGGGCGGATCGGTGTCCGTCCAGGAGCCGGGACTGTGAGGACCTCGCATGGGATACGGAGCGTACTGAACCGTGTTCATTCCGTACAATCGCTTCCCGCGACTCCGCCGACGCCGCCGGGTAATCCGGTACGGAGCCTCCGCCCCGGCGCGATAGGCTCGGGGCACTGTTTCTTCATGGTTCCGATGTTCAGAGCACGTTTCAGGGAGCGGGTGCGCACAGTGTCCGGTGGAGAGGTGGCCGGGATCCTGGTGGCCGTCTTCTGGGCGATCCTGGTCTCGTTCCTCGCCGTGGCACTGGCGAGGCTGGCCCAGACGCTGAAGGCGACCACCAAGCTCGTGGCGGACGTGACCGATCAGGCGGTCCCGCTGCTCGCCGACGCCTCGCGGACCGTGCGCTCCGCGCAGACCCAGATCGACCGGGTCGACGCGATCGCATCGGACGTCCAGGAAGTCACGTCGAACGCTTCCGCGCTGTCGACCACCGTCGCCTCCACCTTCGGAGGTCCGCTGGTCAAGGTCGCGGCCTTCGGCTACGGCGTGCGCCGGGCGCTCGTCGGCCGCAAGGGCGAGGACGTGCCGGTGAAGTCGCCCCGGCGTACCGTGATCGTGGGCCGGACGGTCCCTGCCGCACGACGCAAGCGGAAGTCAAGCGGAAGTAAGGACTGAGACCGAGCGATGTTCCGCCGTAGCTTCTGGTTCACCACCGGCGTCGCCGCCGGCGTGTGGGCCACCACCAAGGTCAACCGCAAGCTGAGGCAGCTGACCCCGGAGAGCCTGGCCGCCACCGCGGCGAACAAGGCCCTGGAGACCGGTCAGCGGCTCAAGGACCGCGCGGTCGGGTTCGCACTAGACGTCCGCGACAACATGGCCCAGCGGGAGGCCGAACTGGAGGAGGCCCTGGGGATCCAGGACGATCCCGAACTGCCTTCGCCCCGGCGGTACGCCGCCATCGAGAACAACCGCAGCAACCCGAAGTACATCGACTCCACGATGTACTCGTACAACCGGAATGAGGACCACTGATGGAGTCGGCCGAGATTCGCCGCCGCTGGTTGAGCTTCTTCGAGGAGCGCGGGCACACCGTCGTCCCTTCGGCGTCGCTCATCGCGGACGACCCGACTCTGCTCCTCGTCCCCGCCGGCATGGTGCCCTTCAAGCCCTACTTCCTGGGCGAGGTCAAGCCCCCCTTCCCGCGCGCCACCAGCGTGCAGAAGTGCGTGCGCACGCCCGACATCGAAGAGGTCGGCAAGACCACCCGGCACGGCACGTTCTTCCAGATGTGCGGCAACTTCTCCTTCGGCGACTACTTCAAGGAAGGCGCCATCAAGTACGCCTGGGAGCTGCTCACCAGCGCCCAGGACAAGGGCGGTTACGGCCTCGACCCCGAGCGCCTGTGGATCACCGTCTACAAGGACGACGACGAGGCCGAGCGCATCTGGCACGAGGTCGTGGGCGTGCCCAAGGAGCGCATCCAGCGCCTGGGCATGAAGGACAACTACTGGTCCATGGGCGTCCCCGGCCCCTGCGGCCCCTGCTCCGAGATCAACTACGACCGCGGCCCCGAGTTCGGCGCCGAGGGCGGCCCCGCCGTCAACGACGAGCGGTACGTGGAGATCTGGAACCTCGTCTTCATGCAGTACGAGCGGGGCGAGGGCATCGGCAAGGACAACTTCGAGATCCTCGGGGACCTGCCGAGCAAGAACATCGACACGGGCCTCGGCCTGGAGCGGCTCGCCATGATTCTGCAGGGCGTGCAGAACATGTACGAGATCGACACCTCCATGGCGGTCATCGACAAGGCCACCGAGCTGACCGGCATCCGCTACGGCGACGCCCACACCTCGGACGTCTCCCTGCGCGTGGTCACCGACCACATGCGCACCGCCACGATGCTCATCGGCGACGGCGTCACCCCGGGCAACGAGGGCCGCGGCTATGTGCTGCGCCGCATCATGCGCCGCGCCATCCGCAACATGCGCCTGCTCGGTGCCACCGGCCCGGTCGTGAGGGACCTGGTCGACACCGTGATCCGCATGATGGGCCAGCAGTACCCGGAGCTGCTCACCGACCGCGAGCGCATCGAGAAGGTGGCCGTCGCCGAGGAGAACGCCTTCCTCAAGACGCTGAAGGCCGGCACCAACATCCTCGACACCGCCGTCACCGAGACCAAGCAGTCCGGCGGCACGGTCCTCTCCGGCGACAAGGCGTTCCTGCTCCACGACACCTGGGGCTTCCCGATCGACCTCACCCTGGAGATGGCCGCCGAACAGGGCCTCGCCGTGGACGAGGACGGTTTCCGCCGCCTGATGAAGGAGCAGCGGGAGCGCGCCAAGGCCGACGCCCAGTCGAAGAAGACCGGCCACGCCGACATGGGCGCCTACCGCGCCATCGCGGACAGCGCCGGCGCGACGGACTTCATCGGCTACACCGACACCGAGGGCGAGACCACCGTCGTCGGCATCCTCGTCGACGGTGTCTCCTCGCCGGCCGCCACCGAGGGCGACGAGGTCGAGATCGTCCTGGACCGCACCCCGTTCTACGCCGAGGGTGGCGGCCAGATCGGCGACACCGGCCGGATCAAGGTCGACACCGGTGCCGTCATCGAGATCCGTGACTGCCAGAAGCCGGTCCCCGGGGTGTACGTCCACAAGGGCGTCGTCCAGGTCGGCGAGGTCACCGTCGGCGCCAAGGCCCACGCCTCGATCGACTCCCGCCGCCGCAAGGCCATCGCCCGCGCCCACTCGGCCACCCACCTGACCCACCAGGCCCTGCGCGACGCCCTCGGCCCGACGGCCGCCCAGGCCGGTTCGGAGAACCAGCCCGGCCGCTTCCGCTTCGACTTCGGCTCCCCGTCCGCCGTCCCGACGGCCGTGATGACCGACGTCGAGCAGCGGATCAACGAGGTGCTCGGCCGCGACCTCGACGTGCACGCCGAGGTCATGGGCATCGACGAGGCCAAGAAGCAGGGTGCCATCGCCGAGTTCGGCGAGAAGTACGGCGAGCGGGTCCGCGTGGTCACCATCGGCGACTTCTCCAAGGAGCTGTGCGGCGGCACGCATGTGCACAACACCGCCCAGCTGGGCCTGGTGAAGCTGCTCGGCGAGTCCTCCATCGGCTCGGGTGTGCGCCGTATCGAGGCCCTGGTCGGCATGGACGCCTACAACTTCCTCGCCCGGGAGCACACGGTCGTCAACCAGCTCACGGAGCTGCTCAAGGGCCGCTCGGAGGAGCTGCCGGAGAAGGTCTCCGCGATGCTCGGCAAGCTGAAGGACGCCGAGAAGGAGATCGAGAAGTTCCGCGCCGAGAAGGTCCTCCAGGCCGCCGCCGGTCTCGCCGGGTCCGCCAAGGACGTGCGCGGTGTGGCCGTGGTGACCGGGCAGGTGCCGGACGGTACGACCCCCGACGACCTGCGCAAGCTGGTCCTCGACGTGCGGGGCCGCATCCAGGGCGGCCGGGCCGCCGTGGTCGCCCTCTTCACGGTCAGCAACGGCAAGCCGCTGACGGTCATCGCCACCAACGAGGCCGCGCGCGAGCGTGGTCTCAAGGCCGGTGACCTGGTCCGTACCGCCGCCAAGACCCTCGGCGGCGGCGGTGGCGGCAAGCCGGACGTCGCCCAGGGCGGCGGCCAGAACCCGGCCGCCGTCGGCGAGGCCGTCGACGCCGTCGAGCGGCTCGTCGCCGAGACCGCCAAGTAAGCAAGGAACGGTCGAGACAGCATGCGCAGAGGACGTCGGCTCGCGATCGACGTCGGGGACGCCCGGATCGGGGTCGCCTCGTGCGACCCCGACGGGATCCTCGCCACCCCGGTGGAGACGGTCCCCGGCCGGGACGTGCCCGCCGCCCACCGCCGGCTGCTCCAGCTGGTGGCGGAGTACGAACCGATCGAGGTCGTCGTCGGTCTCCCTCGCTCCCTCAAGGGGGGCGAGGGCCCCGCCGCCGTCAAGGTCCGCGCCTTCGCCCAGGAGCTGGCCACGGGCATCGCGCCGGTGCCGGTGCGGCTGGTGGATGAGCGTATGACCACAGTGACGGCCAGTCAGGGACTGCGCGCCTCCGGCGTGAAGTCGAAGAAGGGCCGCGCGGTGATCGACCAGGCGGCGGCCGTCGTGATCCTCCAGCAGGCCCTGGAATCCGAACGGGTGTCAGGCAGAGCGCCCGGCGAGGGCGTCGAAGTGGTCATCTGATCGCGATACGGTAACGTTCCGCGCGATGCGCCGGTGTTCGAACAGCCGGGGCACAGCAAGAGGCGGAACGGAAGCCGGCCCACCGGCCGCGCGACTGTCGGCCTCGCGGCTCTAGGGGATCGATGACTGAGTATGGCCGGGGCCAAGGCTCCGAACCGTGGAATCCGGAGGACCCGTTGTACGGGGACGGCGGATGGGGAGGACAGCAGACCCAGCAGGGTCAGCAGTCCCCCTACGGCGGCCAGCCACAGCATCCGCAGACGCCGCAGTACGGCGACTGGAGCCAGCAGCAGCATTCCGGGTACGGCGAGCAGCAGCAGCCGTACTACGACGGGTCGGGTCAGTCCCAGTACGACCAGCAGCTCAGCGGTCAGCACCAGCAGCAGTTCCACCAGGGCGGCTGGGACGCGACCGGCACCCACGGCCATGTGCCCTACGCCGCCGACCCCGGCGACCCGTACAACCAGCAGCCCGTGGCCTACGGCGGGGAGCAGCCCGACCTCTACGGGACCGAGGACGCCTACCCGCCGCCGGAGCCGCCCGGCCGCAGGCGCCCGGAGCCGGACCCGGTCCCCGATCCGGAGCCGGCCGGCGAGGAGGAGCACGCCTTCTTCGCGGGCGGTGACGGCGAGGACGACGAGGAGCACGAGCTCCAGGGCCGGCGCGAGCGGCGGGGCAAGGGCCGCAAGCCGGTCAAGAGCAAGAAACGGCGCACCGGCTGTGCCTGCATGGTGGTCGTCCTGGTGTTCGGCGGTGGCCTCGGCGGAATCAGTTATTTCGGCTACAAGTTCTACCAAAATCGTTTCGGCGCGGCCCCGGACTTCGCGGGCGACGGCGTCAGCCAGACGGTGACCGTCGAGATCCCGAAGGGCGCGGGCGGCTGGGAGATCGGCCGCCGGCTGAAGGAGGCCGGCGTCGTCAAGAGCGCCGAGGCGTTCGTCCACGCCCAGGGGCAGACGCCGGGCGGCGACGGGATCCAGGCCGGCGCGTACCTCCTGAAGAAGGAGATGTCCGCCGCCAGCGCCGTCAAGCTGATGATGGACCCGCGCAGCCAGAACAATGTGATGGTCACGCCGGGCGAGCGCAATTCGGGTGTGTACGCGGCCATCGACAAACAGCTCGAACTGTCCGCCGGCAGTACCCAGAAGATCGCCCAGAAGCAGTACAAGACCCTCGGCGTGCCGGCCTGGGCACAGAACAGCAGTGACATCAAGGACCCGCTTGAGGGCTTCCTCTTCCCGGGCAATTATCCGGCCGCCAAGGGCATGAAGCCCGAGGCCGTCCTGAAGCAGATGGTCACCCAGGCCAAGCAGAAGTACGCCGCCTACGGACTCGACGACAAGGCCAGGGCGCTCGGCCTGAAGAACGCGTTCGAGCTCGTCACGGTCGCGAGCCTGGTCCAGGCGGAGGGCAAGACGCACGACGACTTCCGCAAGATGGCGGAAGTGGTCTACAACCGTCTCAAGCCCACCAACACCGAGACCAACCAGCTGTTGCAGTTCGACTCGACCTACAACTATCTCAAGGGCACGAGCAACATCCATATCTCCGAGAAGGAGATCAACAGCAACCGGAACCCGTACAACACCTACACCCACAAGGGACTGACGCCCGGGCCGATCGGCAACCCCGGCGAGGACGCGCTCAAGGCGACGCTGAATCCGACGCACGAGGGCTGGATCTACTTCGTCGCGACCGACGGCACGAACAACACCGAGTTCGCCAAGACCTACGCCGAATTCCAAGAGCTCAAGGACAAGTTCAATGCCAACGCGGGCAACTGACGGCCGTCGCGCCGCCGTGCTCGGTTCGCCGATCGCCCACTCCCTCTCCCCGGTGCTGCACCGGGCCGGATACGCGGCCCTCGGCCTCACCGGCTGGTCGTACGTCGGCTTCGACGTCGACGAGGCCGCTCTGCCCGGCTTCCTCGACCGGCTCGGCCCCGAGTGGGCGGGGCTGTCGCTGACCATGCCGCTCAAGCGGGCCGTCATCCCGCTGCTCGACGAGGTGAGCGACACCGCCGCCTCGGTCGACGCCGTCAACACGCTCGTCTTCACGGAAGACGGACGCCGGCTCGGCGACAACACCGATATCCCGGGCATCGTCGCCGCCCTGCGCGAGCACGGCATCGAACAGGTCGACTCCGCCGCCGTCCTCGGCGCCGGTGCCACCGCCTCCTCCGCGCTCGCCGCGCTGGCCCGGATCTGCACCGGGGAGGTCGTCGCCTACGTCCGCAGCGAGGCCCGCGCCGCCGAGATGCGGCAGTGGGGCGAGCGGCTCGACCTGGAGGTCCGTACGGCGGACTGGGCCGACGCCGCCCGTGCGCTGCACGCCCCGCTGGTGATCGCCACCACGCCCGCCGGGGCCACGGACGCCCTGGCCGCCGCCGTGCCCGAACGCCCCGCCACCCTCTTCGACGTGCTCTACGAACCCTGGCCGACCGAGCTGGCCGCCCGCTGGTCCATGTTCGGCGGTGCCGTGGTCAGTGGCCTCGACCTCCTGGTCCACCAGGCTGTACTTCAGTTCGAGCAGATGACCGGGCGTGTCCCCGGCCCGCTGGACGCCATGCGGCACGCGGGCGAGAGGGCGCTGGCCGCCCGCTGACCGCCCACGTACCCGTCCGCCTGCTGGACCGGCGGCGGGTCCCCGCCTCCGGACGTGGGAGGATCGGAGGTGGCGTACCGGGGTCGCGCACCCGGCGGCGCCGTCGCCGTACGCGAGGACGCGCGTACGCGGGCAGTACCGGGCGCGAGCACTGAGGAGCACCGTTGAGCAGGCTGCGTTGGCTGACCGCGGGGGAGTCCCACGGTCCCGCACTCGTCGCGACGCTGGAGGGTCTTCCCGCCGGCGTGCCGATCACCACGGAGATGGTGGCGGACCACCTGGCGCGGCGGCGGCTCGGCTATGGCCGCGGTGCGCGCATGAAGTTCGAGCGGGACGAGGTCACGTTCCTCGGCGGTGTCCGGCACGGCCTCACCCTCGGTTCCCCGGTCGCGGTCATGGTGGGCAACACCGAGTGGCCGAAGTGGGAGCAGGTCATGGCGGCCGACCCGGTCGACCCGCAGATCCTGGCCGACCTGGCCCGCAACGCGCCGCTGACCCGCCCGCGCCCCGGCCACGCCGACCTGGCGGGCATGCAGAAGTACGGCTTCGACGAGGCCCGCCCGATCCTGGAGCGCGCCTCCGCCCGCGAGACCGCCGCCCGGGTGGCGCTGGGCGCGGTGGCCCGGTCGTACCTGAAGGAGACGGCCGGCATCGAGATCGTCTCGCACGTGGTCGAGCTGTGCTCCGTCAAGGCCCCGCAGGGTGTCTACCCCACGCCGTCCGACGTCGAGAAGCTGGACGCCGACCCGCTGCGCTGCCTCGACGCGGACGCGTCCAGGGCGATGGTCGAGGAGGTCGACCAGGCGCACAAGGACGGCGACACGCTCGGCGGTGTGGTCGAGGTCCTCGCCTACGGAGTCCCCGTCGGCCTCGGCTCGCACGTGCACTGGGACCGCAAGCTGGACGCCCGGCTCGCCGGTGCCCTCATGGGCATCCAGGCGATCAAGGGCGTCGAGATCGGGGACGGCTTCGAGCTGGCCCGGGTGCCCGGTTCCCAGGCGCACGACGAGATCGTCAACACGCCCGAGGGCATCCGGCGCGTCTCCGGCCGCTCCGGCGGCACCGAGGGCGGCCTGACCACGGGTGAGCTGCTGCGGGTGCGGGCCGCGATGAAGCCCATCGCGACCGTGCCGCGGGCCCTGCAGACCGTGGACGTGTCCACGGGCGAGGCGGCCCAGGCCCACCACCAGCGGTCCGACGTGTCCGCCGTGCCGGCCGCGGGCATCGTCGCCGAGGCCATGGTGGCGCTCGTCCTCGCGGACGCGGTCGCGGAGAAGTTCGGCGGCGACTCGGTGGCCGAGACCCGGCGCAACGTCCTGTCGTACCTCGAGAACCTGGTCATCAGGTGAGCGTCGTGCCGGCGGTCGTGCTGATCGGCCCGATGGGAGTGGGCAAGTCCACCGTCGGACGGCTGCTCGCCGAGCACCTCGGCGTGGGGTACCGGGACACCGACGAGGACATCGTCACGGCCGAGGGCCGCACCATCGCCGAGATCTTCGTGGACGAGGGCGAGCCCGCCTTCCGCGCCCTGGAGAAGGCGGCCGTGCGCGCCGCCCTCGCCGGGCACGACGGTGTGGTCGCGCTGGGCGGCGGGGCGGTGCTGGACGCGGACACGCGGGCGCTGCTGGCCGGTCAGCGGGTGGTCTACCTCTCGATGGAGGTCGAGGAGGCCGTCAAGCGCACCGGTCTGTACGTGGCCCGCCCGCTGCTCGCGGTCAATCCGCGCAAGCAGTGGCGGGAGCTGATGGAGGCGCGTCGGCACCTCTACGAGGAGGTCGCCACCGCCGTCGTACCGACGGACGGACGCACTCCCGAAGAGGTCGCGCAGGCGGCGCTCGACGCACTGGAGTTGAAGCAAGCATGAGCGAGGCAGTCACCCGTGTCCGGATCGCCGGCACCGCGGGTACGGACCCCTACGAGGTACTGGTGGGCCGGCAGCTGCTGGGCGAGCTGGCGGGGCTGATCGGCGAGCAGGCCAAGCGGGTCGCGGTGATCCACCCGGAGGGGCTGGCCGAGACCGGCGAGGCGCTGCGCGCGGACCTGGCCGAGCAGGGCTACGAGGCCGTGGCGATCCAGGTGCCCAACGCCGAGGAGGCCAAGACCGCCGAGGTCGCCGCCTACTGCTGGAAGGCGCTGGGCCAGTGCGGGTTCACCCGCACCGACGCCATCGTCGGCGTTGGCGGCGGCTCGACCACGGACCTGGCCGGGTTCGTCGCCGCGACCTGGCTGCGCGGAGTGCGCTGGGTCGCCGTCCCCACCACCGTGCTGGCGATGGTGGACGCGGCGGTCGGCGGCAAGACCGGGATCAACACCGCGGAGGGCAAGAACCTCGTCGGTTCCTTCCACCCGCCGGCCGGTGTGCTGTGCGACCTGGCCGCGCTGGAGTCGCTGCCGGTCAACGACTACGTGTCGGGTCTCGCCGAGGTCATCAAGGCGGGGTTCATCGCCGATCCGGTGATCCTGGACCTGATCGAGGCCGACCCGGAGGCCGCCCGCACCCCGGCGGGTCCGCACACGGCCGAGCTGATCGAGCGGTCGATCCGGGTCAAGGCGGAGGTCGTCTCCTCGGACCTGAAGGAATCGGGTCTGCGGGAGATCCTCAACTACGGCCACACGCTGGGCCACGCGATCGAGAAGAACGAGCGCTACAAGTGGCGGCACGGTGCCGCGGTCGCGGTCGGCATGCACTTCGCCGCCGAACTGGGCCGGCTCGCGGGCCGGCTGGACGACAGGACGGCCGACCGGCACCGCAGCATCCTCGAATCGGTCGGCCTGCCGCTGCACTACCGCTACGACCAGTGGCCCCGGCTGGTGGAGACGATGAAGGTGGACAAGAAGTCCCGCGGCGATCTGCTGCGCTTCATCGTCCTGGACGGCCTGGCCAAGCCCACCGTCCTGGAGGGACCGGACCCGGCCGTCCTCCTCGCGGCCTACGGCGAGGTCGGCCAGTAAGTCCCGGACGCTCCCCCCGCGTCCGGTTTCGACTGCCGGTTCTCGTCGCTGATTTCCTTCGCCGACCGGGCACTTCGGACCGTCCCCGGCCGTTTCACCAAACGACGGCCGGGGACGGTACCGTTCGGTAGGAAGCGGGCTTCGCACCCGCTTCCCAGCGTCAGAAGTGTGTACGAGACGGAGTGGCAACGGATGCAGCACGCAGTGGGGTCTCCGCTGCCGTCGACCCACCAGCCGGGGCTGGGGCCGCACGCCGGCTGGGCGCCGGCCGCCCACCCGGGCCCGCACCCGGGAGCCCCGCAGGGGTCCCTCCCGGTTCCGCCGCCGGGCTTCCCGGCCGCCCCGCCGGCTCCGCGGCAGCCCCCGGCCCCTTCCGGCCCGGTGCTCCCGCCGCCGCAGGGCGTCTCGGCGCCGCCGGCCCCTGATACCACCGGGCATGTTCCGCTGCCACCCGGCGGCCCCGTCGGCGTGCCCGCGGCGGCGCCCGCCGCGGTCCCGGTCCCGGACCCGACGGCCACCACCCTCGCCGTCCTCCTCATCGGCCCGGCCGGCGCGGGCAAGACCAGCGTCGCCAAGTACTGGGCGGACCGCCGCCGCGTCCCCACGGCCCACATCAGCCTGGACGACGTGCGCGAATGGGTCCGCTCGGGCTTCGCCGACCCCCAGTCCGGCTGGAACGACCACTCCGAGGCTCAATACCGCCTGGCCCGCCGGACCTGCGGCTTCGCCGCCCGGAACTTCCTGGCCAACGGCATCTCCTGCATCCTGGACGACGCCGTCTTCCCGGACCGCCCGGTCGTGGGCCTCGGCGGCTGGAAGCGCCATGTGGGCCCCGGGCTGCTCCCGGTGGTCCTCCTCCCGGGCCTGGACATCGTCCTGGAGCGCAACGCCGAGCGCACCGGCAACCGCCGCCTCTCCGACGAGGAGGTGGCCCGCATCCACGGCCGCATGGCCGGCTGGTACGGCTCGGGCCTGCCGATCATCGACAACTCCCAGCTGGACGTCCCCGGCACGGCCCGCGTACTGGACGAGGTCCTGGCCCGGGCGATAGCGAGCCCGCCGAGCTGGTGAGCCGGTCTCCCCGACCCCACTCGGCCCCACCCAACCGGCATAAATCGGTTAAAACTCCTACGCTCATCTCATGTCAGAGGTGTACGCGAACCGCCGATCCCGGCTGAGGGACCGCTGCAACGCGGCCGGTACCGCGGCAGCGCTCGTCACCCGCCCCGCCAACGTGCGCTACCTGGCGGGAGCCGCGCCGCACCGCGCCGTCCTGCTCCTCGGCAAGCGCGAGGACGCGCTCGTCTGCGTCGGCCCGCCCGACGAGCGTCCGCACGAGGGCCGGCCGGACGAGCATCTGCGCCTGCACATCCTGCCCGCGCCCGGGGGCGACGCCGCGGTCGCGGCGGCCGGCCTCGCCGCGGCCCAGGACGCCGACTCGCTCGCCGTCGAGGAACACCACCTCACCGTGGCCCGTCACAGAGCCCTCGCCTCCGTCGCCCCGCGGATCCGCCTCGCCGACCTCGGCGGAGCCGTCGAGCAGCTCAGGGTGGTCAAGGACGAGGAGGAGATCTCCTGCCTGCGCATCGGCGCCGAGATCGCCGACCAGGCCCTCGGCGAGCTGCTGGAGTCGATCCTGGTCGGCCGCACCGAACGGCACCTCGCGCTGGAGCTGGAGCGGCGCCTGGTCGACCACGGCGCCGACGGCCCGGCCTTCCCCACCTCCGTGGCCACCGGACCGCACGCCGGCCGCCGCGGCCACCGCCCCACCGACCGGCGGGTGGAGGAGGGCGACTTCCTCTCCGTCTGCCTCGGTGCCACCTACCGCGGCTACCGTTGCGAGATCGGCCGCACCTTCGTCATCGGCACCTCGCCCGCCGACTGGCAGATCGAGCTGTACGACCTCGTCTTCGCCGCCCAGCGCGCCGGCCGGGAGTTCCTGGCACCGGGCGCCGCCTACCGGGACGTCGACCGCGCGGCCCGCCAGGTGCTGGACTCCGCGGGCTATGCGGAAGCCCTGCAACCGCTCACCGGACACGGGGTCGGACTCGAAATCGACGAGGACCCGCAGTTGGCGCCCGCGGCCATGGGTAAACTGGACGCTTGCGTGCCGGTCACCGTCGAACCGGGGGTTCACCTCCCGGGCCGGGGCGGTGTCCGGATCGATGACACGCTCGTCGTACGCCCAGAGGCGGACGGCGGACCCGAGCTACTCACCATCACGACCAAGGAGCTGCTCGCGCTGTAGGAGTGCGTGCCCCGGGGTCGTCCACGTCAGTCCAGGAGATTCCGCAACCGTGGCTTCCACGAACGACCTCAAGAACGGCCTGGTGCTCAAGCTCGAAGGCGGCCAGCTCTGGTCCGTCGTCGAGTTCCAGCACGTCAAGCCCGGCAAGGGCCCGGCCTTCGTGCGCACCAAGCTCAAGAACGTGCTGTCCGGCAAGGTGGTCGACAAGACCTTCAACGCCGGCGTCAAGGTCGAGACGGCCACTGTCGACAAGCGCGACATGCAGTTCTCGTACATGGACGGCGAGTACTTCGTCTTCATGGACATGGACACGTACGACCAGCTGATGATCGACCGCAAGACGGTCGGCGACGCCGCGAACTTCCTGATCGAGGGCTTCAGCGCCACCGTCGCCCAGCACGAGGGCGAGGTGCTCTTCGTCGAGCTGCCGGCCGCCGTCGAGCTGACCATCGCCGAGACCGAGCCGGGCGTCCAGGGCGACCGCTCCACCGGCGGCACCAAGCCCGCCACGCTGGAGACCGGCCACCAGATCCAGGTGCCGCTCTTCATCACCACCGGCGAGAAGATCAAGGTCGACACCCGTACCAGCGACTACCTCGGCCGGGTGAACAGCTAACCGTGGCTGCCCGCAACACGGCCCGCAAGCGCGCCTTCCAGATCCTCTTCGAGGGCGACCAGCGCGGAGTCGACGTCCTGACGGTCCTCGCGGACTGGATCCGGCTGTCGCGGTCCGACACCCGGCAGCCGCCCGTCAGCGAGTACACGATGCAGCTGGTCGAGGGCTACGCGGAGCACGTGCAGCGCATCGACGAGCTGATCGACCAGTACGCGGTGGGGTGGACGCTCGACCGTATGCCGGGCGTCGACCGCAACATCCTGCGGCTGGGCGCGTACGAGCTGATCTGGGTCGACGAGACGCCGGACGCCGTTGTTCTGGACGAGATGGTGCAGCTGGCGAAGGAGTTCTCGACCGACGAGTCGCCCGCGTTCGTCAACGGCCTGCTGGCCCGGCTGAAGGAGCTCAAGCCGACGCTGCGGCGGGGCTAGCACCGAACGGCAGGGGCGTCGTGGGACTGCGGTGGTACGACGGCTGCGGCTTGTCCGTGGCCGGTCGCGCAGCTCACCGCGCCCCTTCGGCGTTCCCGCCGCCTGTGCCGCGGGGCGGCGCCGAACCGGCACAGAAGACCGCCGGGGTGGCCGGAACCCTCATGGTTCCGGCCACCCCGGCGGCACGTTTCTGCTGAGCTGCTGGAAGGGGTTACGCGTCTTCGTGCGTGGCCACCGCGCGGCGCGCGTCCGCGTCCAGGACGCCCCAGCTGATCAGCTGCTCGGTGAGGACCGAGGGGGACTGGTCGTAGATGACGGCGAGGGTGCGCAGGTCGTCCTGCCGGATGGAGAGCACCTTGCCGTTGTAGTCACCGCGCTGGGACTGGATCGTCGCCGCGTAGCGCTGCAGGGGGCCCGCCTTCTCGGCCGGCACCGTGGCCAGCCGCTCCAGGTCCAGGACGAGCTTCGGCGGCGGCTCGGCGGCCCCGCCCGGCGTGGTGCCCGGCAGCAACTCCTGCACGGGGACACCATAGAAATCGGCCAGCTCGGCCAGGCGCTGCACCGTCACGGCACGGTCACCGCGCTCGTACGAACCGACCACCACGGCCTTCCAGCGCCCCTGGGACTTCTCCTCGACACCGTGGAGGGAAAGGCCCTGCTGGGTGCGGATGGCCCGGAGCTTGGCCCCGAGCTGTTTGGCGTATTCGCTGGACATATAGCTCCCCGGACACTGTGTCGACGCGGCCGGCTGTCTTCCCGCCGCGCGGCTGGTAACTCACTGTGAGGTTACGCAGCGTGACTCTTGTGCGTCAAGCCGAATGGTCCACACCGACTCTTCCGTGGTAGCGGCGGCCGATTAGGCCAAGCGGGTGACAAGGCCGGTCCGGTGACCTGCTACCGTGGATGGCGCAATTCCGACGTCCTTTAAGATCCGTCCCGTGAGGCGGAGAAGGGGGTCCGTTTCGTATGGACAAGCACGACACGCAAGCACATCCGCAGGCGTCCGATGCGCGGCCCGTTCTCGAGGGTCCCGACATCGCGCGGGTTCTGACCCGTATCGCCCACGAGATCGTCGAGCGCGCCAAGGGCGCCGACGACGTGGTGCTCCTCGGCATCCCGACCCGGGGCGTCTTCCTCGCCCAGCGGCTCGCCGCCAAGCTGGAGCAGATCACCGATCGCAAGATCCCGGTCGGCTCGCTCGACATCACCATGTACCGCGACGATCTGCGCATGCACCCGCCGCGTGCGCTGGCCCGCACCGACATCCCCGGTGACGGTCTCGACGGCCGCCTGGTCGTCCTCGTCGACGATGTGCTCTTCTCCGGGCGCACGATCCGCGCCGCCCTGGACGCGCTGAACGACATCGGGCGCCCGCGCGCGGTGCAGCTCGCGGTCCTGGTCGACCGCGGCCATCGCGAACTGCCCATCCGTGCCGACTACGTCGGCAAGAACCTCCCCACGTCGCTGCGGGAGACGGTCAAGGTCCAGCTCGCCGAGGAGGACGGTCGCGACACCGTGCTGCTCGGTGTGAAGCCGGCCGCTCAGTAGCCAGTCAGGCGCACGGCCGCCTCCGGGCGTGCCTCCGCATGCACCGGCCTGCCCGAAATCTCCCGTCTGAACTGCCTTACGGAGCCTGACAGATGCAGCGTCATCTCATCTCGGCCGCCGACCTCACCCGCGACGACGCCGTCCTGATCCTCGACACCGCCGAGGAGATGGCCCGGGTGGCCGACCGGCCGATCAAGAAGCTGCCGACCCTGCGCGGCCGGACCATCGTCAACCTCTTCTTCGAGGACTCCACGCGCACGCGCATCTCCTTCGAAGCCGCCGAGAAGCGCCTGTCCGCGGACGTCATCAACTTCTCCGCCAAGGGCTCCTCGGTGTCCAAGGGCGAGTCCCTGAAGGACACCGCCCAGACCCTCGAGGCCATGGGCGTGGACGCCGTGGTCATCCGGCACGGCGCCTCCGGGGCCCCGTACCGGCTCGCCAACTCCGGCTGGATCGACGCGGCCGTCATCAACGCGGGCGACGGCACCCACCAGCACCCCACCCAGGCCCTGCTGGACGCCTTCACCGTCCGCCGCCGGCTGATCGGCCGCGACGCCGGGCTCGGCCAGGACCTGTCCGGCAAGCGGATCACCGTCGTCGGCGACGTCCTGCACAGCCGGGTCGCCCGCTCCAACGTCGACCTGCTGCACACCCTCGGCGCCGAGGTCACCCTGGTCGCTCCGCCCACCCTGGTCCCGGTCGGCGTCGAGTCCTGGCCGTGCGCGGTCTCCTACGACCTCGACAGCACGCTGCCCAAGTGCGACGCCGTGATGATGCTCCGCGTCCAGAGCGAGCGCATGAACGCGGCCTTCTTCCCGACCGAGCGCGAGTACTCCCGGCGCTACGGCCTCGACGGCGACCGCATGGCCAAGCTGCCCGAGCACGCCATCGTGATGCACCCCGGGCCGATGGTCCGCGGCATGGAGATCACCGCCGAGGTCGCCGACTCCGACCGCTGCACGGCCGTCGAGCAGGTCGCCAACGGCGTCTCCATCCGGATGGCCGTGCTGTACCTGCTGCTCGGCGGCAACGAACCCGCCGTCTCCCACCCCCGTACCACCGAGGAGAAGTAAGACATGAGCAAGATCCTGATCCGTGGTGCGAAGGTGCTCGGCGGGGCGCCGCAGGATGTGCTGATCGACGGCGAGACCATCGCCGAGACCGGCACCGCACTGAGCGCCGAGGGCGCCGAGGTGGTCGAGGCCGGCGGCAAGGTGCTGCTGCCGGGCCTCGTCGACCTCCACACCCATCTGCGCGAGCCGGGCCGCGAGGACTCCGAGACCGTTCTCACCGGCACCCGGGCGGCGGCGAGCGGCGGCTACACGGCCGTCTTCGCCATGGCCAACACCTTCCCGGTCGCCGACACCGCCGGCGTGGTCGAGCAGGTCTACCGGCTCGGCCGGGACCACGGCTACTGCGACGTCCAGCCCATCGGCGCCGTCACGGTCGGCCTGGAGGGCAGGAAGCTCGCCGAGCTGGGCGCCATGCACGAGTCCGCCGCCGGCGTCACCGTCTTCTCCGACGACGGCAAGTGCGTCGACGACGCCGTGATCATGCGCCGCGCGCTGGAGTACGTGAAGGCATTCGGCGGGGTCGTCGCCCAGCACGCGCAGGAGCCCCGGCTGACCGAGGGCGCCCAGATGAACGAGGGCGTCGTCTCCGCCGAGCTGGGCCTTGGCGGCTGGCCCGCGGTCGCCGAGGAGTCGATCATCGCCCGGGACGTGCTCCTCGCCGACCACGTCGGCTCCCGCGTGCACATCTGCCACCTGTCGACCGCCGGCTCCGTCGACATCGTCCGCTGGGCCAAGTCCCGCGGCATCCAGGTCACCGCCGAGGTCACCCCGCACCACCTGCTCCTCACCGACGAGCTGGTGCGCACGTACAACCCCGTCTACAAGGTCAACCCGCCGCTGCGCACCGAGCGCGACGTGCTGGCCCTGCGCGAGGCGCTCGCCGACGGCACGATCGACATCGTCGCCACCGACCACGCCCCGCACCCGCACGAGGACAAGGACTGCGAGTGGGCCGCCGCCGCCATGGGCATGGTCGGCCTGGAGACCGCGTTGTCAGTGGTCCAGGAGACCATGGTCGAGACGGGTCTGCTGGACTGGGCCGGCGTTGCCGACCGGATGTCCGTCAAGCCCGCTCGGATCGGACAGGCCACCGGACACGGCCGTCCCGTCTCGGCTGGTGAGCCCGCCAACCTCACCCTGCTCGACACGGAATACCGTGGTCAGGTGGATCCCGCGGGCTTCGCCTCGCGCAGCCGCAACACCCCCTACCAGGGGCGCGAGCTGCCGGGCCGTGTGACGCACACGTGGCTGCGGGGCAAGGCGACGCTCGTCGACGGGAAGCTCACGTGACACCTGTAATCCTGCTGGCCGATGCCCAGAAGTCGGCCGAGGTCACCGACTGGGGAGCCCGCATCGGCTGGCTCGTCGGACTGGCCCTCTTCATCGCGCTCGTCTACTGGCTGATGCGCGAGGGCTGGAAGTGGCGCGGCACCCTCCAGGGCGGCCTGCCGGCGCTGCCCAGCGCGCCGGAGGAGACCGGCCCGGCCAGACTGAGCATGAGCGGCCGCTACCACGGCTCCACCACCGCCGGGCAGTGGCTGGACCGCATCGTGGCCCACGGCCTTGGCACCCGCAGCCGGGCCGAGCTCACCCTGACCGACGCGGGCCTGGAGGTCGAGCGCCCCGGAGCGAGCGACTTCTTCGTCCCGGCGGCCGCACTGCGCGAAGCCCGCCTGGACAAGGGAATCGCCGGCAAGGTCCTCACCGAGGGCGGGCTGCTGGTGGTGACCTGGGCACACGGCGACAAGCTGATCGACTCCGGCTTCCGCTCCGACCACGCGGCCGAGCACAACGAGTGGGTCGACACCCTGAACCAGATGATCAACAACACGGAAGGCGCACGATGACGACCTCCACCAAGGGAGCCGCGAGGGTTCCCGCCGTACTCGTCCTGGAGGACGGCCGCCTCTTCCGCGGCCGTGCCTACGGGGCCGTGGGGGAGACCTTCGGCGAGGCCGTGTTCTCCACCGGCATGACCGGCTACCAGGAGACCCTGACCGATCCGTCGTACGACCGCCAGATCGTCGTCGCGACCGCCCCGCAGATCGGCAACACCGGCTGGAACGACGAGGACGACGAGTCGGGCCGCATCTGGGTCTCCGGCTACGTCGTGCGCGACCCCGCGCGCGTGCCGTCCAACTGGCGGGCCAAGCGCTCCCTGGACGACGAGCTGGAGCGGCAGGGCGTCGTCGGCATCGCCGGCATCGACACCCGCGCCCTCACCCGCCATCTGCGCGAGCGCGGCTCCATGCGCGCCGGCGTCTTCTCCGGTGCGGCGATCGCCTCCGACGCGGAGCTGCTGGAGCGGGTGCAGGCCCAGCCGCACATGAAGGGCGCGAGCCTCTACGAGGAGGTCGCGACCAAGGAGGCGTACGTCGTCCCGGCGATCGGCGAGAAGCGGTTCACCGTCGCCGCCGTCGACCTCGGCATCAAGGGCATGACCCCGCACCGCATGGCCGAGCGCGGCATCGAGGTGCACGTCCTGCCCGCCACCGCCACGGCCGACGACGTCTACGCCGTCGGCCCGGACGGCGTGTTCTTCTCCAACGGCCCCGGCGACCCGGCGACCGCCGACGGCCCGGTCGCGCTGATGACCGCCGTCCTGGAGCGCGGGACGCCGCTGTTCGGCATCTGCTTCGGCAACCAGATCCTGGGACGCGCCCTCGGCTTCGGCACCTACAAGCTGAAGTACGGCCACCGCGGCATCAACCAGCCGGTCCAGGACCGCACGACCGGCAAGGTCGAGGTCACCGCGCACAACCACGGCTTCGCCGTGGACGCGCCGCTCGACAAGGTCAGCGACACGAGGTTCGGCCGCGCCGAGGTCTCGCACGTCTGCCTGAACGACGACGTCGTGGAGGGGCTGCAGCTGCTCGACCAGCCGGCCTTCTCCGTCCAATACCACCCCGAAGCGGCAGCGGGCCCGCACGACGCCGCGTACCTGTTCGACCGCTTCGTATCCCTGATGGAGGGCCAGCGTGCCTAAGCGCACCGATATCCAGTCCGTCCTGGTCATCGGCTCCGGCCCGATCGTCATCGGCCAGGCCGCCGAGTTCGACTACTCCGGGACCCAGGCGTGCCGCGTGCTCAAGGCCGAGGGCCTGCGGGTCGTGCTCGTCAACTCCAACCCGGCGACGATCATGACCGACCCGGAGATCGCCGACGCCACCTACGTCGAGCCGATCACCCCGGAGTTCGTCGAGAAGATCATCGCCAAGGAGCGCCCGGACGCCCTGCTGCCCACCCTGGGCGGCCAGACGGCGCTGAACACCGCCATCTCGCTGCACGAGAACGGCGTCCTGGAGAAGTACGGCGTCGAGCTGATCGGCGCCAAGCCCGAGGCGATCCACAAGGGCGAGGACCGCGACCTGTTCAAGGGCGTCGTCGAGGCGGTCAAGGCCAAGATCGGCTACGGCGAGTCCGCCCGCTCGGTCATCTGCCACTCCATGGACGACGTCCTCGAGGGCGTCGAGACCCTCGGCGGCTACCCGGTCGTCGTCCGCCCGTCCTTCACCATGGGCGGCGCCGGCTCCGGCTTCGCGCACGACGAGGAGGAGCTGCGCCGCATCGCCGGCCAGGGCCTCACCCTCTCGCCGACCACCGAGGTGCTCCTGGAGGAGTCCATCCTCGGCTGGAAGGAGTACGAGCTGGAGCTGATGCGCGACAAGAACGACAACGTCGTGGTCGTCTGCTCCATCGAGAACTTCGACCCGATGGGCGTGCACACCGGCGACTCGATCACGGTCGCACCCGCGATGACGCTGACCGACCGCGAGTACCAGATCCTGCGGGACGTCGGCATCGCCGTCATCCGCGAGGTCGGCGTCGACACCGGCGGCTGCAACATCCAGTTCGCGGTCGACCCCGAGGACGGCCGGGTGATCGTCATCGAGATGAACCCGCGTGTCTCGCGCTCCTCGGCGCTCGCCTCCAAGGCGACCGGCTTCCCGATCGCCAAGATCGCCGCCAAGCTGGCCGTCGGCTACACGCTGGACGAGATCCCGAACGACATCACCCGGGAGACCCCGGCCTCCTTCGAGCCCACGCTCGACTACGTGGTCGTCAAGGCCCCGCGGTTCGCCTTCGAGAAGTTCCCGCAGGCCGACTCCACGCTGACCACCACCATGAAGTCGGTCGGCGAGGCCATGGCCATCGGCCGCAACTTCCCCGAGGCCTTCCAGAAGGCGCTGCGCTCGCTGGAGAAGAAGGGCAGCCAGTTCTCCTTCATCGGCGAGCCCGGCGACAAGGACGAGCTGCTGCGCGAGGCCGTACGGCCCACCGACGGCCGGATCAACACGGTCATGCGGGCCATCCGCGCCGGTGCCACGCCCGAGGAGATCTTCGCGTACACGAAGATCGACCCCTGGTTCGTGGACCAGCTCTTCCTGATCAAGGAGCTGGCCGACGAGCTGGCCGAGGCGCCCGAGCTGACCGCCGGGCTGTTCGCCGAGGCCAAGCGGCACGGCTTCTCCGACCAGCAGATCGGCGAGATCCGCGGTCTGCGCGAGGACACCGTCCGCGAGGTCCGGCACGCCCTGGGCATCCGCCCGGTCTACAAGACGGTCGACACCTGCGCGGCCGAGTTCGCCGCGCGGACGCCGTACTTCTACTCCTCGTACGACGAGGAGAGCGAGGTCGCGCCCCGCGAGAAGCCGGCCGTCATCATCCTCGGCTCCGGCCCGAACCGCATCGGCCAGGGCATCGAGTTCGACTACTCCTGCGTCCACGCCTCCTTCGCGCTGTCCGACGCCGGGTACGAGACCGTGATGGTCAACTGCAACCCGGAGACCGTCTCCACGGACTACGACACCTCCGACCGCCTGTACTTCGAGCCGCTGACGCTGGAGGACGTGCTGGAGATCGTCCACGCGGAGCAGCAGGCGGGCCCGGTCGCGGGTGTCATCGTCCAGCTGGGCGGCCAGACCCCGCTCGGCCTCTCGCAGGCCCTGAAGGACAACGGCGTACCGGTCGTGGGCACCTCCCCCGAGGCCATCCACGCGGCCGAGGACCGCGGCGCCTTCGGCCGCGTCCTCGCGGAGGCGGGCCTGCCGGCCCCGAAGCACGGCACGGCCACCACCTTCGAGGAGGCCAAGGCCATCGCCGACGAGATCGGCTACCCGGTCCTGGTCCGGCCCTCGTACGTGCTCGGCGGACGCGGCATGGAGATCGTCTACGACGAGACCCGCCTCGCCTCCTACATCGCCGAGTCGACCGAGATCAGCCCCTCCCGGCCGGTCCTCGTCGACCGCTTCCTCGACGATGCCATCGAGATCGACGTCGACGCCCTCTACGACGGCGAGGAGCTGTACCTCGGCGGCGTCATGGAGCACATCGAGGAGGCCGGCATCCACTCCGGCGACTCGGCGTGCGCCCTGCCCCCGATCACCCTCGGCGGCTTCGACATCAAGCGCCTGCGCGCCTCCACCGAGGCCATCGCCAAGGGCGTCGGCGTGCGCGGCCTGATCAACATCCAGTTCGCGATGGCCGGCGACATCCTCTACGTCCTGGAGGCCAACCCGCGCGCCTCCCGGACGGTCCCCTTCACCTCCAAGGCGACCGCGGTGCCGCTGGCCAAGGCCGCCGCCCGGATCTCGCTCGGCACGACCATCGCCGAGCTGCGCGCCGAGGGCCTGCTGCCGAAGACGGGCGACGGCGGCGAGCTGCCGCTGGACGCGCCGATCTCCGTCAAGGAGGCCGTCATGCCGTGGTCGCGGTTCCGCGACATCCAGGGCCGGGGCGTGGACACCGTCCTCGGCCCGGAGATGCGGTCCACCGGCGAGGTCATGGGCATCGACTCCGTCTTCGGCACGGCGTACGCCAAGTCGCAGGCGGGTGCCTACGGCCCGCTGCCCACCAAGGGCCGCGCGTTCATCTCGGTCGCCAACCGCGACAAGCGCTCGATGATCTTCCCGGCGCGCGAGCTGGTGGCGCACGGCTTCGAGCTGCTCGCGACCTCCGGCACCGCGGAGGTCCTCAAGCGCAACGGCATCAACGCCACGGTCGTGCGCAAGCAGTCCGAGGGCACCGGACCGAACGGCGAGCGGACCATCGTCCAGCTCATCCACGACGGCGAGGTCGACCTCATCGTCAACACGCCGTACGGCACCGGCGGCCGGCTCGACGGCTACGACATCCGTACGGCGGCCGTGGCCCGCTCCGTCCCCTGCCTGACGACCGTCCAGGCGCTCGCGGCGGCCGTCCAGGGCATCGACGCCCTCAACCACGGTGACGTGGGCGTCCGCTCGCTCCAGGAACACGCGGAACATCTGACCGCGGCCCGCGACTAGCGGCCCCGAGGGGGACACCGGAAAACGGTGTCCCCCTCTTCATGAGGGCCCCCTGAAGCTTCCAGAGGACAAACCGAACATGTACAAGTACTTCTTCCGTCTGGTGTTCACCCGGATGGACCCCGAGCAGGCCCATCACCTCGCCTTCCGCTGGATCCGGCTCGCCGCCCGCGTCCCCGTGCTGCGCACCTTCGTCGCCGCCGTGCTCGCGCCCCGCCACAAGGAGCTGCGCACCGAGGCCCTCGGGCTGCGGATGCACGGCCCGTTCGGCCTCGCCGCCGGCTTCGACAAGAACGCCGTGGCCATCGACGGGATGTCGATGCTGGGCTTCGACCACGTCGAGATCGGCACGGTCACCGGGGAGCCGCAGCCGGGCAACCCGAAGAAGCGGCTTTTCCGGCTCGTCGCGGACCGCGCGCTGATCAACCGCATGGGCTTCAACAACGACGGCTCGCTCGCCGTCGCCGCCCGCCTGGCCACCCGCCGCCCGGTCTTCCGCACGGTCGTCGGCGTCAACATCGGCAAGACCAAGGTCGTCCCGGAGGCGGAGGCCGTCGCCGACTACGTGAAGTCGGCCGAGCGGCTCGCGGCGTACGCGGACTACCTGGTCGTCAACGTCTCCTCGCCCAACACGCCGGGACTGCGCGACCTCCAGGCGGTCGACCACCTGCGCCCGCTGCTCAGCGCCGTGCGCGAGGCCGCCGACCGCACGGTGGCGAACCGCCGCGTCCCGCTGCTGGTGAAGATCGCCCCCGACCTCGCCGACGAGGACATCGACGCGGTCGCCGACCTCGCCGTGGAGCTGGGCCTCGACGGCATCATCGCCACCAACACCACCATCGCGCGCGAGGGCCTCGGCCTGCGGTCGGCGGCCGGGCTGGTGAAGGAGACCGGCGGCCTGTCCGGGGCCCCGCTCAAGGAGCGCTCCCTGGAGGTCCTGCGGCGCCTGTACGCGCGCGTGGGCGACCGGATCACCCTGGTGGGCGTCGGGGGCGTCGAGACCGCTGAGGACGCCTGGCAGCGCATCCTGGCCGGTGCCACGCTGGTCCAGGGCTACAGCGCCTTCGTCTACGAGGGTCCCCTCTGGTGCCGGTCCGTGCACAAGGGCCTCGCCGCCCGTCTGCGCACCAGCCCGTACGCCACCCTCGCCGACGCGGTCGGCGCCGACGTGAGGAAGCCCGCATGACCTCGTACGAGCCCTTCGGTGCCCGTCTGCGCCGCGCCATGGACGAGCGCGGCCCGCTGTGCGTCGGCATCGACCCGCACGCCTCCCTGCTCGCCGAGTGGGGCCTGGACGACGACATCGCGGGCCTCGAGCGGTTCAGCCGCACGGTCGTGGAGGCCATGGCCGACCGGGTGGCCGTCCTGAAGCCGCAGAGCGCCTTCTTCGAGCGGTTCGGCTCGCGCGGCCTGGCCGTCCTGGAGACGTCCGTGCGGGAGGCGCGGGCGGCCGGTGCCCTGGTCGTGACGGACGCCAAGCGCGGCGACATCGGCTCGACCATGGCCGCCTACGCCGAGGCGTTCCTGCACCCGGACGCCCCGCTCTTCTCCGACGCCCTGACGGTCTCGCCCTACCTCGGCTACGGCTCGCTGAGCCCCGCCGTGGCCCTGGCCCGGGAGAGCGGTGCCGGCCTGTTCGTGCTGGCGCTTACCTCGAACCCGGAGGGCGGCGAGGTGCAGCACGCGGTACGCGCCGACGGCCGGAGCGTCGGAGCGACCATGCTGGCCCACCTGGCGGTCGAGAACGCGGGGGAGGAGCCGCTGGGCTCCTTCGGCGCGGTGGTGGGCGCCACGCTCGGCGACCTGTCCACCTACGACCTGGACATCAACGGCCCGCTCCTGGCGCCCGGCATCGGTGCCCAGGGCGCCACCCCGGCCGACCTTCCCAAGGTCTTCGGGTCGGCCGTCCGCAATGTCGTGCCGAACGTCAGCCGGGGGGTCCTGCGGCACGGACCCGACGTCAGCGCGCTGCGCGGGGCCGCCGAGCGGTTCGCGGAGGAGATCAGGGCGGCCGTCGGCGGAGCCTGAACCCCGCGTGGTGCGCTCGGCTGAGCGGCATCGCGCCGACTTGAGCGTGAATAGATTCCCAAAAGGAGGGCAGTATGTCTGAAATGTCCGGCCTGACGGAGGCTGACCAGGACTTTTCCGCTGTTCTCGCTGACTCTGGCGGACTTGCCCGCTAGTCTCCGAGCAGTGGGGGCACCTCCCACGCCCTTCAGGCAGTGGGGGAGAACGGGCAGCGTGTTGCTCGTAGCTCCCCAGGTGTGGGGCGACTAGGTTCCTCACCGGTCCGTATCCGACAGTTCGACATCCGAGGTGACGTAGGCGTGGCTCTTCCGCCCCTTACCCCTGAACAGCGCGCAGCCGCGCTCGAAAAGGCCGCCGCGGCTCGCCGGGAGCGGGCCGAGGTCAAGAATCGACTCAAGCACTCCGGCGCCTCCCTGCACGAGGTCATCAAGCAGGGCCAGGAGAACGACGTCATCGGCAAGATGAAGGTCTCCGCCCTGCTCGAGTCCCTGCCGGGCGTGGGCAAGGTCCGCGCCAAGCAGATCATGGAGCGTCTGGGCATCTCCGAGAGCCGCCGTGTGCGGGGTCTCGGTTCCAACCAGATCGCCTCCCTGGAGCGTGAGTTCGGCAGCACCGGCTCCTGAGTCCGCCCCCGGGCGGGCCGGGAGTCCCGGGCACTCCGGGATTGCTGGAATAATCGCTGTATGGCAGTAACACTCCGGGGGACGACCCCCGAGCCCCCGGACGCACGTCCGCGGCTGACCGTGCTCTCCGGCCCCTCGGGGGTCGGCAAGAGCACGGTCGTCGCCCATATGCGCAAAGAACACCCCGAGGTCTGGCTCTCGGTGTCGGCGACGACCCGTAAGCCGCGCCCCGGCGAGCAGCACGGAGTCCACTACTTCTTCGTCACCGACGAGGAGATGGACAAGCTCATCGCCAACGGCGAGCTGCTGGAGTGGGCCGAGTTCGCGGGCAACCGCTACGGCACGCCCCGCGCGGCCGTGCTGGAGCGGCTGGAGAACGGTGAGCCCGTCCTGCTGGAGATCGACCTCCAGGGTGCGCGGCAGGTCCGTGAGTCCATGTCCGACGCCCGGCTGGTGTTCCTGGCCCCGCCCTCCTGGGAGGAGCTGGTGCGCCGGCTGACCGGCCGGGGGACCGAGCCGCCCGAGGTCATCGAGCGCCGCCTGGCGGCCGCGAAGACCGAGCTGGCGGCCGAGCCGGAGTTCGATGTGACCTTGGTCAACACCTCCGTCGAGGACGTGGCTCGCGAGCTGCTAGCCTTGGTGGACGTTGTGTGATCGTGACTGTGATCACGATGTCTGATTCTTTTCCATCCATCGGAAGGTAGAGCGTGTCCTCTTCCATCACCGCGCCCGAGGGCATCATCAACCCGCCGATCGACGAGCTTCTCGAGGCGACCGACTCGAAGTACAGCCTCGTGATCTACGCGGCCAAGCGTGCCCGTCAGATCAACGCGTACTACTCGCAGCTCGGTGAGGGCCTCCTGGAGTACGTCGGTCCGCTCGTCGACACCCACGTCCACGAGAAGCCGCTCTCGATCGCCCTGCGCGAGATCAACGCGGGTCTGCTGACCTCCGAGGCCATCGAGGGCCCGGCGCAGTAGTACGTTCAGACTGCGATTGACGTATCCACAGGCCCGGCGGTCATGCTGCCGGGCCTGTGGTGTGTCATGGAGTCGTACGTAGTCGAGTCCGGGGAGACACGGTGGACAAGCCGAGGGTCGTGCTGGGGGTCAGCGGTGGCATCGCCGCCTACAAGGCCTGCGAGCTGCTGAGAAGGTTCACGGAGTCGGGTCACGACGTCCGTGTCGTGCCGACCGCCGCCGCGCTGCACTTCGTCGGCGCCGCCACCTGGTCGGCCCTGTCCGGCAACCCGGTCTCGACCGAGGTCTGGAACGACGTCCACGAGGTCCCGCACGTCCGCATCGGCCAGCACGCCGACCTGGTGGTCGTGGCCCCGGCCACCGCCGACATGCTCGCCAAGGCCGCCCACGGCCTCGCCGACGACCTGCTGACCAACACCCTCCTCACCGCCCGCTGCCCGGTGGTCTTCGCCCCGGCGATGCACACCGAGATGTGGGAGCACCCGGCCACCCAGGAGAACGTGGCCACGCTGCGCCGCCGCGGCGCGGTGGTCGTCGAGCCCGCCGTCGGCCGCCTCACCGGCGTCGACACCGGCAAGGGCCGGCTGCCCGACCCGGGCGAGATCTTCGAGGTGTGCCGCCGGGTGCTGGCCCGGGGCGGCGCCGCCGGGCCCGATCTGGCGGGACGGCATGTCGTCGTCTCCGCCGGCGGCACCCGCGAGCCCCTCGACCCGGTCCGCTTCCTCGGCAACCGCTCCTCCGGCAAGCAGGGCTACGCCCTCGCCCGCACCGCCGCCGCGCGCGGTGCCCGGGTGACATTGGTCTCGGCCAACGCCGGTCTGCCCGATCCCGCGGGTGTGGACGTCGTCCGGGTGGGCACCGCCGTGCAGCTGCGGGAGGCGGTCCTGAAGGCGGCGGCGGACGCCGATGCCGTGGTCATGGCCGCGGCCGTCGCCGACTTCCGTCCGGCCGCCTACGCCGCCGGGAAGATCAAAAAGAAGGACGGCCAGGACCCCGAGCCGATCGTCCTAGTGCGAAATCCGGACATTCTCGCGGAGATTTCGGCCGACCGCGCCCGCCCCGGACAGGTGGTCGTCGGCTTCGCCGCCGAGACCGACGACGTCCTCGCCAACGGCCGGACCAAGCTCGCCCGCAAGGGCTGCGACCTGCTCGTGGTCAACGAGGTGGGGGAGCGCAAGACCTTCGGTTCCGAGGAGAACGAGGCCGTCGTACTGGGTGCCGACGGCAGTGAGACCCCGGTGCCGCACGGCCCCAAGGAGGCCCTGGCCGACACGGTCTGGGACCTGGTCGTACGACGGCTGGCCTAACGTCCGGCAGTCGATCGGGCGAACTCGGGTCAGGTTCACGCCACGCCCGATTCGGGCGCGGCGCCCCTGGCCAAGGCCGCGCGCCATTGTGCAGAATGCCCGTGCCGCAGGTCACAGCGCTCCCGAGAGGCGAGACAGTGACCCACAGGCCGAGCGCGAACGATAAACTGTTCACGGTCGACGCCAGGCGCAGCCCTGCGTCGCCCGGAAATGATCAGCCAGCAGCCGCTGCAACCACAGGGAGCGTTGTGTCCCGTCGCCTGTTCACCTCGGAGTCCGTGACCGAGGGTCACCCCGACAAGATCGCTGACCAGATCAGCGACACCATTCTCGACGCGCTTCTGCGCGAGGACCCGACGTCCCGGGTCGCCGTCGAGACCCTGATCACCACCGGCCTGGTGCACGTGGCCGGCGAGGTGACGACGAAGGCGTACGCGGACATCGCGACCCTCGTCCGCAACAAGATCCTGGACATCGGTTACGACTCCTCGAAGAAGGGCTTCGACGGCGCCTCCTGCGGTGTGTCGGTGTCGATCGGCGCGCAGTCGCCGGACATCGCGCAGGGCGTGGACGCCGCCTACGAGACCCGGGTCGAGGGCGACGACGACGAGCTGGACAAGCAGGGCGCCGGCGACCAGGGCCTGATGTTCGGCTACGCCTCGGACGAGACGCCCACCCTGATGCCGCTGCCGATCTTCCTGGCGCACCGGCTGTCCAAGCGGCTGTCCGAGGTGCGCAAGAACGGCACCATCCCCTACCTGCGCCCGGACGGCAAGACGCAGGTCACCATCGAGTACGACGGCGACAAGGCCGTCCGCCTCGACACCGTGGTGGTCTCCTCCCAGCACGCCTCCGACATCGACCTGGAGTCGCTGCTGGCCCCGGATGTCCGGGAGTTCGTGGTGGAGCCGGAGCTGAAGGCGCTGCTGGACGAGGGCATCAAGCTGGAGACCGAGGGGTACCGGCTGCTGGTGAACCCGACCGGCCGCTTCGAGATCGGCGGCCCGATGGGCGACGCGGGTCTGACCGGCCGCAAGATCATCATCGACACCTACGGCGGTATGGCCCGCCACGGCGGCGGTGCCTTCTCCGGCAAGGACCCGTCCAAGGTGGACCGCTCGGCCGCGTACGCCATGCGCTGGGTGGCCAAGAACGTCGTGGCGGCGGGTCTGGCCGCGCGCTGCGAGGTCCAGGTCGCCTACGCGATCGGCAAGGCCGAGCCGGTGGGTCTGTTCGTGGAGACCTTCGGCACGCACAAGGTCGAGACGGAGAAGATCGAGAAGGCCATCGACGAGGTCTTCGACCTGCGTCCGGCCGCGATCATCCGCGACCTGGACCTGCTGCGCCCGATCTACTCCCAGACCGCCGCGTACGGTCACTTCGGTCGTGAGCTGCCCGACTTCACCTGGGAGCGCACCGACCGCGTGGAGGCGCTGAAGAAGGCCGTGGGCCTGTAACCCCGCCTCTCCCTTTCGCCGAGGCCCGGTTCCCCTTCGAGGGGAGCCGGGCCTCGGCGTCTCCAGGGCCCGGGTCGGTCAGCCGGCCGCCGTGAGGCGGACACGGCGCCGGACGCGGTCCGTCTCCAGGACCCGGACGGTCAGCTCCTGCCCCTCGGCGACGACCCGTCCGCCCAGCTCGCAGACGTGCACCAGGCCCTCCACCACCGCACCGAGCCGCACGAACACACCGAACGGGATCACCTTCGTCACCGGGCCCGTCACCACGTCCCCCTCGGCCAGGCCGAGCGTGTCCCAAGGGTCCTCCTGGAGGGCCTTCAGCGAGATGACCACCTCGCCCTGGTACGAGTCGGCGACGACCACCTCGCCGGTGACCCGCTGTCCGGGCCGGACGGCGTCCGCCGGGTGGTCGATGCGCGCCCAGGTCAGATCGGGGACGCGGACGAAGCCGGTCGCCGGGTGGACGGGGTGCGGGGGCTCCCCGTCCAGGCGGACGAACACCCCGAAGTGGTGCACGGCGGCGACGGTCCCCGTGACGACGTCCCCGGGCCGCACGCGCCGCAGATGGCGGTAGAGGGCCTCGTCCTCGCATGCCTTCGCGGAGAGCAGGACCCGGCGGGGGTGCTCGTCGACGCCCCGCACCTCGGCGGTGACGCGCTGCCCGACCGTCACGATCTCGGCCGGGTCGTCGTACGCCTTCCAGGTCAGCAGGTGCCGGGGGATGCGGCCCGTCGGCTCCCCGGGACCGTCGCCGTCCAGCCGGACGACGACCTCGTGGCCGGCGAAGCCGGTCACCGTGCCCCGGACCACCTCCCAGGGCACGAACGCCGCGAGCCGCGCGCGCAGTTGCTCCAGGGGATCCGGGACGGGTTCGGGCATGGGCAGGAGCCCAGGCCCCCAGGGCCCGGGCGGGCCCCGGCCGCCTCGGCGGACCCGGGCGTCCTGGTGGCTCCGGAGCCCCGGCGGTGACCGGCGGCCGGGCCCGTTGTCGGTGGCGTTTGGTAAGAATGCAAGCGTGAGCAGCGAGAACGGGGCGTCCCGGCCAGAAGGGGAGGACGGCGAGGCCGAGGGGGCACCGCCGGAGCAGCTCGCGCTCATCCGGGAGAGCGTGCGCGAGGCCAAGGTGCCCCGGGCCAAGCCGCGGACCTGGCGCGGGGCCGCGCTCGCCGAGCGGCTGCCCGTGGCACGGGTCCTGGTCGACAAGGGTGTGCTGCACCTCGACCGGTACTTCGACTACGCCGTGCCGGCGGAGCTGGACGCACAGGCGCAGCCCGGGGTGCGGGTGCGGGTGCGGTTCGGGGCCGGGCGGCACCGGGTGCGCGACGGGCGCCGGGAGGGCGGCGGGCTCATCGACGGCTTCCTCGTCGAGCGGCGGGCCGAGTCCGACTACTCCGGGCCGCTGGCCGCGCTCGCCCAGGTGGTGTCGCCGGAGCGGGTGCTGAGCGAGGAGCTGCTCGGCCTGGCCCGGGCCGTCGCCGACCGGTACGCGGGCAGCCTCGCCGACGTGCTGCAGCTGGCCGTGCCCCCGCGCAACGGCCGCGCCGAACAGCGGCGGTCCCCGGCGCCCCTGCCCGCGCCGCAGGCGCCGGACCCCGCCTCCTGGAGCCGGTACGAGCACGGGGCGGCCTTCCTCGACGCGCTGGCCTCCGGAGGGGCGCCCAGGGCCGTGTGGAACGCGCTGCCGGGACCGGAGTGGAGCGAGGAGCTGGCGCGGGCCGTCGCGGCGGCCCTCGCCTCCGGGCGCGGCGCCCTGGTCGTCGTACCGGACGGGCGGGCCGCCGCGCGGGTGGACGCCGCGCTGACCGCGCTGCTCGGCCCGGGACGGCACGCGCTGCTCACCGCCGACGCCGGACCCGAGAAGCGGTACGCGCAGTGGCTGGCGGTGCGGCGCGGTTCCGTGCGGGCCGTGGTCGGGACGCGGGCGGCGATGTTCGCGCCCGTGGCGGACCTGGGGCTCGTCGCCATCTGGGACGACGGGGACGACAGCCACAGCGAGCAGCACGCCCCGCAGCCGCACGCCCGCGATGTCCTGCTGCTGCGTGCCGCGCTGGACAAGTGCGCCTTCCTGCTGGGGAGCCGGAGCTGCACCGTGGAGGCGGCCCAGCTCGTGGAGAGCGGCTGGGCCCGGCCGCTGGTCGCCGGCCGGGAGCAGGTGCGCCGGGCCGCGCCCCTCGTCCGGACGGTCGGCGACGAGGACCTCGCCCGCGACGAGGCCGCCCGCGCCGCCCGGCTGCCCACCCTCGCCTGGCAGGCGGCCCGTGAGGGGCTGCGCCGCGGCCCGGTCCTCGTGCAGGTGCCCCGGCGCGGCTACGCCCCCCGTATGGCCTGCGCCCAGTGCCGGGCGCCCGCGCGCTGCCGGCACTGCTCCGGTCCGCTGGAAGGGCAGGACGGGGGCGTGCTGAGCTGCGCGTGGTGCGGGCGGGGAGAGAGCGCCTGGCACTGCCCGGAGTGCGGCGGCTTCCGGCTCCGCGCCCAGGTCGTGGGCGCCCGCCGCACCGCGGAGGAACTGGGGCGGGCCTTCCCCGCCGTACCGGTGCGCACCTCGGGCCGTGAGCATGTGCTGGACACCGTCCCGGACGCGCCCGCGCTGGTCGTCAGCACACCGGGCGCCGAACCCGTCGCCGAGGGCGGCTACGCGGCGGCCCTGCTGCTGGACGGCTGGGCCATGCTCGGCCGCCCCGACCTGCGGGCCGGTGAGGACGCGCTGCACCGGTGGATCGCGGCATCGGCGCTGGTGCGGCCCCAGGGCGAGGGAGGCACCGTGGTCGTGGTGGCCGAGCCGACCCTGCGGCCGGTGCAGGCGCTGGTGCGCTGGGACCCGGTCGGGCATGCCGTGCGGGAACTGGCCGAGCGGGCCGAGCTGGGCTTTCCGCCGGTGTCCCGGATGGCGGCCGTGTCCGGTCCGCCCGCGGCGGTCGCCGAGTTCCTCGCGGCGGTCGCGCTGCCGTCGGACGCCGAGGTGCTCGGGCCGGTGCCGCTGCCGCCCGCGCCGCCTGGCCGGCCGCGCAGACCCGGCGCACCCCCGCCGGGCGAACACTGGGAGCGGGCCCTCGTCCGGGTGCCGCCGGGCAGCGGGGCCGCGCTGGCCGCCGCGCTGAAGACCGCGCAGGCCGCCCGGATGGCACGGGGGAGCGCGGAGGCGGTACGGGTGCGGATCGATCCCCCGGACATCGGGTAGCGCGGCGGGATCCCCCGGGCATCGGGTAGCGCGGCGGGACCTCCCGGGCATCGGGTAGCGCGGCCAGATCCCCCGGAGATCGGGTAGCCGGGCGCCCACCGGAGGGAGACGGAACGGATCCGCGTACGCGGACACGCGCACACGCGGTGGGAGGGCGGATCGGCACCTGCGGGCATCGGCCGGACCGGTGGCGCGGCCAGCGCCCGTCGGGCGCGGGGCGCACGGCTCGCCGGTAGGCATCCGGCCCTCCCGGATGCGGCCCGGGAGGGCGTCGCGGGACCGGCGCCGTCAGCCGTTGCGCGGCCCGGGGAAGGCCGTCGGCAGGGCGTCCTCGCGCAGCGTGGGGCTGCCCGCCGTCGGCTGGGTGGGCATGGAGCGGGCCGCCGGAACCGTCGGCAACGCGGGCAGTCCCGCGTTCACGTTGAGCGTGCGGGTGCCGGACGGCTCCGTCGTCCGCTCGGGCTCCACCGGCGTCTGGGCCGCGGCGCGACGCGCGCCGTACCGGCGGTGCACCGCCTGCTTGGTGACGCCGAGCGCCGAGCCCACCGCGTCCCACGAGAAGCCGAGCGAGCGGTCGAAGTCCACGGCGGCCGTCACCAGGGTCTCCACACTGTCCCGGAGCTCCTGGGCGAGGCGGACCGTGGGGGCGGGGGCGCGTCCGTAGACGACGAAGCCCGTGGACGGGCCGGAGCGGCGCGGACGGTAGACATTGCCCAACTGGGCGGTGAGCGTGCGCAGCGCGTCCACCTGCCGGCGGACCCGCTCGATGTCCCGCACCAGCAAGTGCAGGCTGGCCCGGGCCTGGGCGTCGTGGGTTGCGTGGTCGGCCATGAACAAGCCTCTCGAACCGGCGTTGAAAGGAATCGGGCCGCCAAAGCGGCCCGGTGTGGTCAACTCTCTCTTGACCAACGCGCTTCTGCTCCGCTGGTCACGGGGTGGGGGCGTACAGGCATATGCGTACGCCGGTCGCCTGCCCGCGCGCCGCCCGTGGTCATAGACTGGTGCGCTGCCCGTCCACCCCCCGCCCGAGAGGCCCGATCCCGCCCATGAAGCTGGTCTTCGCCGGTACCCCCGAGGTCGCCGTTCCCGCCCTGGACGCTCTGCTCGCCTCCGGGCGGCACGAGGTGGCCGCCGTCGTCACGCGGCCCGACGCGCCGGCCGGGCGCGGGCGCAGGCTGGTCGCGTCACCCGTGGCCGAGCGGGCGGAGGAGGCCGGGATCGAGGTGCTCAAGCCCCTCAAGCCCCGGGACCCGGAGTTCCTCGGGCGGCTGGCGGAGATCGCCCCGGACTGCTGCCCCGTCGTCGCCTACGGCGCCCTGCTGCCCAGGGCCGCCCTGGACATCCCGGCCCACGGCTGGGTCAATCTGCACTTCTCGCTGCTGCCCGCCTGGCGCGGCGCGGCGCCCGTGCAGCACGCCGTCATGGCGGGCGACGAGATCACCGGCGCGTCCACCTTCCTCATCGAGGAGGGCCTCGACTCCGGGCCGGTGTACGGCACGGTGACCGAGCGGGTCCGCCCCACCGACACCAGCGGCGACCTGCTCACCCGGCTCGCGTTCGCGGGTGCCGGACTGCTCGCCGCGACCATGGACGGCATCGCGGACGGCACCCTGAAGGCCGTACCGCAGCCCGCCGACGGCATCACCCTCGCGCCGAAGATCACCGTCGAGGACGCCCAGGTGGACTGGGCGGCGCCCGCGCTGCGCGTCGACCGGATCGTGCGCGGCTGCACTCCGGCGCCCGGCGCCTGGACCACCTTCCGCGGCGAGCGGCTCAAGCTCGTCCAGGTGACGCCGGTGCCCGAGCGGACGGAGCTCGCGCCCGGCCGGCTCGCCGTGGGCAAGAACAGCGTCCACGTGGGCACCGGTTCCCACGCCGTCGAGCTGATCTGGGTGCAGGCCCAGGGCAAGAAGCCGATGCGGGCGGCCGACTGGGCGCGCGGGGCGCGCATCGCCGAGGGCGAGAGCCTGGGCGGCTGAGCCCCGGGCGGCGGTCGCGGGGGTTCGCCGACGTACGCTGGAGGCGCATCCTCTTCTTCACACCCGGAGCACCTTTTTCGTGAGCGAGCAGTCCCGGCGGCCGCGCAGGCCCGCCAAGCCCTACCGCCGTCCCCAGAAGGACCCCGTCCGCATCCTGGCCTTCGAGGCACTGCGCGCGGTCGACGAGCGGGACGCCTACGCCAACCTCGTGCTGCCGCCGCTGCTGCGCAAGGCCCGGGAGAAGGAGGGGCCGGAGAAGTTCGACGCCCGGGACGCCGCGCTCGCCACCGAGCTGGTGTACGGCACGCTGCGCCGGCAGGGCACCTACGACGCCGTCATCGCCGCCTGTGTCGACCGCCCGCTGCGCGAGGTCGACCCGCCGGTGCTCGATGTGCTGAGCCTGGGCGTGCACCAGCTGCTCGGCACGCGGATCCCGACGCACGCCGCCGTCTCCGCCTCCGTGGAGCTGGCGCGGGTGGTGCTCGGTGACGGACGGGCCAAGTTCGTCAACGCCGTGCTCCGCAAGGTCGCGCAGGACGACCTCGCGGGCTGGACCGAGAAGGTCGCGCCGTCGTACGACGAGGACCCCGAGGACCATCTCGCCGTCGTGCACTCGCACCCCCGCTGGGTCGTCTCCGCGCTCTGGGACTCGCTCGGCGGCGGCCGGGCCGGCATCGAGGAACTGCTGGCGGCGGACAACGAGCGGCCCGAGGTGACGCTCGTCGCCCGGCCCGGCCGGGCCACGGCGCGGGAGCTGCTCCGCGAGGACGCCGCCGTACCCGGACGCTGGTCGCCGTACGCCGTGCGGCTCGCCGAGGGCGGCGAGCCGGGCGCGGTCGACGCCGTGCGCGAGGGGCGGGCCGGCGTGCAGGACGAGGGCAGCCAGCTGGTCGCCCTCGCGCTGGCGAACGCCCCGCTCGACGGGCCCGACGAGAAGTGGCTCGACGGGTGCGCGGGACCGGGCGGCAAGGCCGCGCTGCTGGCCGCGCTCGCCGCCGAGCGCGGGGCCGCGCTGCTCGCGGCGGAGAAGCAGCCGCACCGGGCCGGCCTGGTGGCCAAGGCCCTGCACGGCAACCCCGGTCCGTACCAGGTCGTGACCGCCGACGGGACCCGGCCGCCGTGGCGCCCCGGCACCTTCGACCGGGTGCTGATGGACGTGCCGTGCACCGGACTCGGCGCCCTGCGCCGGCGCCCCGAGGCCCGCTGGCGGCGCCGCCCCGAGGACCTGGACAACTTCGCGCCGCTCCAGCGCGGGCTGCTGCGCACCGCGCTCGACTCGGTCCGGGTCGGCGGCGTCGTCGGGTACGCGACCTGCTCCCCGCATCTCGCCGAGACCCGGGCGGTCGTCGCCGACGTGCTCAAGGAGCGGCCGGAGACCGAACTGATCGACGCCCGCCCGCTGCTGCCCGGCATGCCCGCGCTGGGCGACGGACCCGATGTGCAGCTGTGGCCGCATCTGCACGGCACGGACGCGATGTATCTGGCCCTGATCCGGCGCACCGGCTGACGGGGCGGGACGGGCGCGGCCGACGGGACGGATGCGGGCTACGGCGGTCACGGGGGGTCACGGGACGTCCGGCCAGCGGGATGAACGGCCTCGCCTGTGGACAGGTGCGAACATCAGTGCCCCGGGCATGGCAGGCTTGGGGCATGGCCGTGCAGATCAACCCCAGCATCCTGTCCGCCGACTTCGCGCGCCTCGCGGAGGAGGCCAAGGCGGTTCAAGGCGCCGACTGGCTCCATGTCGACGTCATGGACAACCACTTCGTCCCGAACCTCACGCTCGGCGTGCCGGTCGTGGAGTCCCTGGCCCGAGCGACGGACACCCCGCTGGACTGCCACCTGATGATCGATGACCCCGACCGGTGGGCGCCGCAGTACGTCGAGGCGGGGGCCTCGTCCGTCACCTTCCACGTAGAGGCGGCAGCCGCCCCGGTGCGGCTCGCGCGGGAGATCCGGGCCAAGGGCGCCCGCGCCTCGATGGCGCTCAAGCCGGCCACGCCGATCGAGCCGTACGAGGATCTGCTGCCGGAACTCGACATGCTGCTGATCATGACGGTCGAGCCGGGCTTCGGCGGCCAGGCGTTCCTCGACATCATGCTGCCGAAGATCCGCCGCACCCGTGAGCTGATCGGCAAGCACGGTCTGCAGCTCTGGCTGCAGGTCGACGGCGGGGTGTCGGCCTCGACGATCGAGCGGTGCGCGGAGGCGGGCGCGGACGTGTTCGTGGCGGGCTCCGCCGTCTACGGGGCCGAGGACCCGGCGGAGGCGGTGCGCGCCCTGCGGGCACAGGCGCAGGCGGCCACCGCCCAGGCATCCTGGGCATGCGACCACTGAGCCACGGCCAAGTGAACGCTTGAGAGAACGGCGCCCATCAGGGCGTATCAGTCGCGCCGAATCTGCAAGGATGAACGGCGAATCCAGAGTGTGAACAGCAGTGAGGAGATCGCCGTGTCGGGTATGTCGGCGGGCCGGTCAGCCATGCGGATGGGACCCGCTGAGCTGGTGCAGGCGGCGGCCATGGCCCGCCGCTTCTACCTCGAGGGCAAGTCCAAGATCCAGATCGCCGAGGAGTTCGGCGTCAGCCGCTTCAAGGTGGCCCGGGTCCTGGAGACCGCCCTCGAACGGGATCTCGTGCGCATCGAGATCCGTGTCCCGGCCGAACTGGACGCCGAGCGCTCGGACGCGCTCCGCGCCCGTTACGGCCTCAGGCACGCCGTCGTGGTCGAGTCCCCGGCCGAGGCCGAGGAGACCCCCGACCCCGAGAACCTCGGTGAGGTCGCGGCCGACCTGCTCGGCGAACTCGTCAACGAGGGCGACGTGCTGGGGCTGGCCTGGGGCCGGTCCACCATCCACATGGCCGCCGCGCTCGACAAGCTGCCGCCGTGCACGGTGGTGCAGCTGACGGGCGTGTACGACGCCGGGACCGCCGAGCGCGGCTCGGTGGAGGCCGTGCGCCGGGCCGCCCAGGTCTCCGGCGGTGACGCGCACCCCATCTACGCGCCGATGCTGCTGCCGGACGCGGCCACCGCCACGGCGCTGCGCCACCAGACCGGGATCGCCCGGGCCTTCGAGTACTTCGACAAGGTCACGGTCGCCTGTGTCTCCATCGGCTCCTGGGAGCCGGGCATCTCGACCGTGCACGACATGCTCAGCGACGAGGAGCGCGCGCACTACGCCTCGCTCGGTGTCGCCGCCGAGATGTCGGCGCACCTCTTCGACGCCGAGGGGCGCCGGATCGGACGGGACCTGGGGGAGCGGTGCATCACGGTCAAGACCGACCAGCTGCGCCGGATCCCGGAGGTCGTGGCGATCGCCGGCGGGCAGCGCAAGGCCTCCGCGATCGACGCGGTGCTGCGCTCCGGTCTCGTCACCAGCCTGGTGACCGACACCTCGGCCGCCGACTACCTGATGACGGCGGGCCCGACGCCCCGGCCGGCGCTCAGCCGGGCCGACCCCGACGGGGTCTGACCGCGGGTCGCGACATCGTCGTGACGGGACGGCCGTGGCAGCATCGGCGACATGCTGCTGCGGTTCGTCCCCCGTGCGCCCAGGTGGTCCCTCGGCCCTGCGTCCGGGTGGTCCCTGTCCCGAGCGCTCGCGGGAGTGCTGGTCTGTCTCTCCGTCCTGCTGACGGGATGCTCGTCGCCGTCCACCGGCACCGCGACCGCCCCGAGTGCCTCCGCCCCTGGGTGGGCCGCGGGGATGGCGACCGTCCGCGCGTCCCGGCTGCCCGCCGAGGCGCGCGGGACGCTCGGCCTCATCGACCGGGGCGGCCCGTTCCCGTACTCGAAGGACGGGGCCGTGTTCGGGAACTTCGAGGGGCATCTCCCCGAGCACCGGCGGGGCTACTACCACGAGTACACCGTGCGGACCCCCGGCTCAGCCGACCGGGGGGCCCGGCGCATCGTCACCGGACAGGGTGGCGAGATCTACTACACCGATGATCACTACGAGTCGTTCCGGGCGGTGCTGAGATGACGCGAGAGCTGGGCGGCCGGTACACGGTCACCCTGGACCTGCACGGAGTCACGGGCAAGGCGGGGCTGATGGACCGCGTCGCCCGGGCCCTGGCGCTGCCCGACTGGTTCGGCCGGAACTGGGACGCGCTGGTCGACTCCCTGTCCGATCACACGGTCTGGCCCGAGGGCGCCGTGGAACAGGGGCTGCTGATCGTCGTCCGGGGCTGGCGGCCGTACGCCGACGCGGAGCCCCAGGAGTGGCGGACCGCCGAGGACGTGTTCGCCGAGGCGGTGGACCGCACCCCCGCCCTCACCGTCGTCCTCGCCCTTGGAGGAACCTCCTAGGGCCCCCGCGACCAGCCTGGATGTTCTGTGAGGGCGTAGCCGCGGTCTCGTCATGGGAGAATGAAGTACGTGCTCTTTCCCCCTGGCACACCTGTCCGGGGGCCGCCTCTGATCGACTGGGATGTGCAGCACGTGCGTTTCCTCAATGACATCCAGCCCGCGTACGACCTGACGTACGACGACGTGTTCATGGTGCCGAGCCGCTCAGCGGTCGGTTCGCGTCAGGGCGTGGACCTCGGCTCGCCGGACGGCACGGGCACCACCATCCCGCTCGTCGTCGCCAACATGACCGCCGTCGCCGGCCGCCGCATGGCCGAGACGATGGCCCGCCGCGGCGGCCTCGTGGTCATCCCGCAGGACATTCCGATCGACGTCGTCACCGACGTGATCTCCTGGGTGAAGAGCCGCCATCTGGTGCTGGACACCCCGATCGTGCTGGCTCCGCACCAGACCGTCGCCGACGCCCTGGCGCTGCTGCCCAAGCGCGCGCACAACGCCGGTGTGGTCGTGGACGAGAACCTGCGGCCCGTCGGTGTCGTCACCGACGCCGACCTGTCCGGCGTCGACCGCTTCACCCAGCTCGAAGTGGTCATGTCCAAGGACCTGCTCCTGCTGGACGCCGACATCGACCCGCGCGAGGCGTTCAACACCCTCGACCAGCACAACCGGCGCTACGCGCCCGCCGTCGACAAGGACGGCAAGCTGGCCGGCATCCTCACCCGCAAGGGCGCGCTGCGCGCCACGCTGTACACCCCGGCGGTCGACGCCCAGGGCAAGCTGCGGATCGCCGCCGCCGTCGGCATCAACGGCGATGTGGCGGGCAAGGCCAAGCAGCTGCTCGACGCGGGCGTGGACACGCTCGTCATCGACACCGCGCACGGCCACCAGGAGTCGATGATCAGCGCCGTCCGGGTGGTGCGCGCGCTCGACCCGCAGGTGCCGATCGTCGCCGGCAACATCGTCTCCGCCGAGGGTGTGAAGGACCTGATCGACGCCGGCGCGGACATCATCAAGGTCGGTGTCGGCCCGGGCGCCATGTGCACCACCCGCATGATGACCGGTGTGGGCCGTCCGCAGTTCTCCGCGGTCCTGGAGTGCGCCGCCGAGGCGAAGAAGTACGGCAAGCACGTGTGGGCCGACGGCGGCGTCCGGCACCCGCGCGACGTCGCCATGGCGCTCGCCGCCGGCGCGTCCAACGTGATGGTCGGCTCCTGGTTCGCGGGCACCTTCGAGTCCCCGGGCGACCTCCAGCAGGACGCGAACGGCCGTCTGTACAAGGAGTCCTTCGGCATGGCCTCCGCGCGTGCCGTGGCCAACCGCACGTCGGACGAGTCGGCGTACGACCGGGCCCGCAAGGCGCTGTTCGAGGAGGGCATCTCCACCTCCCGGATGTTCCTCGACCCGGCCCGCCCGGGTGTCGAGGACCTGGTCGACTCGGTCATCGCGGGCGTCCGCTCCTCCTGCACCTACGCGGGCGCCGGCTCGCTGGAGGAGTTCGCCGAGAAGGCCATCGTCGGCATCCAGAGCGCCGCCGGCTACGCCGAGGGCAAGCCGCTGCACGCCAGCTGGAGCTGACCGCGCCTCCCTTCCGCACGGCCCCCGCCGATCCCGCTCCCGGGAACGGCGGGGGCCGTCGGCGTACCCGGTGGCCCGCCGCCGCGGACCCGGTCGGCGGGCCTTCACGCGTGGCTCCTACACCTTTCTCGCCGGGAGCTCGTCCAGGGGCGTCCCCGCGGCTCCCGTGCAACGGTCGACAGCCCGTGTGCAACGATTTGTCATTCGGGGCCGATGAACGCAATGATCATGCGGGGATGCGCAAGGTTGCTGCATTACGCCCGTGAAGGTATGCCTCGTAGGGTGCTGCGCTAGTACGTGGTGTGGCGGGGACCCCGCTCGGTGGGTCCCTGCTCTCGCAGGCCCCATCGGTCCCCCTCCAGGAGGCCGGCGGCATGCCGGTCCGCACCCGCAACCGACCGGCAGCGATAAGGAGCCCACGCGTGCTCGACCAAGGCGCACCACCGCACAAGCAGATATCGGCCGCCCCCGCGTCCCCGGGCGTCGCCGCGCGCCTGATGCGTCGCAAGCCCGTGGAACACCTGGTCGCCGAGGGCGGCCAGGGTGAGGGAGGGCAGCTGCGGCGCTCCCTGGGGCTGTGGCAGCTGACCATGATCAGCATCGGTGCCACCCTCGGCACCGGCATCTTCGTCGTCCTCGGCGACGCCGTCCCCGAGGCCGGTCCCGCGGTCACCCTGGCCTTCGTCATCGCCGGCCTCACGGCGCTGTTCTCGGCCCTCTCGTACGCCGAGCTGGCGGGCAGCATCCCCGTCGCCGGCTCCTCCTACTCGTATGCGTACGCAACGCTGGGCGAGCTGGTCGCCTGGGTCTGCGGCTGGTGCCTGGTGCTGGAGTACGGCGTGTCGGTGGCCGCCGTCGCCGTCGGCTGGGGCGAGTACCTGAACGAGCTGCTCGACGGCACCATCGGGGTCACCATCCCCGCCGCGCTGTCCTCGGCGCCGGGCGAGGGCAACGGGATCATCAACCTGCCCGCCCTGATCGTCGTCCTCCTGGCGATGGTGTTCCTGCTGGGCGGCGCGCGGGAGTCCGCCCGCGCCAACACGATCATGGTCTGTGTGAAGATCGCCGCCCTGGTGCTGTTCTGCACGATCGGTTTCATGGGCTTCAAGTCCGGCAACTACGCCGACTTCATGCCGCTCGGCATGACCGGGGTCAGCGCCGCCGGTGCCACGCTGTTCTTCTCCTACATCGGCTTCGACGCCGCCTCCACGGCCGGCGAGGAGGCGAAGGACCCCAAGCGGGACCTGCCGCGGGCGATCATGTTGTCCCTGATCATCGTGACCGCGCTGTACGTGCTCGTCGCGGGTGTCGCCGTGGGCGCCTGGAACTGGAAGAAGTTCGACGGTTCGGAGGCGACCCTCGCCGCGATCATGAACGATGTCAGCGGCCAGACCTTCTGGGGCACCCTGCTCGCGCTGGGCGCGGTCATCTCGATCGCGAGCGTCGTGCTCACCGTGCTCTACGGCCAGACCCGCGTCCTCTTCGCGATGGCCCGCGACGGCCTGGTGCCGAAGGCGCTCGGCAAGGTCCACGCGAAGAGCGGTGCTCCCCGTCTCAACACGGTGATCGTGTCCCTCTTCTGCGGTGTGCTCGCCGCCCTCATCCCGCTGGGCAAGCTCGTCGACGCCACCAGCATCGGCACGCTGTTCGCCTTCGGCCTGGTCAACATCGCGGTCGTGGTCCTGCGCTACCGGCGGCCCGAGCTGGAGCGCACGTTCAGGGTGCCGTTCGGCCCGGTCCTGCCGGTGCTGGGCTTCCTGTTCTGCGCGTACAACATGTTCAGTCTCGACACCGTCACCTGGGTCGTCTTCGGATGCTGGATGGCCGCCGGGCTCGTGTTCTACTTCGTGTACGGCTATCGCCGTTCCCGTCTCGCCACCGCCGAGGACGTCGTGGTGACGGCAGAGAAGTGACCGAACCGAAGAAGTGAACCACCTGCTGTGCTGAACGATCTCGACGAACGCATCGTGCACGCCCTCGCCGAGGACGCCCGCCGCTCCTACGCGGACATCGGGCAGCTGATCGGACTGTCCGCGCCCGCGGTGAAGCGGCGCGTGGACCGGTTGCGGGCCACCGGAGCCATCACCGGATTCACCGTCCGGGTGGATCCGGCGGCGCTCGGCTGGGAGACCGAGGGCTACATCGAGATCTACTGCCGGAGCAACACCTCTCCGGAGACCATCCAGCGGGGCCTGGAGCGCTACCAGGAGGTCGTGGCCGCGTCGACCGTCACCGGCGACGCGGACGCGATCGCCCAGGTCTTCGCCTCCGACATGCGCCACTTCGAGCGGGTCCTGGAACGCATCGCCGGTGAGCCGTTCGTGGAGCGGACCAAGTCGGTGCTGGTGCTGTCGCCGCTGCTGCGCCGCTTCTCCTCGGGGGCGCCGGGGTAGCGGGCGGGCCCGGGGCGCCCGGCCGCGGCGCCCCCGAGCGCTATTCCGCCGTCTTCCGCGCGAGCGGGTTGTTCCCTATCGAGTTGTGCACGCTGAAGCTCACCGCGTCCGAGCGGTAGCGGTCGTCCGACCACTCCACGGGACGGCCCTCGGGCGTCGTGGTCACCCGGCGGACCCTCAGCAGCGGACTCGTCCGGCGCACCCCGAGCAGCTCCGCGTCCTGCGCGCCCGCCGCCACCGCGTCGATGATGTGCTCGCCGTAGGCGAAGACCAGGCCCGTGTCGTCGTAGAGGCGCTGGGTGACGGACGGGCACTCCGGCTCGATGGCCGCCACCGCCGGGGAGATCCACTCGGCGTACACCGTGCGCTCCAGCAGCACCGGCTCGCCGTCCAGGCCGCGGACCCGCAGCACGTGCAACACCGGTGATCCGGTGGTCAGTTGGAGGCGTACCGCGTCCTCCGCCGTCGCCGGGCGGTACTCCTGGGACACCACATGGCCGGTGGCCGCACGGCCCATCGCGCGGGCCCACTGGGCGAAGCTGCGCAGTTCGGCGAAGCTCTGGCTGCGACGGCTGGCGAGCACGACCCGGCGGGCCCCCTGGCGGGAGCCGATGAGACCCTCGGCGGTCAGCGCCGCGACGGCCTGCCGGACCGTCCCGCGGGAGACGCCGTAGTGCGCGGCGAGTTCCGACTCCGAGGGCAGCCGGCTGCCGACCGTGTACTCCTCGCGGTCGATCGCGCCCCGCAGCTCGTCGGCGATCTCCTCGTGTCGTGCCGTCATGCTTCCCCTCTGCGTAGGCCGCTGTGCACAGCGTGACCAGCGTAATCGACGCCGCAGGGTGATCCGTGTCAACCGGAAGTGTGCAGGGAAATACGGGTCGCTGTTTCGACGGTGTTCATGAACAGGACACCAGCGCCGGGCGTACTGAGGCCAACTTGTTCAGACAAGTTCTCCGCACTTCCACCCCTGCACCGTGCGTACCCCTGGAGAGACCGTGATCGTGTCCCTGCCGAGAACCGCCGTCCTCGGCGGTTCCCTCGCCGTCGTCGCCGCGCTCGCGCTGAGCGCCTGCGGCGCCGCCCCCGACGACGCGTCCGCCACCAAGAACGGCAAGAACGCCGCCACCGCCGCCTCCGCGGCCGACTTCGGCGGCATGGACGCCCTGGTCGAGGCGGCCAAGAAGGAGGGCACGCTGCACGCCATCGCCCTCCCGCGCGACTGGGCCAACTACGGCGCCCTCATCGACGGGTTCCAGAAGAAGTACGGCATCAAGGTCGAGGTGGAGAGCCCCGACGGCACCAGCCAGGACGAGATCAACGCCGTCACCTCCCGCAAGGGCCAGGACCGCGCCCCCGACGTCCTGGACCTCGGCAGCTCCTTCGCGCTCAGCGCCGCCCAGCAGGGCCTGCTCGCGCCCTACAAGGTGGCCTCCTTCAACGACATCCCGCAGAGCCAGAAGGACCCGAAGGCCCGCTGGTTCAACGACTACGGCGGCTACGTCTCCATCGGCTGCGACGCCAAGCGCGTCAAGGAGTGCCCGACCTCCTTCAAGGACCTCCTCAAGCCCCGGTACAAGGGCCAGGTCGCCCTCAACGGCAACCCCACCAAGTCCGGCTCCGCCTTCGGCGGCGTCTACGCGGCGGCCCTCGCGGGCGGCGGCTCCTTCGACGACATCCAGCCCGGCCTCGACTTCTTCGCCAAGCTGAAGAAGAACGGCAACTACACCCCCGTCGAGTCCACCCCGGCCACCGTCGAGAAGGGCGAGACCCCGATCTCGATCGACTGGGACTACCTGAACGCCGGCTACGCCGACGAGTTCAAGTCCAAGGGCGTCGACTGGAAGGTCGCCATCCCGGAGGACGGCAAGTACGCCCAGTACTACTCCCAGGCCGTCAACAAGGACGCCCCGCACCCGGCCGCCGCCCGGCTGTGGCAGGAGTACCTGTACAGCACCGAGGGCCAGAACCTGTGGCTCAAGGGCTACGCGCGCCCGGCCCTGATGACCGCCATGGACTCGGCCGGCACCCTCGACAAGGCGGCCGCCGCCAAGCTCCCGAAGGTCACCGGCATGCCCGCCTTCCCCACCGAGGACCAGCAGAGCAAGGCCAAGACGGTCCTCGCGCAGGGCTGGGGGAAGGCCGTCTCCGGATGACCGCCGCTCTTCCGCGCGCGGACGTGGCGCCCGTCGCTTCGGCGAAGCGGCGGCGCCGCGCCCCCGGCTGGCTGGCCGTGGTGCCGCTGCTGGTGTTCACGGCGATCGCCTTCGGGCTGCCCGCCGTGGCCATCGTGGACGGCGCCTTCACGGCCAAGGACGCCACCACGGGCGCCACCGCCTACACCGGCGCCAATCTGACGGCCTCGCTCCAGGGGCCGTACCTCACCGCGCTGCTCGGCAGCGTCAAGCTGTCCGCCGTCTCCGCCGCCCTCGGCGCCCTGCTCGGGCTGCCGCTCGCGCAGGCCGTGGTCAGCTCCCGCTCCCGCGCGCTGCGCGAGGCCGTGCTGACCGCCTCCGGCGTGCTCGCCAACTTCGGCGGCGTGCCGCTGGCCTTCGCCTTCGTCGCCACCCTCGGCAACGCGGGCGTCCTCACCCTGCACCTGGGCCTGAAGGACAGCGGCTTCGACCTCTACAGCTTCTGGGGTCTGGTCCTCGTCTACCTCTACTTCCTGATCCCGCTCATGGTGCTCACCATCACCCCGGCGCTGGACGGCCTGCGCTCCCAGTGGCGGGAGGCCGCGCTGAACAACGGCGCCACCGGCGTGCAGTACTGGCGGCACGTGGCGCTGCCCGTGCTCGCGCCCTCCCTGCTCGGCGGTGTGGTGCTGCTCTTCGGCAGCGCCTTCGCCGCCTACGCCACCGCCGCCGCCATGGTCGGCAGCTCCGTTCCGCTGGTCACCCTGCAGATCGCCGACGCCCTGTCCGGCAACGTGCTGGTCGGCCAGGAGAACGTCGCCCTCGCCCTCAGCCTGGACATGGTCCTCGTCGCGGGCCTGGTCATGGCCGTGTACCTGCCCCTGCAACGCCGGAGCGCCCGATGGCTCGACGCCTGACCCCCTGGCGGTGGGCCGTCCTCGGCCTCGCCGCCGTGTACTTCCTGGTGCCGCTCGCCGCGTCCGTGATCTTCACCGTCGACGTGCCCGGCCACGGCATCACCTTCGACGCCTACACGAAGATCCTGTCCACCGAGGGCTTCGCCACCAGCCTGACGCTCTCGCTCGAACTGGCCGTGGCGACGATCGCGGTCGTGCTGCTGCTGATGGTGCCGGCCGTGGTCGCGCTGCGGCTCGGCGCCGCCCGGCTGCGTCCGGTGGTGGAGGTGGTCTGCTCGCTGCCGCTGGTGGTACCGCCGATCGCCTTCGTCGCCGGTATCGTCACCGTGCTGAAGTGGGGTCCGGAGCACCTGTCCCGGACCCCGCTGTTCCAGACGTTCGTGGCGATCCAGGACGAGGACTTCCCCGTCGTGCTGGTCCTCGCCTACGTCGTGATGGCCCTGCCCTTCGTCTACCGCGCCCTCGACGCGGGCCTGCGCGCCATCGATGTGCGCACCCTCGTCGAGGCCGCCCGCAGCTGCGGCGCCTCCTGGCCGCAGGCCCTGGTCCGGGCCGTGCTGCCGAATCTGCGCGGGGCGCTGCTGAACGCGGCCTTCCTGACCCTCGCGCTGGTGCTCGGCGAGTTCACCGTCGCCCAGCTGCTCGGCTTCCGGCCCTTCGCCGTGTGGATCTACAACATCGGCGGCTCGCAGGCCCAGATGTCCGTCGCCGTCTCCGTGCTCAGCCTGCTCGTCACCTGGGCCCTGCTCCTCGCGCTCGCCGGTGCCGGCGGCCGCACCCGAACCGCTTCCTCCCGGGGATGACACCATGACCGCCACCACCCTTGAGAAGGCCACTCGCGAAAAGGCCGCGACCGTCGAATTCCGCTCGCTGCGGCGGGAGTTCGGCACGACCGTCGCACTCGACGGACTCGACCTGACCGTGAGGCCGGGGGAGTTCCTCGCGCTGCTCGGCCCGTCCGGCTGCGGCAAGACCACCGCGCTGCGCATGCTCGCCGGGTTCGAACACCCCGACTCCGGCGCGGTGCTGGTGGACGGCGAGGACGTCACCCGCGTCCCGGCCCACCGCCGCGACGCCGGGATGGTCTTCCAGTCGTACAGCCTCTTCCCGCATCTGAACGCCGTCGACAACGTCGCCTTCGGGCTGCGCATGCGCCGGGTCCGGGCGGCCGAGCGCCGCTCCCGGGCCGCCGAGTTGCTGGACCTGGTCGGTCTCGGCGACAAGGGGGAGAGCTATCCGCACCAGCTCTCCGGCGGCCAGCAGCAGCGCATCGCGCTGGCCCGCGCCCTCGCCCTGCGCCCGCGCGTCCTCCTGCTCGACGAGCCGCTGTCCGCGCTGGACGCCAAGGTCCGCCTCAGCCTGCGCGAGGAGATCCGCCGCCTCCAGCAGGAACTGGGCATCACCACCCTGTTCGTGACCCATGACCAGGAGGAGGCGCTGTCGGTCGCCGACCGGGTCGCCGTGATGCGCGCGGGCCGCCTGGAACAGTGCGCCGGACCCGCCGAGCTGTACGGCCGTCCCGCCACCGCGTTCGTCGCCGAGTTCGTCGGCACCATGAGCCGGATCCCCGGCGAGCTGACGGACGGCACCGTCGCGGTCCTCGGGCAGCGGCTGCCGGCCGACGGCGAGCTGCGGGACGGTGCCGTGGACGTGCTGGTGCGGCCGGAGGCCGTCCGCCTGCACGCCGACGAGCAGGGCGGCGCCCGGGTGGTCGCCACCTCCTTCCTCGGCGCGGTCGTCCGGGTCACCGTACGGCTCGCCGACGGCACCGAGGCCAAGGCCGACCTGCCCGCCCACGAGGCCACCGGACTCGGTGCCGGAGCCGCCGTCAGCGTGTCGCTGCCCGAGCGGCCGGTGCTGGTGGCCGAACGTATCCAGAAGTGAGGAAAGACTCCGACGTGACCCCCCACAGCCGACGGGCGACCCCCCACGCCCCCGACCTCACCCCCCGCCCCCTCCAGGCCGTCCTGTTCGACATGGACGGCACGCTCGTGGACACCGAGCGGCTCTGGTGGGAGGCCGTCGAGCAGGTCGCCGGGCGGCCGCTGACCGAGGCCGACCAGCCGGACGTGCTCGGCCGCCCGGTCGAGCACACCGCCGCCTGGCTCGGCGCGGCCACCGGACGCCCGGCCGGGGAACTCGCCGCCGGCCTGCACCACGAGTTCGCCGAGCGCGTGCGCACCGGCATCGTGCCCCGCCCCGGCGCCCTTGAACTGCTGGACGCGCTCGCCGCGGCCGGCGTCCCCACCGCCCTGGTCACCGCCTCCCCGCGCGCGGTCGCCGACGTCGTCCTCGACGCCCTCGGCGCCGCCCGGTTCGCGGCCTCCGTCACCGCCGACGACACCGAGCGCACCAAGCCGGCCCCCGACCCCTACCTCGCCGCCTGCCACGCCCTCGGCGTCGAACCGGCGGCCTGCGTGGCCGTCGAGGACACCGAGACCGGCGTGGCCTCCGCCGAGGCCGCCGGGTGCGCCGTGCTCGCCGTACCCTCCCTCGCCCCGATCGGTGCCGCGCCCGGCCGGACCGTACGGGACAGCCTGGTCGGGGTCACCCCGGACGGGCTGAGCCGGATGGTCGCGCCCGGACTGCGCGTCATGAGCTGGAACCTGTGGCTCGGCGGCAGCGAGGTCGACGACCACCGGGCCAAGCAGCTCAAGGTGATCCTGGAGAGCGGCGCCGACGTCGTCGGGCTCCAGGAGACCGCGGGCAGCGCGGCACCGGAACTGGCCGAGGCACTCGGCTGGCACCACCACCGGGCGGGCGAGAACCTCGGCCTGCTCAGCCGCCATCCGATCACCGCCCGGTTCGGCGGTCCGGACGTCGGCTTCTACGGCGCGGCGGGCATCCGGATCGCGGTGGCCCCGGGGCGCGAGGTCGACGTGTGGACCGCGCATCTGCACTACACGCCGTACGGCCCCTACGAGTCCGCCTTCGACGGGCTCCCTGCGGACGAGCTGATCGCGCACGAGGAGGTGCGGCTCGCACAGCTGCGGGACGCGCTGGACCGGATCGCCGAGGCCGGGCGCGACGACGTGCCGGTGGTGCTCGTCGGCGACTTCAACTGCCCCTCGCACCTGGACCGGCCCGACGTCGAGTGGCCGGTGACGAAGGCGGCCGAGGAGGCCGGGCTGCGCGACTCCTACCGGGAGGTCCACCCCGACCCGGCCGCCATGCCCGGGCACACGTGGTCGCCGGTCCACCCGGTGCACGAGGACGGCAGCGGACGGCCCGAGCCGCAGGACCGGATCGACTATGTGCTGCACCGCGGCCTGACCGCGCGCGACGCGCGGACCCTCGTCACCGGCACCCCGCGCCCCTGGCCGGACGTGGCGGGCAACGACTGGCCCTCCGACCACGCCGCGGTGGTCACCACCTTCGCCCTGCCCACCGGGTGACTCGGGGTTACCGCAGGTCACCATTGCGGTGCGGGGTGACCGTCCCGTAAGTTGTCCCGCACTTTGTACTGACAGGTAACACCGGCAGGTACCCCATGCGCTGGCCCCTCGGCCGTCCCACCACCGTCCGGGCGCGGATCGTGGCCCTCGCGCTCGCCCCGGCGGTCGCCCTGATGGCGCTGTGGAGCTTCGCCATGGTGTCCGTCACCGCCGAACTGCGCGCGCTGGTCCGGGTCCAGGGGGTGTACGAGGAATTCGGCACCCCCGTGGACACCGCGATCGGGCAGATCCAGATCGAGCGCCGGATGTCCGCCGCCTATCTGGGCGCAGGCGCCGACCCGGCCGCCGCCGGGGGCCTGCTGGGGCAGCAGCGCCGCACCGACCGGGCCGTCGACGCCATGCGGCTGGCGATCCGGGACGGCGACCGGGACCGGCTCACCCAGCGGCAGCGGCAGGCCCTGGACGCCATGGTCGCCGCGACGGGCAGGCTGGAGGGGCTGCGCTCGCGCGTGCTGTCCCGGGACATCTCCTGGGACCGGGCCGTCGCCGAGTACAGCACGCTCGTGGAGCCCGGCTTCGACATCCAGTCCACGCTCACCGCGCTCCAGGCCGGGCAGCTCGCCCGCGAGGCGCAGGTCGTCGTCGAACTGGTCCGGGTGCGCGAGTTCGTCTCCCGGGAGGACGCCCTGGTCGCCGGGGCGCGGGCGGCCGGCCGGCTGAGCGACCGCCAGTACGACACCCTCACCGCGACCATCGAGGACCGGCGTGTCTTCGAGCGGACCTACATACCCGACCTGCCCGCCGACTCGCGCGCCCTGTTCGAGGAGTTCCAGCGTGCGGACGTGCACCGCTCGCTGGTGCGGGGCGAGGACGCGCTGCTGCGGGCCGGGGCGTCCGGCGCCGGCGAGGCCGTCGCGGCGGACACCTGGCGCTCGACCTCCGACCGGGCCGTCAAGCGCTACATGCGGCTGTGCACCCGCGCCGCCGAGAACTCCGCGACGCGCGGGCGGGCCTTCGGCTACCGCGAGCTGACCAAGGCCGCCGTCGTCGGAGCGGTCGGGCTGGCCGCGGTCGCCCTTTCGCTGTGGTTCGCGGTGCGCGGCGCCCGGCGCATCTCGCGCCGCCTGGAGATCCTGCGGGACGCCGCCGACGTCCTGGCCGGGGAGCAACTGCCGGACGTCATGCGGCGGCTGAGCGCGGGCGAGGACGTGGACGCGGTGGCCGAGGCGCCGCCGCTCGCCGCCGACGAGGTGCGCGACGACGAGATCGGGCAGGTCGGCCGGTCCTTCAACACCGCGCGGCTGGCCGCCGTGGAGGCCGCGGTCCAGCAGGCGCGGCTGCGCGCGGGGCAGTTCGCCGTGCTGCTCACCATCGCGCGCCGCAACCAGGCGCTGGTGCACCGGCAGCTGAAGCTCGTCGACACGCTGGAGCGGCGCACCGACGACCCCGACGTGCTGCGCGAGCTGTTCCGCATCGACCATCTGACCACCCGGATGCGCCGGCACGCCGAGAGCCTGATCATCCTCTCCGGCGCCGTGCCCGGCCGCCGCTGGCGCAGGCCGGTGCCGGTCGCTGACGTCGTCGCCTCGGCCGTCGGCGAGATCGAGGACTACGCGCGCGTGGTCGTGCCGCCGATGCCGGAGGCGGGGGTGGCGGCGGACGCGGTCGCCGACGTCATCCATCTGATCGCCGAACTCCTGGAGAACGCCACGGCGTTCTCGCCGCCGCACACCCAGGTCACGCTGCGCTCCGGGCCGGTCGGCAGCGGCTTCGTGCTGGAGATCGACGACCGCGGCCTCGGTCTCGACGCCGAGGCGCGCGACGGAGCCCAGCGCACGCTCACCGACCCCGACGCCTTCGACCCCACCCGGCACGACCGGCTCGGACTGTACGTGGTCGGCCGCCTCGCCGCCCGGCACGGCATCGAGGTGACCCTCCGGGACTCCCCGTACGGGGGGACGACGGCGGTGGTGCGGCTTCCCCCGGCGGTACTGGCCGAGGCGGAGCCGACGCGCACGGCCGGCGGCGTACGGCACGATGCGGCCCCCGGGAACCCGGAACCGGCCGAGCCCGCCGGCACCGTACGGGCCCTGCCGTCCCGCGTCCGGCCCGCCCCGGCGCCGGACGGCACCACGGCCCGGGCCGCGGACAAGGCCCCAGCGGGCCCCGCACCCGCCCTCCCCACCCGTACCCGCCAGGCCTCTCTCGTCCCCGAGCTGCGGGGTGATCCGCCCTCGCGGGAGGGCGGGGAAGGGCGTGAGGTCGATGCCGAGGAGATGCGCGCGATCTTCGGTGCCTTCCAGCGAGGCACGGACCGCGGCCGCAAGGGGCTGCCCGCACAGGGTGACGCCCGTGCCGTGCGCGGCGCTGACACAGGTGCCGACGCGGACACCGCGCGCACCCCAGCCGACGAAGGGACGGACACCGATGACACACGGTGACGAGCAGACCCCGGAGCAGCCCGCAGCACCCGCCGGAGCGCCCGGTACGGACCTCGGCTGGCTGCTGGACGACCTCGTGGCCCGCACCGACCACGTCCGCCAGGCCGTGCTGCTGACCGCCGACGGCCTCGCGCTCAGCAGCTCGGACGGCATGCGCCGGCGGGACATCGAGCACCTGGCCGCGGTCTGCTCCGGCTTCCACGGCCTGGCCAGGTCGGCGGGGGAGCGGTTCGCCGCGGGAGAGGTGCGGCAGACCATGGTGATGCTGGACGAGGCGTACCTCTTCATCACGCCGGCCGGCCACGGCAGCCGGCTCGCCGTGCTCAGCGAGGCGGGAACCGACGTCGGCCAGCTCGCCCACGAGATGGCCCTGCTCGTCCGGCGCCTCGGCCGCCACCTGGACGCCGCCGTCCGCTCCACCCCGTGATCCCACGGTGAGCGACGAGCACTGGTACGAGGAGGAGACCGGGGCGCTGGTGCGCCCCTACACGGTGACCCGGGGGCGTACCCGGCCCGAGGGGCGGCACACCGTCGATCTGCTGTCCCGCGTCACCGCGCTGGACAGCGACGCTCCTGCCGCCCCCCTCGACCACGCCCGGACCTCCCTCCTCGAGCTGATCCGGCGCGGGCCCCGTCCCGTGGTCGAACTGGCCGCGGACGCCGACCTGCCGCTGACCGTCGTACGTGTCCTCCTCGGCGACCTGGCCGAGGAGGGCCTCATCCGGGTGGACCCGCCCCGCCGCCCGCCCGTCGGCGGCCCGACCGCCGACCCCGCCCTGCTGAAGGAGATCGCGGCACGCCTCCGGGAGATCTGACGAACGGCCCCGAGGGACCGGGTGAACGGCCCTGAGAGGTCCGGTGAACGGCCCTGGGAGGTTCGGTGAGCTGCTCGCCCTGAGGGGTCTAAGCGGCCCTGGGAGGTTCGGTGAGCTGCCCTGAGGGGTCTGGTGGGCGGCCCTGGGCGGTTCGGTGAGCTGCCCTGAGGGGTCTGGTGAGCCGCCCTGGGAGGTTCAGTGAGCTGCCCTGAGGGGTCGTCTGGTGAGCAGCCCTGAGGGGCGTCCCGGCGGCCCGGCGGCCCCCGCGGCCCGGCTCCCCGGCGGTCCAGCGCCTCGGCGGCCCGGCGGCACGGCGGCCCGGCCCCCGGCGCCCCCGCGGTCCAGCCCCCGGCGCCCCGGCGGTCCAGCGCCCGGCGCCTCGGCGGTCCAGCGCCCGGCGCCTCGGCGGCCCGGCCCCCGGCGCCGCCGCGGTCCAGCCCTCGGCTCCCCGGCGGTCCAGCGCCCGGCGCCCCGGCGGCCCGGCGGTCCAGCGCCTCGGCGGCCCGGCGGTCCAGCGGCCCGGCCCCCGGCGCCCCCGCGGTCCAGCCCTCGGCTCCCCCGCGGTCCAGCCCTCGGCTCCCCGGCGGTCCAGCGCCCGGCGCCCCGGCGGCCCGGCGGCCCGGCGGTCCAGCGCCCCAGCGGCCCGGCGGTCCAGCCCCCGGCGCCCCGGCGGTCCAGGGTCGGCCCCAGGGCCCCAGGGCCCCAGGGCCCCGGCGGTCCAGCGCCCCCGTGGCACGGCGGCCCAGCGCCCCGGTGCCCCACCGCCCCGGTGCCCCACTGCCCGGCGCCCCGGCGCCCCGGCGCCCCACTGCCCGGCGCCCCGGCGCCCCACTGCCCGGCGCCCCGGCGGCCCGGCGGCCCCCGGGGAACCCGCGGCCCCCGGGGATCCGGCGGCCTCCGGGGGATCCGGGCGGGCAGCCGCCGGGAGGCCGGGAAACCCGGTCGGGGGCGGGCGGAAGGGGTGGCTGGTGTAGGGGCGGCAGGCGGCAGGCGCCCAGGCGGGGCGGGGTGCCCGTGGCCGGGGTGCGCAACGAATCGCCGTCCGACCCCCGTGCCACGCAACGAACCGCGCACTGGCGCGCAACGGCTCCTTCTTGTCCGGTCGAGCGCACCGACCGTACGGTCTATTCGGCCCCCCAACCCCCCGTTCCGGTGAGGATCCCGCATGCGCACAGCCTTGCTCCAGAGCTCCGGCCGCCCCGGCTCGATCGTCGAGAACCTCAAGGTCCTCGACGAGGCCGCGGGCCGGGCCGCCGCCGCGGGCGCCGGGCTGCTGGCCGCGCCGGAGATGTTCCTCACCGGGTACGCGATCGGCGACGACATCGCCCGCCTCGCCGAGCCCGCCGACGGCGACTCCGCCGACGCGGTCGCCGAGATCGCCACCCGGCACGGCCTGGCCCTCGCCTACGGCTACCCGGAGCGCGACGGCGAGACCGTCTACAACTCCGTCCAGCTGATCTCCGCCGACGGCACCCGGCTCGCGAACTACCGCAAGACCCACCTCTTCGGCTGCTTCGAGCGCGACCACTTCACCCCGGGCGAGCGGCAGGTCGTCCAGGCCGAGCTGAACGGCCTCACCGTGGGCCTGCTGATCTGCTACGACGTCGAGTTCCCGGAGAACGTCCGCGCCCACGCCCTGGCCGGCACCGACCTCCTCGTGGTGCCGACCGCGCAGATGCACCCCTTCCAGTTCGTCGCCGAGTCGATGATCCCGGTGCGCGCCTTCGAGAACCAGATGTACGTCGCCTACGTCAACCGGGTCGGCCAGGAGGGCGAGTTCGAGTTCGTCGGGCTGTCCGTGCTCGCCGGCCCCGACGGGGTCGCCCGCACCCGGGCCGGCCGCGCCGAGCAGCTGGTGCTCGCCGACGCCGACCCCGCCTTCCTGGCCGCCTCCCGGGAGAACAACCCGTACCTCGCGGACCGCCGCCCCGGTCTGTACGGCTCCCTCGTCTGAGCCGCCCCCAGCGCTTCCCCCTGTTTCACCACGCAAGGAGTCCGTACCCCATGACGTCCACGGTGCCCAACGCCGTCGAGCACACCGACGAGCAGCAGCCGCCGATCACCATGTTCGGCCCGGACTTCCCCTACGCCTACGACGACTTCCTCGCCCACCCGGCGGGCCTCGGCCAGATCCCGGCGACCGGGCACGGCACCGAGGTCGCGGTCATCGGCGGCGGTCTGTCCGGCATCGTCGCCGCCTACGAGCTGATGAAGATGGGTCTCAAGCCCGTCGTCTACGAGGCCGACCAGATCGGCGGCCGGCTGCGCACCGTCGGCTTCGAGGGCTGCGACGAGTCGCTGACCGCCGAGATGGGCGCGATGCGCTTCCCGCCGTCCTCCACCGCGCTCCAGCACTACATCGACCTGGTCGGTCTCGAGACCACGCCGTTCCCGAACCCGCTGGCCGAGGCGACGCCGTCGACCGTGGTCGACCTCAAGGGCGAGTCGCACTACGCCGAGACCGTCGCCGACCTGCCCCAGGTGTACCGGGACGTCGCCGAGGCCTGGAACAGGTGCCTGGACGAGGGCGCCGACTTCTCCGACATGAACCGCGCGATGCGCGAGCGGGACGTCCCGCGCATCCGCGAGATCTGGGCGAAGCTGGTCGAGAAGCTCGACAACCAGACCTTCTACGGCTTCCTCTGCGACTCCGAGGCGTTCAAGTCCTTCCGGCACCGCGAGATCTTCGGCCAGGTCGGCTTCGGCACCGGCGGCTGGGACACCGACTTCCCGAACTCCATCCTGGAGATCCTGCGCGTCGTCTACACCGAGGCCGACGACCACCACCGCGGCATCGTGGGCGGCTCCCAGCAGCTGCCGCTGCGCCTGTGGGAGCGCGAGCCGGAGAAGATCGTCCACTGGCCGTACGGCACCTCGCTGCGCTCCCTCCACGAGCAGGGCGAGCCGCGTCCGGCCGTGACCCGGCTGCACCGCACCGCCGGCAACCGGATCACCGTGACGGACGCGAACGGGGACATCCGCACCTTCGAGGCGGCGATCTTCACCGCCCAGTCCTGGATGCTGCTGTCCAAGATCGCCTGTGACGACTCGCTCTTCCCGATCGACCACTGGACCGCGATCGAGCGCACCCACTACATGGAGTCCAGCAAGCTGTTCGTCCCCGTCGACCGGCCCTTCTGGCTGGACAAGGACGAGGAGACCGGGCGGGACGTCATGTCGATGACGCTCACCGACCGCATGACCCGCGGCACCTACCTGCTCGACGACGGCCCGGACAAGCCCGCCGTCATCTGCCTCTCCTACACCTGGTGCGACGACAGCCTGAAGTGGCTGCCGCTGTCCGCGAACGAGCGGATGGAGGTCATGCTGAAGTCGCTCGGCGAGATCTACCCGAAGGTCGACATCAGGAAGCACATCATCGGCAACCCGGTGACCGTCTCCTGGGAGAACGAGCCCTACTTCATGGGCGCGTTCAAGGCCAACCTGCCCGGCCACTACCGCTACCAGCGGCGCCTGTTCACGCACTTCATGCAGGACCGGCTGCCCGAGGACAAGCGGGGCATCTTCCTCGCCGGCGACGACATCTCCTGGACGGCCGGCTGGGCCGAGGGCGCGATCCAGACCGCGCTGAACGCGGTCTGGGGCGTGATGCACCACTTCGGCGGCACGACCGACGCGACGAACCCGGGCCCGGGTGACGTCTATGACGAGATCGCGCCGGTGGAACTTCCCGAGGACTGACCCGGGAGAAGGACGAAGGCGCGGCCGGCCGGCCTCAGACTCCGGCCGCCCGCGCCTTTTCGAACACCTCGGCGGCGATGTCCGTCAGCTCCCGCGCGTCCCGCGCGCTGCTCTGGAGATCGATGAGGATCTCGTCCATGCCGAGCCCGTCGAACTCCACGAGGTCCGCCACGATCTGGTCCGCGTCGCCCTGGAAGGGACCGCGGTCGGCGCCGTCGCAGGGCTTGGACCGGAGGGTGGCGTTCACCCGGAGCACGGTCCGGATCGGCGCGGTGCGGCCGCGTTCCTCGGCCAGCTCGCGCAGCCGCCGCCACTGGGCGGCGACTTGCTTTGCGTCGAAGGCCGCCGGCAGCCAGCCGTCGGCGTGGTCGACCAGCCGGCGGAAGGCCCGCCCGGTGCTCGCCGCCAGCATGACGGGGATCGGCCGGACCGGCTTGGGCCCCACCACGGCGGAGGCGATCGTGGTGAGCGGGGTGTCGAGGACGACCGGATCCGGGCCCCACACCGCCCGGCACACCTCGATGATCTCGTCCAGGGCCGCGCCGCGCTCCGCGAACGGCCGGACGCTCGAAGCGGCGTACTCGTCCAGCGACCAGCCGGTGCCCAGGCCCGCGATCACCCGGCCCCCGCTCGCCGCGTCCAGCGTGGCCAGGGCCTTGGCGAGCTGGAACGGCAGGTGCAGCGGCGCCACCAGGACGCTGGAGCCCAGCTCCGCGCGCTCGGTGGCCGCCGCGGCCAGGGTGAGGGCGACCAGCGGGTCCGCCACGTTCCGGTAGCTGTCGGGCCAGGGCATGCCCTCGATGCCGTACAGGCCCTGGGTGGCGGGTTCGGGGAAGAGGGCCCGTTCGAAGACCCACAGGCTCTCGTAGCCGATGCGTTCGGCCGCGCGGGCCACCTCGGGCACGTCCGTGCCGATCGCGTACTGCCGCATCTGGGGAAGACTCAGGCCGAGCCGGGTCGCCATACCGCTGCTCCTTGGTGGTCGGATCCTTGCGGGGCAACGTATGCGGGTCACCGGGCCGTTCCGGGGCGGCGCGCGAGGGGAGCGGATCCGGCTAGGGTCAGTCGGGGAGCGGGATCAGCAGCATCCGGCCCGCGAAACCGACCGCGGCGTCCAGCCGGTCGGTGAACTCCTCGGCGACGTCGTCGCAGCTCCGCAGCGCCCACAGGGCGCGGGCGGCCGTCCAGGTCGCGTCCCTGGCCCGCTCCAGGCTCCAGGAGCCCAGCAGGTGGGTGAGGGGATCCGCGATCTGGAGCACGTCGGGGCCCGGCATCAGCTCCTCGCGGATGCGCTCCTCCAGGGACACGAGGAGATCGCCCACCCGGTCGAACTCGTCCTCCAGCTCGGCCGGCGGGCAGCCGAGCGTGCGGCAGGTGTCGACGACGGCCAGCGCCAGGTCGTGCCCGATGTGCGCGTTGATGCCCGCCAGCGCGAACTGCAGCGGCCGGATCCCGGGATGGCGGCGGAGCTGGAACAGGGGCCGCCAGCAGGCGGGCGGGCGGCCCTCGCCGGCCGCCGCGGCCACCGCCGCCAGATAGCGCTCGGCGAACCGCACGTCCAGCGCCGCCGCCGCGCACGGGTCGGCGAACCCGCCTGCGTCCAGGCGCCGGCCGACCTCCTCGGTGACGGCGAGGTACACGCGGTTGAACACGGCGACGCCGTCCCGCGCGGGCAGGGCGGCGTCCAGCGCGCGCATCCGCGCGGCGACACTGTCGACGGCGCCGACACTGTCGACGCTGCCGACGGTGCCGACGGGGATGGTGAGGTGCTCCGACTGCGCCATGAGGGAAGGGTCGCAGCCCGGGGCCGGCCGGCACGCCGACCGGCCCGACGCTTCGCCGGAACGAGGGACGCCGGGAAGCGAGGGCCGTCAGGAAGCCAGGTCGTCAGCAAGCCAGATCGTCAGGAAGCCAGGTCGTGAGGAGGCCAGGTCCGTGAGGAAGCCAGGTCCGTGAGGAGACGAGGATCGTCAAGGGACACGGACCGTCAGGGGACGGGGGCCGCTACGAGTCGGTGCGCGGCGCCTGGGAGTCGTAGGAGGACGTGCCCTCGTCCAGCAGCGGCTCCTGCTTCTTCAGATGGGCCGGGGCGAAGGCGCGCAGCACGTGGTAGCCGGTGATGACGACGAGGGTGCCGAGCGCGATGCCGCTGAGCGAGAAGTGGTCGGTGAACTTCATGGTGACGTTGCCGACGCCGATGATGATGCCCGCGGCGGCCGGCACCAGGTTCAGCGGATTGCGCAGGTCCACCTTGGAGTTGATCCAGATCTGGGCGCCGAGCAGGCCGATCATGCCGTACAGGATCACGGTGATGCCGCCGAGGACCCCGCCCGGGATCGCGGCCACGATCGCGCCGAACTTCGGGCAGACGCCGAAGAGCAGGGCGAAACCGGCGGCGGCCCAGTAGGCGGCGGTGGAGTAGACGCGGGTCGCGGCCATCACGCCGATGTTCTCCGAGTAGGTGGTGTTCGGCGGGCCGCCGACGGCCGTCGACAGCATGGAGCCGACGCCGTCCGCGGAGATCGCCGTGCCGAGCTGGTCGTCCAGCGGGTCGCCGGTCATCTCGCCGACCGCCTTGACGTGCCCCGCGTTCTCGGCGACCAGGGCGATCACGACCGGCAGCGCGACCAGGATCGCCGACCACTGGAAGGTCGGCCCGTGGAAGGAGGGCAGGCCGATCCAGTCGGCCTTGGAGACGCCCGAGAGGTCCAGGCGCCAGTGGTCGGTGAGCTTGCCGCTCGCGTCCGCCGAGTGGATCTTCCCGAAGATCCGGTCGGACGCCCAGGAGATGCCGTATCCGAAGAGCAGGCCGAGGAAGATCGCGATACGGGACCAGAAACCACGCAGACACACGACCGCCAGACCGGTGAAGAGCATCACCAGCAGCGCCGTCCACTGGTCCTGCGGCCAGTAGGTGGACGCGGTCACCGGGGCCAGGTTGAAGCCGATCAGCATGACGACGGCACCGGTGACGATCGGCGGCATCGCGGCATGGATGATCCGGGCGCCGAAGTGCCGCACGGCGAGGCCCACCAGGAAGAGCGCGGCGCCGACGACGAAGACCGCGCCGGTCACGGTCGCGCTCGTACCGCCCTGGGCGCGGATGACGGCGGCCACGCCCACGAACGACAGGGAGCAGCCGAGATAGCTCGGCACCCGGCCGCGGGTCGCCAGCAGGAAGATCACGGTCGAGACGCCCGACATCATGATCGCCAGATTCGGGTCCAGGCCCATGAGTACCGGTGCCACGAAGGAGGCCCCGAACATCGCGACCACGTGCTGGGCGCCCAGGCCCACGGTGCGGGGCCAGGAGAGCCGTTCGTCGGGGCGTACCACCGCTCCGGGTGCGGGCGTGCGCCCGTCACCGTGCAGTTTCCAGCGCACGCCGAGGTCCATGGTGGGGTTTCGCTTTCTCAAGTGCATGAAGACGGTCCGGACCATTGTCAGGGCTGCCCGGCGGCTCTACGCTCCCACGGTCGCGTCCGTGAATTCTATTCACATACATGATCCATGGGAGATCACGTGAGGGATAAACGATCGGAGTGCCCGATGAGCGGAAGAGCCCGAGCGGTCGCCGTGCTGGCCGTCGTGGTGACCTCCCTGGCCGCCCTCGTCCCCGCCGCGCAGGCGGCGCCGCGGAAGCCCCCGCGGACCGCCGTCCTCGACGGCGCCCGCCTCGAACGGACCCGGGCCCGCGCGGACCACGACCCCGCGCTGGAGCGCGCCGTCGCGGACCTGACCGCCCGCGCGGACGCCTGGCTCGGCCAGGGTCCCTGGACGGTCGTCGACAAGCCGAAGCCCGCCCCGGGCGGCGACGTCCACGACTACCTCAGCCAGGCCCCCTACTGGTGGCCCACCACCGCACCCACCGCCGACAACCCCTGGGGCTGCCCGTACGTCCAGCGCGACGGCCGGCGCAATCCCGAGGTCGACAGCGGGACGGACCGCCAGGACGCGGAGAAGGTCTTCGACTCGGCGTACGACCTCTCGCTCGCCTGGTACTACACCGGCAGGCGCGCTTACGCGGAGAAGGCCGGGCAGGTCCTGCGCACCTGGTTCCTCGACCCGGCCACCCGGATGAACCCCGACCTGGACCACGCCCAGTTCATCCCGTGCAAGTACGACGGCCGGGCCATCGGCATCATCGACTTCTCGCAGTCGTACACGAGTGTCCTGGACGCGCAGGCGATCCTCGCCGGCGGAGCGCCGGGCTGGACGGCGGCGGACCGGACCGCGATGGGCCGCTGGAACAAGGACTTCCTCGGCTGGCTGAAGAACAGCGACTTCGGCAAGCAGGAGGGCGCCGCCGAGAACAACCACGGCACCTTCTACGACCTTCAACTGGCCGCACTCGCCTACGCCACCGGCGACACCGCCCTGGCCAGGCGGACCGTGCTGGACGCGCGCGCCCGCCGGATCGCGCCGCAGATCGCGGCCGACGGCAGCCAGCCCCAGGAGCTCGCCCGCACCCGCAGCTGGCACTACTCGACCTTCGACCTGGTCGCCTACACCCGGCTCGCCGCCGTCGGCCGGCATGTCGGCGTCGACCTCTGGGGCTATCGGGGCCCGGACGGGCAGAGCCTGTTCAAGGCGGTCGACTACCTGCTGCCCGCCGCGACCGGCGCCACCGCCTGGCCGCACCCCGAGCTGGAGTTCCACCGGTACGCGGCGACCGATGTCGTGCACGCGGCGGCCGACGCCGGTGACCGGGCGGCCGTGCCGAAGCTCCAGACGCCGCCCGGGGGAGACCTCTGGGCGCTGCGCCCCGCGGCGGAGCAACTGGACTCCATAGCGGGCTGAGACCCGCCCAGCCGCGGGACGGCCCGGGAGGGCAGCCGGACCGGGCTCCTGAGCGGTCGCTTAGTATGGTTGGCGCACGGGGGTGTCGCCACCCCGCCAGCACCGCTCAGGAGCCCTTCCCGTGACCGTCGAAGCCCCGTCCGCCCCCGCCGTCGCCTACGGCCGGCTGATCCCCGTCACCGTCCACTTCGACGACCTCGACGCGCTCGGGCTGCTGCACAACGCCCGGTACCCGCTGATGGTCGAGCGCGCCTGGACCGAGCTGTGGAACGGCTACGGCGTCCGCTTCGACGGCGACTGGGCGGCGGCCGGCGACGCCTGCAACGCGGTCCGCGAGCTGCGCATCGGCTACGAGGCGCCGGTCACCCGCCCCGGCTCCTACGCCGTCCACCTCTGGCTGGAGCGGATCGGCACCACCGGTCTCACCTACGGCTTCCGGTTCTGCTCGGCCGACGGCAGCGAGACCTACGCCCGGGGCGCCCGGGTACTGGTCCGGCTGGACGCGACCACCATGCGCCCGGCGCCCTGGAGCGAGGACTTCAGGACCGCGGGCCGGGAACTGCTGCGGCCCGCTGACTGACCTCCGCGCGGACCCCGCGCTCGGCGGTGCGCAGCACGCCGGCGAAGACCGCGAGTCCGCAGGCCAGTGCCGTCACCACGCAGAAGGACACCGTCAGGCTCGTCGCCTGCGCCACCCCGCCGATCAGGCTCGGCGCGACCAGCCCCGAGGTGTAGGTGATGGTCGCCACGCCCGCTATGGCCTGGCTCGGACGGGGGCCGGCGTGCCCGGCCGCCGCGAAGCAGAGCGGTACGACCACCGCGATGCCGAGCCCCATCAGCGCGAACCCGGCCATCGCCACCGCGGGCGCCCCCGCGAGGACCACCAGCAGGCCGCCCGCACCGGCGAGGAGACCGCCGAAGCGCACGGTACGGACCGCGCCGAAGCGGTTCACCACCGCGTCCCCGGCGATCCGGGCCACGGCCATGGTCAGCATGAACCCGGTCGTGCAGGCCGCCGCGAGACCGGCCGAGCTGTCCAGCCGGTCCCGCAGGAACACCGCCGACCAGTCCAGGCTCGCGCCCTCGGCGAACACCGCGCAGAAGCCGACCGCGCCGATCAGCAGCGCGGAGCGCGGCGGCAGGGCGAACCGCGGCGGCGGCTCCTCGTCCTCGGCGGGCTGCAGGTCCAGCACCCAGGTGCAGGCGACCAGGCCCAGCAGGGTGAGGGTCACCGCGGCCAGCGCGTGGTGCACGCGCGCGTCCGAGCCGAGCTGGGCGGCGAGCGTACCGGCGGCCGAGCCGGCGAGCGCACCCGCGCTCCACATGCCGTGCAGCCCGGACATGATCGACTTTCCGAGCCCGCGCTCGATCTCCACGCCCAGCGCGTTCATCGCGACGTCGGCCATGCCGGAGGTCGCGCCGTAGGCGAACATCGCCAGGCACAGCGTGTACAGGTTGGGCGCGAGCGCGGGCAGGAGCAGCGACAGCGTCCACAGCGCGAGCAGTCCGCGCAGGGCCGTACGGCTGCCGAAGCGGTGGCTGATCCGGCCCGCGAGCGGCATCGCGCACGAGGCGCCCAGCGCCGTGAAGGCCAGCGCGAATCCGAGCTGACCCGCGCTGAGCGAGGCGTGCTCCTGGATCCAGGGCACGCGGGTCGCGAAGGAACCGGTCACGGCGCCGTGCACGGCGAACACGGCCGCGACGGCGTAGCGAGCACGCCTGATCTCCTCACCCGTGTACCCCACGCCACCCATGTTCCCCACCCCTCCCAGGCCCTGCCCCGACGCACCCTCATGGCACCGCCGTAAACTATCAGGGACCCTGCCTGATAGATAGTGGATCGTCCGGCCGCGCGCGTCTGGGAGGATTTCCGCCATGCCCGCATCACCGAGCACCGCCCGGGCCATCAACGACCGGCTGGCCCTCAGCCTGCTGCAACAGGAAGGCCCGCTGACGGCAGGGCAGTTGAAGCAGCTGACCGGACTGTCCCGGCCGACGGTCGCGGACCTCGTCGACAGGCTCACCGCCTCCGGCCTGATCACCGTGGTGGGGGAGTCGGGCGAGCTGCGCCGCGGCCCCAACGCCCGGCTCTACGGCATCGTCGCCGACCGCGCCCATCTGGCCGCGCTCGACGTCCGCACCGAGGGCGTCCTCGTCCTCGTCTCCGACCTGGTCGGGCGGGTGCTCGCCGAGGCGTCGGTGCCGATCGGCGGGGAGACCGGGACGGGGCCGGCCGTGGAGCTGGCGGTGGCCGCGGTGGAGAACACCGCGAAGGAGGCGGGTGCCGAGCGGCTGCACACCGTCGGCATCGGCGCCCCGGGCCTGATCGACCCGGCCAGCGGCGACCTCAGGGACTCGGCCGGCCTGCCCGCCTGGCACCGCAGCCTGGTCGCCGCCCTCCAGGACCGGCTGTCCGGCACCCGGGTCACCGTCGAGAACGAGACCAACCTGGCCGCCCTCGCCGAACAGCGCGAGGGCGCGGCGCACGACCGGGACACCTTCGTGCTGCTCTGGCTGGGACACGGCGTCGGTGCCGCGGTCGTCCTGGACGGCACCCTGCGGCGCGGCGCCTCGGGCGGCACCGGCGAGATCGGCTTCCTGCCGGTCCCCGGGACGGACGCGCTGCCCTCGGCCACCGACTGCGCCGGGGGCTTCCACTCGCTGGCCGGAGCAGGGGCTATCGCCCGGCTCGCGGCGGAACACGGCCTGCCGGTGCCGGCCACGGCGGACGGACCCGGGGCGGCAAGGACGGTACGTGAGGCGGTGGCGCCGGCGGCGCATGCGGCCGGCACGGCGGACGCGCCGGACGCCGCCACCCGCTTCCTGCACACCCTGGCCGACCGGATCGCCGTCGGCGTCGCCTCCGTGGTGGCCGTCCTCGACCCCGGCTGCGTGGTCCTCGGCGGGGAGGTCGGCCAGGCCGGGGGCGCGGTGCTCGCCGGGCTGGTGGAGGAACGGCTGCACCGGATGTCACCGCTGGCCACCGAGGTACGCGCGAGCAGCCTCGGCGGCACGGCCGTCCTGCGCGGAGCCCTGTTCACCGCCCGTGAACGAGCCCAGGACGAACTGTTCGCACCACCGGAACGCTAGGGCCCCGGAGGGTGCGCCCAGGGGGAGCAGTGGTGCCGCCGGGACGCCGGGCCCGCCGTTCGGTACGGGCCCTCGCGTCCGGCGGCCGTGGCCTGTCGCCGTGGGGAGGGCCACGGCTGAGCAGCTCGCCCGGCTGGAGGTCGCGGCGGACCGGTGCCCGCCCGGCGGGTGTTCCCGGAGCGGAGCGGAGCGGAGCGTCGTGGACGCGTGTGTCCCGCCGCCGTCGCCGCCTGCCCAGGCCGCCGTGCCCGGCAGCCGCCGCGCTCAAGGCCGGCCCCGTGGCCGCCGTCCGGCCTCAGGTCGGCAGCGTTGGGGTCGGCGTCCGTCCTCGGGTCGGCAGCGTTGGGGTCGGCGTCCGTCCTCGGGTCGGCAGCGTTGGGGTCGGCGTCCGTCCTCGGGTCGGCAGCGTTGGGGTCGGCGTCCGGCCTCGGGTTGGCAGCGTTGGGGTCGGCGTCCGGCCTCGGGTTGGCAGCGTTGGGGTCGGCGTCCGGCCTCGGGCCGGCAGCGTTCGGGTCGGCGTCCGGCCTCGGGTTGGCAGCGTTGGGGTCGGCGTCCGGCCTCGGGTTGGCAGCGTTGGGGTCGGCGTCCGGCCTCAGGTCGGCAGGGGCCGGGCCGGTGCGCCCGCGCAGGTCGGCGGGGGTCGGTCAGCCGTGCCCGGGAGCCGCGCGGGCCCGGACTCAGCGTCCGCCGTCCGGCCCGAACCGCCGTGCCAGGTACTCCTCGAAGCCCACCTTGCCCACCGCCCGCTCCGGCGCCAGATGGCCGCCCTCCCGGAAGGCGCGGTACGCCTTCCCGAGCAGCGGCACCCGCAGCACCGGGCGGCGCCGGCCCGTGGCCCGCAGAAAGGCGCGGGCCAGCGAATCGAGCGGGCGGACCTCGGGGCCCGCCATGTCCGGCACCCGTCCGGCCGGAGCCGAGAGGGCCAGTTCCGCCAGCCGCTCGGCCACCTCGCCGACCTCGACCGGCTGGTCAGCCACCCCCGCGGGGACCGCCATGACCGGCGGCTTGGACAAGCCCTCGAAGAGCGTGACCACCAGGTCGTGGAACTGGGTCGCCCGCAGCACGGTCCAGCCCAGCCCCGACTCCTCGACCAGCCGCTCCACCGCGAACTTGGCCCGGTAGTAGCCGAACGGCACCCGGTCCACGCCGACGATGGAGATGTACACGAGATGGTCGACCCCGGCCCGCCCGGCCGCCGCCAGCAGGTTCCGGGCCGCCTGTTCGTCGCCGCCCCGGGGCGTACTCGCGCAGTGCACCACCGTCTCCACTCCGGCCAGCGCCGCGTCCAGGCCGGCACCGCCGGCCCGCAGGTCGACGGCGTACGGCCGGCTGTGCCTGCTGAGCACCCTGACCTCGTGGCCGTCCGCCCGCAGCCGCTCCGTGACGAGTCGGCCGAGGGTTCCGGTCCCGCCGGTCACCAGGATCGTGGTCATGCTGTTCTCCGCCCCTTCGGACACCGGGCACCCCCCATCGGAGCGCCCTCACCAGTCCGACCGGACAGCCACCGGAAATGTGACACGTTCCGGCGGATTCCTGAGGCGAGGAGGCGGGACGCGGACGGCGGGCCCCTCAGACCCGGTCGAGGAGCTGTCGGCGGGCGAACTCCAGTTTCTCCGGGTTGACCACCGCCCGCACCCCCGCGATCAGCCCGTCCCGCGGCTCGATGACCGCCACCCCCATCAGCGTGTCGCCCGTCCACCAGGCCAGCGCGCCCGCCCCGTTGACCTCGGCCGCCGTGAACTCCAGGCCCGCCGTGAACCGGCCCGAGATGCCGGCCAGGAAGCGCATGACCTTCGCCCGGCCCTCGATCGGCCGCAGCGCGGCCGTGACCTTGCCGCCCCCGTCGCTCCACCAGGTCACATCCTCGGCGAGCAGCCGTTCCAGACCGGCGAGATCGCCCTCGCGAGCGGCCGTGACGAAGGACGCGACCAGCTCCTCGCGCCGCTCCGGAGCCGCCTCGAAACGGCCGCCGGCCGGCTCGGCCACCCGCCGCACCGCCCGCCTGTACAGCTGGCGGCAGTTGGCCTCGCTCAGCTCCAGCACGTCCGCGATCTCCCGGTGCGCGTACCCGAACGCCTCGCGCAGTACGTACACCGCCCGTTCGGCCGGCGTCAGCCGCTCCAGCAGCACCAGCAGGGCCATCGAGACCTGGTCCCGCCGCTCCGCCGACTCCAGGGGGCCGAGCGTGCCGTCCGAGGTGACCACCGGCTCCGGCAGCCAGTCCCCGACATACCGCTCGCGCCGCGCCCGGGCCGAGGTGAGCCGGTTCAGACAGAGGTTGGTGACGGTCTTGGCGAGCCAGGCCCCGAGGTGCTCGATCGCCGCCCGGTCGGCGCCGCTGAACCGCAGATAGGCGTCCTGCACCGCGTCCTCGGCCTCCTGGGCGGAACCGAGCAGCCGGTAGGCCAGGCCGAAGAGGCGGGGGCGGTGGGCTTCGAACGCGTCGGCGGGCAGGGCGATCTCCATGCGCTCACCCTGCCAGAGCCCTGGCGGCCCGGCGGCGGGCAAGGGCCGTCGTCACCGCCGCCGGGCCCGTCCGCACCCTAAAAGGACTAGACCAGTACGGTCAATGGGTCCGGACCAGGTCAACGCGGTGCCGCCGCCGCTCAGTTGGCCGCGGCGGCTGCGTGGCGCGAAATGAGCGACACGCAGTGTGAGCGAGCCCACACTCTTGACCCGTATGGACGAGTTGCGGTCGTGGCACACTGGCCATGTACCAGAAGCAGCGCACTCCGGGGTCGGTGAAAGTCCGAACCGGCGGTTACAGTCCGCGACCCGGTCGCTTCCAGCGGCCGGTTGACCAGGTGAAATTCCTGGACCGACGGTTAAAGTCCGGATGGGAGGCAGTGCGCGGCGGGCGGGCATACGTATTCCGTGTGCGCGCCGCCGTATCTGGACTCGTCCGTACGCGGACGGGTCCGTGTCGGCGACGCCTCAGGTGTGTGCTCATCCGTATTCTCTGTCGTCATCGACAGGCCCCGGAGTCCGTGCCCGAAGAGGCAGGAGGACCCGGGAAGTGTTCACCGGAATCGTCGAAGAGCTGGGTGAGGTCACCGCCGTCGAGAATCTCGACGACGCCTCCCGCTTCCGGCTCCGCGGCCCCATCGTGACCGAGGGCGCGCAGCACGGCGACTCCATCGCCGTGAACGGGGTCTGTCTCACCGTCGTCGAGCACGAGGGTGACGAGTTCACCGCCGACGTCATGGCCGAGACCCTCAAGCGCTCCAGCCTCGGCGCGCTCACCGTCGGCTCCCGGGTCAACCTCGAGCGCCCCACCGCCGTCGGCGCCCGTCTCGGCGGACACATCGTGCAGGGACATGTCGACGGCACCGGCCGCGTCCTGGCGCGCACGCCCTCGGAGAACTGGGAGATCGTGAAGATCTCCCTCCCCGCCGAACTCTCCCGCTACGTCGTGGAGAAGGGCTCCATCACCGTCGACGGCATCAGCCTCACCGTCGTCGAGGCCGGCCAGGAGCACTTCACCGTCAGCCTCATCCCCACCACCCTCGACCTGACCACCCTCGGCCACAAGCAGCCCGGCGACCCGGTCAACCTGGAGGTCGACGTCATCGCCAAGTACGTGGAGCGGCTGCTCGCGGCCGGTACGGGGGCCGACCGGTGAACTGGCTGAACTCCGAGGCGTTCACGCTCTTCGGCCAGCACATCCTCTGGTCGGACATGGTCGGCAACATCTTCGGTCTGGCCGGCCTCGCCCTCGGCTGGCGGCGCTCCCTGTGGAGCTGGCCGGTGCAGTTCGTCTCCGGCCTGATCCTGTTCGCCGCCTTCTTCGACCACCTGACCGGCAGCGCCGGCAAGCAGGTCGTCGTCATGGTCGTCGCGGCCTACGGCTTCTGGCAGTGGAACCGGGGCAAGGACAAGGCCGCCGACGGCCACATCACCCCCCGCTTCGCCACCTGGCGCGAGCGCGGCGCCATGATCGCCGCCGCCGCCGTCGGCACGGTCGCCGTGGCCCTCCTCTTCAAGGCGTACCCGAGCCTGTCCTGGGACCCCTGGCCGGACGCCTACATCTTCGTCGGCACCATCGTCGCGATGTACGCGCAGGCCAAGGGCATGATCGAGTTCTGGATCGCCTGGCTGCTCGTCGACCTCGTCGGCGTCCCCCTCAACTTCGCCAACGGCTACGCCTTCTCCGGCTTCGTCTACGTCATCTACGGCGCACTCGTCCTGTGGGGCATGCGCGACTGGTGGCTGCGCTCCCGCAGGGACCCGCAGCCCGCACTGGAAGGAGCGCCGGCATGACCTCGGCACCGCCCCTGTACGGCACCCACGACATCGAGGACTTCACGCTCGACCCGGTCGAGCGGGCCATCGCCGACATCGCGGCCGGCCGCCCCGTGGTCGTCGTGGACGACGAGGACCGGGAGAACGAGGGCGACCTCGTCATCGCCGCCGAGAAGGCGACCCCCGAGATCGTGGCCTTCATGATGAGCGAGTGCCGGGGCCTGATCTGCGCCCCCATGGAGGGCGAGGAACTCGACCGGCTGCGCCTGCCGCAGATGGTCGAGGACAACACCGAGTCGATGAAGACCGCGTTCACCGTCTCCGTCGACGCCTCCGCCGCGCACGGCGTGACCACCGGCATCTCGGCCGCCGACCGCGCCACCACGCTCCAGCTGCTGGCGAGCGGCACCGCCGAGCCCACCGACCTGGTCCGCCCCGGCCATGTCTTCCCGCTGCGCGCCCGGCCCGGCGGCGTCCTGGTCCGCAACGGCCACACCGAGGCCGCCGTCGACCTCGCCCGGCTCGCGGGCCTGCGCCCGGCCGGCGCCATCGTGGAGATCGCCGGCGAGGACGGCCGGATGCTCCGGCTGCCCGAGCTGATCCCGTTCGCCCGCAAGCACGGCCTGACGATCATCTCCATCGAGGACCTGATCGCCTACCGCAGCGGCAGCGAGCCCACCGTCCGCCGCGAGGCCGAGACCCGCCTGCCCACCCGGCACGGCGCCTTCACCGCCTACGGCTACCGGGCCGCAGCCGACGGCGTCGAGCACGTCGCCCTCGTCCACGGCGAGATCGGCGACGGCGAGGACGTGCTGGTCCGCGTCCACTCCGAATGCCTCACCGGCGACGTCTTCGCCTCCCTGCGCTGCGACTGCGGCCCCCAGCTGGACACCGCACTGGAGCGCATCCAGGAGGAGGGCCGGGGTGTCGTCGTCTACCTGCGCGGACACGAGGGACGCGGCATCGGCCTGCTGTCCAAGCTCCGGGCCTACGAACTCCAGGAGCAGGGCCACGACACCCTCGACGCCAACCTCGAACTCGGCCTGCCCGCCGACGCCCGCGACTACGGCGCCGGCGCGCAGATCCTCGCCGACCTCGGCGTGCGCAGCGTCCGGCTGATGACCAACAACCCCGACAAGACCGACGCGCTGCTGCGCCACGGACTCAAGGTCACCGGCCGCGAGCCGATGCCGGTCCAGGCCGGCGAGCACAATCTCCGGTACCTGCGCACCAAGCGGGACCGGATGGGGCACGATCTGCCCTGGCTCGACACGCCCGCCGTGGCTGCCTCCGCCGGCACCTGCGGCAACCAGTAAGCAAGAAGCACTTAGGAGAGACGTGAGCGGCAAGGGTGCACCGGAACTGTCCGTACGCAACGTGAGCGACCTCAGGGTCGCCGTCATCGCTGCGCAGTGGCACGACAAGGTGATGGACGGTCTGGTCGACGGCGCCCTGCGCGCCCTGCACGACCTGGGCATCGACGAGCCCACTCTGATCCGGGTCCCCGGCTGCTTCGAGCTGCCGGTCGCCGCCAAGGTCCTCGCGGGCCGCGGCTACGACGCCGTCGTCGCGCTCGGCGTCGTCATCCGGGGCGGCACCCCCCACTTCGACTACGTGTGCCAGGGCGTCACCCAGGGCCTCACCCAGGTCTCCGTCGAGACCGGCGTACCCGTCGGCTTCGGCGTCCTCACCTGCGACACCGAGGAGCAGGCCCTGGACCGGGCCGGCCTCGAAGGCTCGAACGAGGACAAGGGACACGAGGCGGTGACCGCCGCGGTCGCCACCGCCGCGACGCTCCGCTCAGTATCCGAACCCTGGCACTGAGGAGCGACCCGCACCGCGTAGGGTGGGCTCCACCATGTCCAAGAAGACGTTCGAGGAGCTCTTCACCGAGCTCCAGCACAAGGCCGCCCAGGGCGATCCCGCCACCTCCCGTACCGCAGAGCTGGTCGGCAAGGGCGTCCATGCCATCGGCAAGAAGGTCGTCGAAGAGGCCGCGGAGGTCTGGATGGCCGCCGAGTACGAGGGCAAGGAGGCGGCCGCCGAGGAGATCTCGCAGCTGCTCTACCACGTCCAGGTGATGATGGTCGCCCGCGGGATCTCCCTCGACGACGTCTACGCCCACCTCTGAGCCACGCCGGCTCACACCCACACCACTCAACGCGAAGGAAGCCGACCTCATGCTGCGCATCGCCGTCCCCAACAAGGGTTCCCTGTCCGGCCCTGCGGCGGACATGCTGCATGAGGCCGGCTACCAGCAGCGCCGCGAGTCCAAGGAACTGCGCATCGTCGACCCGGAGAACGAGGTCGAGTTCTTCTACCTCCGCCCCCGCGACATCGCGATCTACGTCTCCACCGGCCGCCTCGACATCGGCATCACCGGCCGCGACCTGCTGATCGACTCCGGCGCCCAGGCCGAGGAGATCCTGCCGCTCGGCTTCGCCCGGTCCACCTTCCGCTTCGCCGCCAAGCCCGGCACCGCGAACGGCATCGAGGACCTCAAGGGCAAGACGGTCGCCACCTCGTACGAGGGGATCGTCGCCGGGCACCTCGCCGACAGCGGCGTCGACGCCTCCGTCGTCCACCTGGACGGCGCCGTCGAGACCGCGATCGAGCTGGGCGTCGCCGAGGTCATCGCCGACGTCGTGGAGACCGGCACCAGCCTGCGCAACGCGGGCCTCGAGGTCTTCGGCGACCCGATCATGACGTCCGAGGCGATCGTGATCCGCCGCACCGGCGCCGACGCCGACGAACCGAAGGTCCAGCAGTTCCTGCGCCGCCTCCAGGGCGTCCTGGTCGCCCGGACCTACGTGATGATGGACTACGACTGCCGGGTCGAGCAGCTGGAGAAGGCCGTCGCGCTCACTCCGGGCCTGGAGTCCCCGACCGTCTCCCCGCTGCACAACGAGGGCTGGGTCGCGGTCCGTGCCATGGTCCCCGCCAAGGAGGCCCAGCGGATCATGGATGACCTCTACGCCATCGGCGCCCGGGCCATCCTCACCACGGCCATCCACGCCTGCCGCCTGTAGAGGGAAACGCCGACCGATGTCCGATCAGCCCACCCTGCCCGTCACCTTCCGGCCGGGCCACACGCGCGCCGTCCTGCTCACCGCCGGTGTGGCGATCCTCCTGGTGATAACCGGTGTCGCGCTGCTGCTGGAGCAGCTCGGCCCCGGGGACCGGCTCACCTTCATCCTCACCGGGGCGCTCATCTTCGCGGTCCTGGCCCTGCTGGCCCGGGTCAAGGTGGTCGCCGACGAGTCCGGCGTCACCGTGGTCAACATCGTCAGCAAACGCCGTCTGGCCTGGGCGGAGATCCTCCGGGTGAACCTCCGCCCCGGCGACCCCTGGGTCTTCCTCGACCTCAGCGACGGCACCAGCCTGCCCGCGCTCGGCATCCAACCGGGCATCGCCAAGGCGCGGGCCATAGCGGACGCCCAGGCCCTGCGCACGCTCGCCGAGGCACGCTCGGACACGTCCGCCCTGCCGCACCGGCCCAGGTCTTGATTAATCTGGTGGGCGGAGGCCTCTCGCTGCGCCTCCGCCCCTGCGCTCCGCCCGGTGCCCAGGGGTTCCTGCTACCCGAGGAGTGACTCCCCCCGGCGATGGACGGATCGTCCTGTAGTACCTGCGCCATCCCCTCCCGACATAGCGGGAAGGCGGTGGCAGCGTGACCATCCCCCTGCTGCTCCTAGGAGCGGCGTTCCTGCTGATTCTCGCCAACGGATTCTTCGTGGCGGCCGAGTTCGGCCTGGTGACCGTCGAGCGCCAGGACGCCGAGAAGGCAGCCGCCGACGGCGACGCCCGCGCCCGTACGGTCGTGGAGTCGCTGAAGGAGCTGTCCTTCCAGCTCTCCGGCACCCAGCTCGGCATCACCATCACCTCCCTGGTCGTCGGCATGCTGGCCGAGCCGGCTCTGGCCGAGCTGCTCAACGGCCCGTTCGGCGCCCTGGGCATCCCCGAGGGCGCCGCCTCCGGCATCGCCGTCGTCGTCGGCATGCTGCTGGCCTCGGCGATCCAGATGGTGGTCGGCGAACTCGTGCCCAAGAACTGGGCCGTCTCCCGGCCGCTGCAGGTCGCGCGCTTCGTCGCCGGCCCCCAGCACCGCTTCGCCCGCCTGTTCCGCCCGGTGATCTCGGCGCTGAACACGGTCGCCAACCGGCTCGTGCGCGCCCTCGGCGTCGAGCCCGCCGAGGAGCTGGCCTCCGCCCGCACCCCCGGCGAGCTGGTCTCCCTGGCCCGGCACTCGGCCCAGGCCGGCGCTCTGGAGCAGGACACGGCCGACCTGTTCGTCCGCACCCTGTCCCTGGGCGAGCTGACCGCGCAGCACGTCATGACCCCGCGCGTGAAGGTGAGCGCGCTGCAGAACTCGGCCACCGCCGAGGATGTGGTCAACCTCACCCGGGCCACCGGACTGTCCCGCTTCCCCGTCTACCGGGAGAAGATCGACGAGATCGTCGGCATGGCCCACCTCAAGGACGCGCTGGCCGTCCCGGTCCACGAGCGGCTGCGCACACCGGTCAGCCGGATCGCCCGCAAGGCGCTCCTGGTCCCCGAGACCCTGCCGGTCCAGCCGCTGCTCGCCCGGCTGCGCAGTGAGCAGCCCATCGCGGTCGTCGTGGACGAGTACGGCGGCACGGCCGGCGTGGTCACCCTGGAGGACATCGTCGAGGAGCTGGTCGGCGAGGTCCGCGACGAGCACGACGCCAAGGACATGCCCGAGCTGGCCCCCGCTCCGCCCGAGGACGGCAGGCCCGCCTGGGACGTCGACGGCGGCTGCCGCGTCGACATCCTCCAGCGCATAGGCCTGGAGGTGCCCGAGGGGCCGTACGAGACCGTCGCCGGCCTCGTCGCCGATCTGCTCGGCCGGATCCCGGCCCCCGGCGACCGGGCCGAACTGCCCGGCTGGCGGCTCTCGGTCCGCCAGGTCGACCACTATCGCGCCGAACGGGTCCGCCTGGTCCGCACGGCGCAGGCGGCGAGCGCGCTGGAGGCCGCCCGATGAGCGTCCTCCAACTGGTCTTCGCCGCGCTGCTCGTGCTGGCCAACGGCTTCTTCGTCGGCGCCGAGTTCGCGCTCGTCTCCGTCCGCCGCAGCCAGATCGAACCGCTCGGCACGGCCCGGGCCCGCCAGGTGCTCTACGGCCTCGAACGGCTGCCGCAGATGATGGCCGCCGCCCAGTTCGGCATCACCGTCTGCTCCCTGACGCTCGGCGCGGTCGCCGAGCCCACGGTGGCGCACCTGCTGGAACCGCTGTTCGAGTGGATCCACCTGCCGGACGGCGTGATCCATCCGCTCGGCTATGTCATCGCCCTGGCCGCCGTGGTCTTCTTCCACCTGGTCATCGGCGAGATGGTGCCGAAGAACCTCGCCATGGCGGCGCCCGAGAAGGCGGCGCTCTGGCTCAGCCCCGGTCTGGTCTGGTTCGCCCGCCTGTGCAGGCCGATCACGGTGTCACTCGGCGCCTGCGCCCAGGGCATCCTGCGGCTGTTCCGGGTGGAGCCGAAGGACGAGGTGGAGGCGGTCGTCACCACCGAGCAGCTCAACCGCCTGCTGGAGGACTCCGGCCAGGCGGGCCTCCTCGGCCCCGAGGAGCAGGAGCGCCTGGAGGACGCCCTCGAACTGGGTTCCCGCCCGGTGACGGACGTCCTGCTGCGCCGGGAGACCCTGGTCACGGTGGCCCCGTCGGTCACCCCGGGGGAGATCGTCGAGCTGACGGCCCGCACGGGCTACTCCCGCTTCCCGGTCGCGGCGACCGAGAAGGGCCCCTTCATGGGGTACGTGCATGTGAAGGACGTCCTCGACCTGGAGGACTCGGAGCGGGCCGTACCGCAGCACGTCTGGCGTCCGATGGCCACGCTCCGCGCGGAGCTGCCGCTCGACGACGCCCTCACCGTGATGCGCCGGGCGGCCACGCACCTGGCCCAGGTGGCCGACGCCGCCGGCAAGGTCCTGGGCCTGGTCGCCCTGGAGGACGTGCTGGAACTGCTCGTCGGCGAGGTCCGGGACCCGGCGCACCGGGACATGCCGGAGCCCAGGGTGAGCGGGGAGCCGGAGGAGGCGCTGGCCACCTAGGCCGGACGCCGGCAGCGGGCGCGGGAGAACCGGCCGGTTCCCCGCGCCCCTGCGGGCGCCGCTACAACCCCGGCGGGTCCTGCGGCCCCCGCCCCGACAGCACCTCTCCGTACGCCTGCATCAGATCCGGCAGCCGCAGCGTCGCCAGGTCCGCCCGGGACAGTGCCCCCGCGTACGTCGACAGCCGCAGGTCCCGGTACGCGCAGCTCTTCTCGTACAGCGTCCGCAGGAACCGCCCGTTGCCCAGCTCGTCGATCCACCCCTGGTCGACCACGTGCCCGGCGATGGACCGCAGCTCCTCCAGCGCCTCCTCGTCCCAGTGGTCCCGGTTCTCCGCCGCGAGCACCTTGCCGATCTCGGTGAGTTCCTGCGGCCGGTAGGACGGGAAGTCGACGCGGGTGGTGAAGCGGGACGACAGGCCGGGGTTGGCGGCGAGCAGGCGGTCCATGCCCTCCGGATAGCCGGCGAGGATCACCACCAGGTGGTCCCGGTTGTCCTCGGCCCGCTTCAGCAGCACCTGGAGCGCCTCGTCGCCGTACGCGTCCCCCTTGCCGTAGCCGGAGTTGGACAGCGAGTACGCCTCGTCCACGAACAGCACCCCGCCGATCGCGGAGTCGATCAGCTCGTTGGCCTTCACGGCCGTCTGCCCGAGGTACTCGCCGACCAGATCGGCCCGCTGGGCCTCGACGAGGTGGTCGCCGCCGAGCAGCCCCAGCGCGTAGAAGACCCGCCCGAGGATCCGTGCGACCGTGGTCTTCCCGGTCCCCGACGGCCCGGAGAAGACGAAGTGCCGTTTCGGGGGCTGCACCGGCAGTCCCTGGCCGGCCCGCAGCCGGGCCATGTTCAGCTGCGCCGACAATGCCTTGACCTGGCGCTTGACCGGTTCGAGCCCCACCATGCGCTCCAGTTCGGCGAGCGCTTCCTCCAGTAACGCGGGGTCGGTCGGGCCGGCCGGGATCGGTGAGCCGCCCGTCGCGGGCACCCCCGTCCTCAGCCGCACCGCGGGATCGCCCACCGAGGGCAGCGGCCCGGTCGGCAGATCGGGCTCCGGCAGCCGCAGGTCCCGGCCCTCCATGCCGAACAGGGGATCGAACCCGTCAGGCCCGTCCACCGCGTCCTGCCCGGCGCCGGTCAGCGTGATCGCGGCGAGGTCGGCCACGTCCTCGTACCCGTCGCCCTCGGCGATCGCGGCGAGCCGGGCGGCGGTGTCCATGAACGCCGGGTCGACCCGGTGCACCGCCCGGTACAGGGGGAGCGCCGCGGCGCTGCGGCCGGTGCCCTCATGGGCGCGGGCCAGCCAGTACCGCAGCTCCTTGCGCTGCGGCTGCTCGCTGCGGCATCTCATCAGCGCCGCCGACAGCAGGGGTTCGGCCTGGCCGTACATCTCCAGCCGGACCCGGGCCATGCCGCCGAACAGCCCGGCCTCGATGCCGAGCATGGGGTCGTCGAGCAGCGGGTCGGTGTGCCGGACCAGCTGCTCCCAGTCCTTGACCAGATAGGAGCGGCAGGCGTGCAGGAAGCGGACCTGGGCGTCGGCGTCGACCGGGGGCAGTCCGGCGAGGGCGCGGTCAAGCTCGGGCACATGCCGGCCGTCCAGCCAGTGGGAGGCGTGCGCCAGCAGCAGGTCGCGCGGGCTCTCCAGCACCGGCTGCACCCACCAGCCCAGCCAGTACCAGGAGTTGAGGGTGCGGCGGTGCCGGGTGCGCTGTTCGCCGAAGCGGTCGCGGTGCCGGAACATCCGCAGCAGCGCGGTGGTCGTGTCGACCCGGAGCGCGTGCAGTCCGAGCCAGGCGTCCGCCATACCCGGGTCCATCCGCACCGCGGTGCGGAACTCCTCCTCCGCCTGCGGATAGGCACCCATCGTGTAGGCGTCCACCCCCCGCAGCCAGACGAGGTCGGCCGGGGCCTCGGGGCCCTGCGTGCCGAAGTCCATCACGTCCCCCCACAGACCGTGCCCCCGTGGTTCACCACCGGGCGGTCGCCCGACGGCCTCCGCGTTCGAACCGCCGTGCCGCGGACCGGAGTTGCCGGTGCGCGAAGCAGCCGCTCGAAGGTCGCACCGAAGGCATCGTACCCGCGGTACCTCCGGGTACCGAAGGGTGCCGCACAGGGCGTTCGGCGAGGTGGGAGCAGACGGGGCGCACGGGCCTTCGTGACCCAGGGTGAGAGGGCGGGTGCGCGGGGCGTCCGGAAAAAGGGGTCCACGGGCAGAACGAAGCCCCCGGTCACGGGGGAACAACCGGGGGCTTCGTGTCATCGGGCGACTCCGAAAGCCGCACATTGAGAACGTAAGTCCTGTACGGCCCCTCGGTCAAGCAGAGTTGAGGCACTCGAAAAACTTGGCTCGCAAGGCTCTTCACACGTTCACCACATCGGAGACGGACCATCACTCAGGGTCACAGCGGGCCCGATTCCGGGTGCCGAGGCGGGTCCCGGCAGCACCTCGTACCCCTCCTGTCGCTGCCGCACCAGGAGATCGGCATGGGGGCGCGAAGGATCCGCGGCGAAGTGCGCGTGCTCCGCCGAGACCCAGCCGTCCCAGAACTCCCGCTGCTCCGCGCCGTCCCGCCGCCGGCCGCGCGCCCACGCCTCCTCCCGGGGCAGTTCCATCCACAGCAGCCGGGCCAGATACGGGCGCAGCGCACGGCGGCCGGCGCCGACGCCCTCGATCAGGACGACGGGTGCGGCCGGCAGCGGGCGCGGCGGCCCGAAGGCGCGGGCATGCCAGTCGTAGGGGGTGAAGCGGGCGCTCTCGCCGCGCGCCAGGGGCTCGATCACCTGGGTCAGGAGGCGGCCGGTCCAGGCGAACAGCTGCTCATGGCTGGCGATGTCGTCGAGATGTAGCACCGGAGCCCCGCCCAGGGCCTCGGCGAGCCGGCCGGCGAAGGTGGACTTCCCGGAGCCCGCGTGCCCGTCGACGCCGATCAGCCGGACCGGCCCCAGCGAGGGAGGGAGCCCGCGCAGCCGGGCGGCGAGGTCGTGAATGGCGATTCCCAGAGGTGTGGCTGGTGTGAAGGTTTTCCACGAAACAGTCTAGAGGCGGCCCGGGGCCGCCGGATCGCCGGTCCCGCCGCCCCGGAAAAGTCTCGCCTTGAACCATCGGCCGGCGGCCGGCCAAGGGCATCGATAAACATTCCGAATCGCCTGACCGATATGTCGAAATCGGCGTTCCGGGTGTGGTCCACGCTGAGTAAGGTGCCTCCTGCGCAACGTGATGCGCCGAACGCGCGACGGGCAGGGGGACATGGCCGCGGAGTTATTCGAAGGGCACTATGTGTGGCATCCGGCGGCCGACGACCGGGCCCTGGCGAGCGCATGCGTCGATGTGCGCGCCGGGCGTTATCGGTACGCCCATGAGGCCCTCGCCGAGACGCGCTCCGACTTCGCCCTGCGCGCCCACCGCTCGCTGGTGCTCGCCTCCGAGGCGGCCGGCACCGATCTGGTGGAGCGCTGGCTCGCCGAGGAGCCGACCCCCGATGCCTCGCTGATGTGGGCCCGGGTCGCCGTGCAGCGCGCCCTGCGGGCGGCCGACGCGCGCGACGGCCGCGCCGAGGCGCTGGAGCGGATCGCGCTGACCGCCTGCGACCGGGCCGCCGACGAGGCCCCGGGGGACCCCACCCCCTGGGTCGCCCGGCTCGCCATGGCCCGGCTGCACCGGCTGCGCGACCCGGCGCCGCAGGGCCTGCTCACCGCGCCGCCGGGGCCCTGGCGGCTGTTCGCGCACATCCTGTCCCTCGACCCCTGGCACCGCGAGGCACACCACCGCTTCCTGTCCTGCTTCTTCACCCGGTACGGCGGCTCGGTCACCGCGGCCTGGGACGTGGCCGCCTTCCTCAGCCAGCGGGCGCCCGCCGACTCCGTCTTGCGGCTGTTGCCCCTGGTGGCCCTGGTGGAGAGCTACAACCCCACCCAGCTGCTCGCCGACCGGGTGTGGGAGCAGCCCCAGTGGCGCTCCACCGCGCTGGCGATCTACCAGAACTGGCTGCCCGCGGCGAGCGGTTACCGCTTCACCCCGGTGCTCGACCTGGCCTACCTCGCCCACGCGCTGGTCATGGGCCAGCGCGAGTTCGAGGCCAGGGCGGTCTTCACGGCGATGGGCCCGTACGCCTCGCGCATGCCCTGGAGCGCCTTCGGCGACCCCGCCGAGCAGCTCTCGCGGGCCCGGCGTGTCTGCGGACTGCCCGTCCCGGGACCTGGCTGATCTTGTTCGCCCCTCTGTTCCCATCGAGCCGCCCCACCGAACCGTCCCTGCGCACCGTCCCCCGAACCGCCCCATCGAGAGAAAGGCCGATCTGTGTCGGAACGGATGTCGACTCACCGGGCGCCCGCCCGCGCGGCGGACACCGTCGTGCTCGACGATGACGCCACCCTGCACGCGATGGGTTATCCGCGGAAACTCACCCGGCGCTTCAAGGCGTTCGACAATTTTGCGATCTCCTTCACCATCATCAATATCCTCTCGGGTATTTTCTCGTCCTTCGGATTCGGAATGAACGCGGGCGGTCCGCGCATTCTCGTGTTCGGCTGGATCGGCGTCTCGGTGATGGTGCTGCTCATCGGCGCCGCCATGGCGGAAGTCGCCTCCGCCTATCCGACGAGTGGCGCCCTCTATTTCTCGGCCGGCAAACTCGCCAAACGGCACAAAGGCGCCTGGTCCTGGTTCACCGGCTGGCTGAACTTCGTGGGCCAGATCGGCGGTACCGCCGCCACCGGCTATGCCGCCGCCACCTTCATCCAGGTCTTCGTGCACCTGCAGTGGCCCTCCTACCAGCCGACCGCGCACCAGACGGTGCTGATCACGGCCCTCATCATCGTCCTGCAGGGGCTCGCCAACACCTTCACCGTGCAGCTCGTCGCCGTACTGAACCGTATTTCCGTGTGGTGGCTGCTGATCGGACTCGTCGTGATCGTGGGTGCACTCATAGTGATGCCCGATCAGCATCAGCCGGCGTCCTTCGTCACGCATTTCGAGAACAACACCGGCTTCACGAGCGGGCTTTACGGCGGCATGCTCGGACTGCTGGTCACCAGCTGGACCTTCACCGGGTTCGACGGCAGCTTCCACATGTCGGAGGAAACCGTCCAGGCGACGGTCAGCGCGCCGAAGGGCATCACCCGCGCCATCGGCTATTCCGCGATCGCGGGACTGATCCTGATGCTGGCACTGGTCTACAGCATCGGCGACTACGGCAAGGTGGCCGGTGCCGCCGCGCCGCCGGTCCAGATCCTCATCGACGGCCTCGGCCTGCGCACCGCCAAGGTGATGCTGCTCCTCGTCATCGGCGCGATGCTCTTCTGCGGTCTCGCCAACCTCACCAGCAACACCCGGCAGATCTTCGCCTTCTCCCGGGACGGCGCCATGCCCGGTTCCCGCTGGTGGCACTCGGTCTCGCTGCGCACCCGTACGCCGGTGAAGGCGGTGTGGCTCGCGGTCGCCTGCTCGCTGGCCCTGGTGGTGCCGGGCTGGTGGTCGCACACGGCGTTCACCGCCATCGTCAGCGTCAACGTGGTCGGGCTGTTCCTCGCCTACGCCGTTCCGATCTTCCTGCGGCTGCGGCTCGGTGACGCGTTCCAGCCAGGCCCCTGGCACCTGGGCCGCTGGGGCAGGCCGATCGGCTGGCTCGCGGTGGTCTGGATCCTGCTCAGCAGCGTCCTGTTCATGCTGCCGCAGGCCTCCCCGATCACCGGCGACTCGTTCAACTACGCGCCGATCGCCCTCGCCGTCGTCCTGCTGGTGGCCACCGTGTGGTGGTTCGCCACCGCCCGCCGCCGCTTCCAGGGGCCGGTCAGCTACGGCCGTCCCGACGAGGTCGCCGCGATGGACCTGGTCTGACCGCGGCACCCGCCCGGCCCACCGCCCGACCCCCTGCCAGTGGCCCAGACCAATATTCCTGGCGCGGCATGCGCCGAAGTGCTGGCAGGGGGGTGCGGCCTGCTCCATAGTTGGCGCACACCCTGCACCAGATCAGCCCCGACTCGGACACCTGGGGGTCGTCGCGCCCATGAGCAGAGCCCAACAGCCGTCCCGCAGAACCGTTCTCGCCGCGGCCGTCGCCGCCGCGGTGACCGCTACGGCGGCCCCCGCCGCCGCGGCGCCGCCGGCCGCCGACGCCGACGGCCCCGGCACGGCGCCGGCCCGCGCCATCGACTACCACGCGTGGACCACGTACCGGGACTGGCGCTCCGGCGCCGCCCAGGGCACCCGGCCCGTCCCCGGGCGGCGCCCCGGGATCCTGATCGGCGCCCCCGCCGGCCGCACCGACTACACCGACCCGCACACCGGTACCACCGCCACCTGGGAGTACGCCACCTGGACCGGCCCGGTGCACCGGCTCACCACGCCCGCGACCGAGGTCGTCGCCTCGTGGAGCGCGCACACCCCGGCCGGCACCTGGCTCCAGGTCGAGCTGCGCGGCACGTACGCGGACGGCACCGACACGCCCTGGTACGTGATGGGCCGCTGGGCCTCGGGCGACCAGGACATCAAGCGGACCTCGGTGGACGGCCAGACCGACGGCAGGAGCACGGTCTGGACCGACACCTTCGCCATCGACGACGCGAGCACCGGCCTGCGCCTGACCGCGTACCGGCTGCGCCTCACCCTCTACCGCAGGCCCGGCACCCGCCGCACCCCGACCGTCTGGCGGCTCGGCGCGATGGGCTCCGACGTCCCCGACCGCTTCACCGTCCCGGCCTCCACCCCGGGCCTCGCCCAGGAACTGGCCGTCCCGCGCTACTCGCAGGAGATCCACAAGGGCCAGTACCCCGAGTACGACAACGGCGGCGAGGCCTGGTGCAGCCCCACCTCCTCGCAGATGATCATCGAGTACTGGGGCGGCCGGCTCACCCGCGAGCAGCTGTCCTGGGTCGACCCGGCCTACGCCGACCCGCAGGTCGACCACGCGGCCCGGTTCACCTACGACCACCAGTACGAGGGCTGCGGCAACTGGCCCTTCAACGCCGCCTACGCGGCCACCTTCGAAGGCTTGCAGGGAGTCGTCACCCGGCTCGCCTCCCTCACCGACCTGGAGACGCTGATCGCGGCCGGCATCCCGGCCATAACGTCCCAGTCCTTCCTGAAGGAGGAGCTGACCGGCGCCGGCTACGGCACCTCCGGCCATCTGATGACCGTGATCGGCTTCACGGCCGACGGAGACGTGATCGCCAACGACCCCGCCTCGGCGGACGACGCGGCGGTGCGGCGGGTCTACGCGCGCCGGGAGTTCGAGAACATCTGGCTCAGGACCAAGCGGTACAACGCCTCCGGCAAGGTCGTCTCCGGCACCGGAGGGGTCTGCTACCTCTACTTCCCGGCCCATCCGACCCCGCACCAGCGCAGGGCGCTCGCCGCGGTGGGCGTGCGCTGAGGCGTGTGACCGAGTTCATCGCCGCAAAAGCCGTCGCGGGTGGCAAGGTGGACACATGGGCGGGGGGATCCGACCGTGTACGTCCGACCTCTGCGAGTATCACCATGAGCGCACACCAGGCCACCGCCACCCGCGTCCGCACCGGCGGCCCCGGGGAAGACGGCCCGAAGATCGTCGAGCACGTCATGGGCTGGGTCCTCGTCGTGGTGTTCGCGATGCTCGTGACCCAGCTCGGCCTGCTCTGAACCGACCGCTTCCGCCTGTGGCATGTTCTGACATACTGCGGATGTCCCGTCGCGCCTAGACCAGGGTCGATCTTGAACATGCCGCACCAGCGTGCCGCCGCCCAGGTGCGCGGCACCGAGCGCTCGACGGCGCGTCGCGCCGAACTCATCGCCATCGGGCGGAAGTTGTTCGCGGACACGTCCTACGACGCCCTGTCCATGGACGACATCGCCCGCCAGGCGCAGGTCGCCAAGGGCTTGATCTACTACTACTTCCGGTCCAAGCGCGGCTACTACCTGGCCATCGTCGAGGACTCCGTCGCCCACCTGGTGACCTCCGCCGCCGGCGGCCTCCAACTGCCCGCCGTGGACCGGGTGCACCGCACGATCGACGGCTATCTGCGCTACGCCGAGCACCACCAGGCCGCCTACCGCACCATCGTCAGCGGCGGCGTGGGATTCGACGCCGAGGTGCACGCGATACGGGACGGCGTGCGCGAGGCGATCATCGCCACGATCGCCGAAGGAGCCTACGGCCGCGCCGACATCTCCCCGCTGGCCCGGATGGGCCTGCTCTCCTGGGTGTGCAGCGTCGAGGGTGCCACCCTGGACTGGATCGACCGCCCCGGGCTGCCCCGCGACACCATGCGCGAGCTGCTGGTCAAGACGCTGGGCGGCGCCCTGCGCGCCGTCGAGGAGCTGGACCCCGCCCACCCGGCACCGCCGGCCGCCCGCCGGGACGGCTGAAAGCGAGGGAGCGGAGGCTCGTGGTCCCCCGCTCCCTCCTTCCCCCCGCTCGGGGCTAGTTGATCGCCTTGATCAGCTCGCCGTTCGCGGTGTCGCCGCTCAGCTCCCAGAAGAAGGTGCCGCCGAGGCCCTGCTGGTTCTTGTACGTCATCTTCGTGCCGATGGTCGCCGGGGTGTCGTAACTCCACCAGTTGTTACCGCACTTGGCGTAGGCGGTGCCGCCCACCGTGCCGGTCGCCGGGCACTTCGTCTTGAGCACCTTGTAGTCGTCGATGCCCTGCTCGTAGGTGCCGGCCGCCGGACCGGTCGCCGTGCCGCCCGGTGCCGCCTGCGTGACGCCGGTCCAGCCGCGCCCGTAGAAGCCGATGCCGAGCAGCAGCTTCGAGGCCGGGACGCCGAGGCCCTTGAGCTTGGCGATGGTCGCCGAGGTGTGGAAGTCCGCCTTCGGGATGCCCGAGTAGGAGTTCAGCGGGGAGTGCGGTGCGGTCGGCCCCGCCGCGTCCCAGGCGCCGAAGTAGTCGTACGTCATCGGGTTGTACCAGTCGACGTACTGGGCCGCTCCCGCGTAGTTCGCCGCGTCGATCTTGCCGCCGCTGGTGGCGTCCGCGGTGATCGCGGCGGTGACCAGGCTGCCGGAGCCGAACTTGGACCGCAGGGCGGCCATGACGTTCTTGAAGGCCTCCCGGCCGCTGGTGTCACAGGTGTTGCCGCAGGCGTTCGGGTACTCCCAGTCGATGTCGATGCCGTCGAAGACCCCCGCCCACTTGGAGTTCTTCACCAGGTCGTAGCAGGACTGGGCGAAGGCGGCCGGGTTCTTCGCGGCCTCGCCGAAGCCGCCGGACCAGGTCCAGCCGCCGAAGGACCACAGGATCTTCAGACCCGGGTGCTTCTTCTTCAGCTTCAGCAGCTGGTTGAAGTTGCCGCGCAGCGGCTGGTCCCAGGTGTCGGCGGCGCCGTCGACGGACTCGGCGGCGGTGTAGGCCCGGTCGGTGGCCGCGTAGGCGTCGCCCATCGCGCACTTGCCGCCGGTGACATTGCCGAAGGCGTAGTTGATATGGGTCAGCTTGGCCGCGGAGCCCGAGGTCTCGATGTTCTTGACGTAGTACTTGCGGTCGTAGGTGCCCCATTCGGTGAAGTAGCCGACGACCTTGGAGCCGGCCGCGAGCTTCGGGGTGCTCGGTGCCGCGGCGGTCGCCGTGCCGGTGCCGGCCAGCAGGCCGGCGCCGAGTGCGGCGGTACAGGCGGCCGAGACGAGCGCTCGGACGAGGGTGCGGGGAGTGTGCATCGGGTGTCTCTCCTCGTGGGGGTGAGGGGAACGCGAGCCGATTGGCATGAACGCGGTAAAGCGTTGGTCATGCACAGTAGGAGGACTAGACCACTAGGTCAATGGTTCGGACCAATTTCGGCCGGGCCTGCCGTGCCGACTGGAATCCTGAAGTAAGCGGTCGTTAACTGGTGACTGGAGGTCGCCGATCGGGCATACTCACAGCGCATGCCGCTGGTCAGCAGCTTCCGAGACCCGGGAGCGGTGCCTGTGGCACGGCGGAACGATCAGGCGGAACCGCCCCATCCACGGGCCGTACCGCCGGTCCGAACAGGGAGGAGCCGACGCCATGCCCGACCGCGACCCGCAGCCGGTGGAGCGTCAACTGCCCACGGAAGAGGCGAGAGATCTGCTCGCCCTCGTCCGGGAGATCGCCCAGCGCGAGATCGCGCCGAAGGCGGCGGAGGAGGAGGACGCGGGACGCTTCCCGCGCGAGGTCTTCACGCTGCTCTCCTCGTCCGGCCTGCTGGGCCTGCCGTACTCCGGCGAGCACGGCGGCGGCGACCAGCCCTACGAGGTCTACCTCCAGGTGCTGGAGGAGCTGGCCGCGGCCCGGCTCACGGTCGGCCTGGGCGTCAGCGTCCACACGCTCGCCTCCTACGCGCTCGCCGCCTACGGCACCAAGCAGCAGCAGGTCGAGCATCTGCCCGCGATGCTGGGCGGCGGTCTGCTCGGGGCGTACTGCCTGTCCGAGCCGTCCTCCGGCTCCGACGCGGCCTCCCTGCGCACCAAGGCGGTCCGGGAGGGCGACGAGTGGGTGATCACCGGCACCAAGGCCTGGATCACGCACGGCGGCATCGCCGACTTCTACACCGTGCTGGCCCGTACCGGCGAGGACGGCCCGCGCGGGATCACCGCCTTCCTCGTGCCCGGCGACGCGCCGGGGCTGAGCGGCGCGGTCCCCGAGAAGAAGATGGGCATGAAGGGCTCGCCCACCGCGCAGGTGCATCTCGACGGCGTCCGGGTCCCCGACGCCCGGCGCATCGGCGAGGAGGGCCAGGGCTTCTCCATCGCCCTGTCCGCGCTCGACTCCGGCCGGCTCGGCATCGCCGCCTGCGCCATCGGCCTCGCGCAGGCCGCGCTGGACGAGGCGGTCCGCTATGCCACCGAGCGCCGCCAGTTCGGCCACCCCATCGCCGACTTCCAGGGCCTGCGCTTCATGATCGCCGACATGGCCACCCAGATCGAGGCGGGCCGCGCGCTGTACCTCGCCGCCGCCAGGCTGCGGGACGCCGGCAGGCCGTTCGCCAAGCAGGCCGCCATGGCCAAGCTGCACTGCACCGACACGGCCATGAAGGTCACCACGGACGCCGTGCAGATACTGGGCGGGTACGGGTACACGGCCGACTTCCCGGCCGAGCGCTATATGCGCGAGGCCAAGGTGCTGCAGATCGTCGAGGGCACCAACCAGATCCAGCGGATGGTCATCGCCCGTCACGTGGCGGGGCCAGAAGGCCGCTGAACTGGCCCGTGCGGACCGTCGGGGCCGCCAGCCTGATCCACTCCGGGTCATGGCGGCCCGGCAGGGTGCGGCCCCGCTCGGCCCAGGTCCGCATGAGCTCGCGGTAGATCGGCGGATCCTGCGGCGCGAACGGCGGAACCGATTCTGCCGGACGGGGCACGAAGATACGGCGCTGACGCCCGATCGCCGCGTACGTGGGGGTCATACCCGGGCAACGCGGCAGAGGCCGGACTGGTCACCGCCCGGCGGAATCGAGCGTCTGTCCATACGCGTCCGGTTCACCCCCTGGCCTCCTCCCGTCACCTGACGTACCGTCAGCTGACCATCGTCCAGGGGGTGTCCGTGGCCGACGACCGACCCGTACCGCTCGACGAGTTCCCCGTGCACCAAGTGCCGCTCTCCATGAAGCACGTGGCGACCGGCGACCGGAACGCCTACGACCGCTGCATCTTCCACGTCTTCGACCACGCGGGCCGCGCCCTGCTCATCCTCGGCCTCGGCGTCTACCCCAACCTGGGCGTGATCGACGCCTACGCCACCCTCCGCACCGGGGACACCCTGCGCGCCGTACGCGCCTCCGACGCCCTCGGCGAGGACCGGACACGGCTCGTCGTGGGCCCGCTGCGCATCGAGGTGGTCCGGCCGCTCCAGCAGCTGCGCCTGGTGTGCACCGACGAACAGCTCTCGTACGACCTGACCTGGACGGCCGCCTTCCCGGCCCTATGGGAGCCGCACCACCTCCAGCGCCGGGGGGACCGGCTCACCCTGGAGGGGCGGCGGTTCGTCCAGGCGGGGCGGGTCGCGGGCGTGATCCGGGCCGACGGCACCGAGTCCGAGGTCTCGGCACAGGGCTGGACCGGGACCCGGGACCGCAGCTGGGGCGTGCGCCCGATGCCCGGCGAGGACGGCGGCCGGCTCGCCGCCGACCATCCCGCCGAGGGCTTCCACTGGATCTGGTGCCCGGTCCGCTTCGAGGACCGCTTCCTGATGGTCATCGCCCAGGAGGACGCCGACGGCTACCGCTCCCTGAACGACGCCACCCTGGTCCGCCCCGGCCACCGCGACCGCCAACTCGGCTGGCCCCGGACCGAGATCGGCTACCGGTCCGGCACCCGGCACCCGGAGCGCGCCGTCGTCCACCTCGGGGATCCGCGCAAGCCGCAGGAACTGGAGGTGGAGATCCTCGCCTCCTCGCCGCTCGCCCTCGGCGCGGGCTATCCGCCGGCCGACGACTGGCAGCACGGCAGCTGGCAGGGGAGGGGCTGGGTGGACCGCCGCACCTACGACCTGTCCTCGCCGCACCCCCTCGCCGCCTACGGCGTCACCGACCACTCCGCCCGCTTCCGGATGGACGGGCGGACCGGGTACGGCATCTTCGAGCACGGCTCGTTCGGCCGGCACGACCCGAGCGGCTTCACCGGGTTCGACTCCGTCGCGCCCTGAGGGGAGACGAGATGACCACCGCACCGCGCCCCCGCACCAGCACCCGCGACCCCGAGGAGCTGACCCGGCGGCTCTCCGCCTGGCTCGGCACCCGGCTGCCCGGCGCCGAGGCGGCCCGCGTCACCGTCCCGGCCTCCAACGGCATGTCGAGCGAGACCCTGCTGTTCGACATAGACCACCCCCGGCCGCCGGTCGCCTCCTGCGCGCTGCGGCTGGCCGCCGACCCGGCGGCGTACACGGTCTTCCCCGAGTACGACATGGCACGCCAGTACCGCACCCTGCGGCTCGTGGCCGAGCACACCGACGTCCCCGTGCCCCGGGTGCTGTGGCTGGAGGAGGACCCGGGCCCGCTCGGGGCGCCGTTCTTCGTCATGGAACGGGTCGCCGGACGGGTGCCGCCGGACGTCATGCCGTACACCTACCAGGGCAGTTGGCTGCACGCGGCGAGCGACGACGAGCGGGAGCGCCTGGAAGCGGCCACGGTCGGGCTGCTGGCCCGGCTGCACGGCCAAGTACCGCCCGCCGAAGCCGAGTTCCTCGCCCTGCCGGGCCCGGGCGACGCGCTGAGCCGGCATGTGACGGCCCAACGCGCCTACTACTCCTGGGTGATCGACGGCCTCGCCCGCTCACCCCTCATCGAGGCCGCGTTCGACCGGCTGGCCCGGCTGTGGCCGAGCGATCCCGGCGAACCCGTGCTCAGCTGGGGGGACGCGCGCATCGGGAACATCGTCTACGACGGCTTCGACCCCGTCGCCGTGCTGGACTGGGAGATGGCGGCCCTCGCCCCGCGCGAGGTGGACCTCGGCTGGACGATCTATCTGCACCGCTTCTTCCAGGACCTCACGACCGGCTCCGGACAGCCGGGACTGCCCGGCTTCCTCAGCCGCGACCGCGTCGAGGCCCGCTATGCGCGGCTGACCGGCCACACCCCGCGGGACATGGAGTTCTACACCCTCTACGCCGCCCTGCGGCACGCGATCGTCATGCTGCGCATCGCCTACCGCCAGGCGTACTTCGGGGAGGTCGCCGTACCGGCGGACCCGGACACGCTGATCCTGCACCACGACAGCCTGCGCGCCATGGTGCAGGGCACCTACTGGGAGCGGTGAGCCGGATCAGGCGGCCTGGCGGCGCATCTCCGGCCCGCGCATCGGGCGCGAACCGGGGCCGCCGACGTGCGAGAAGGGCTGCGTGCGCCAGTCCAGTCCCTGGGGGAGCGTCAGCAGCAGCGCGGTGTCCTGCTCCTGCGGCTCGACGGACTCGTCGGCGGGGCGGGCGTCGGCCGCCGAACGCCCCGTGCCCGCGCAGACCGTGAGACCGAACGGGTTCCACGGCGAGGCGCACAGCGCGTGCTCCGGCAGGTAGTCCTCGTCCGCCAGCAGCGCGATCGGCTGCGCGCAGTCCGGGCAGATCACCCGGTACATCTCGAAGGTGTCGTAGGCGTCCGGCTCCTCGTCGAAGAGGTCGGCTTCGACGCCCTCCGGCTCGGGCTCGGCGACGGGCTGCCGGCCGATGGACGCGGATCGACCAGGGCGATGGGCACTCTGCATGGGATTCTCCCCCTAAGGCTGGGCCGTGAAGGCGCTGCGGCCTCGACCACAGCAAGCACTTCCCGTCCGCTCTCGGCGGTAATCACGAGAACATCACGGAGCCGGTTCCAGGTGTGTGGCGTTCGTCACATGCCGCCCGCAGATGCCCGTCCCGGTGCTTTTTCTCCCGAACGGGGAATGACCTGCGCCTCTCAGGTATCCGAGGAGATCAACCGCACTGTAGGTTTTGGCGGCATGGAGGAGCTGGACCGTCAGATCGTGCAGCTGCTCGTCAAGGACGGGCGGATGAGCTACACAGACTTGGGCAAGGCCACGGGCCTGTCCACGTCGGCCGTGCACCAGCGGGTGCGCCGGCTGGAACAGCGTGGTGTCATCCGCGGCTACGCCGCGGTGGTCGACCCCGAGGCGATCGGGCTGCCGATGACCGCGTTCATCTCGGTGAAACCGTTCGATCCCAGCGCCCCCGACGACATCGCGGACCGCCTCGCCGACGTCCCCGAGATCGAGGCATGCCACAGCGTGGCCGGCGACGAGAACTACATCCTCAAGGTGCGCGTTTCCACCCCGCACGAACTGGAGGAACTGCTGGCCCGGGTGCGTTCGCTGGCCGGCGTCTCCACCCGCACCACGGTGGTGCTGTCCACACCGTACGAGGCGCGTCCCCCGAAGATCTGAACCGCGCGCCCCGGTGCCCGGCGGGCCCCGCGCACGCGAGAGACTGTGCCCCATGAGTGAGCAGTCCGCCGAGCCCCAGACCGTCCTGCTGCGCCGCGGGGAGGTGCACAGTCCCGCCGACCCCTTCGCCACCGCGATGGTGGTCGAACGCGGCCAGGTCGCCTGGGTCGGCTCCGAGGGCGCCGCCGACGCCTTCGCCGAGGGCGTGGACGAGGTGGTCGACCTCGACGGCGCCCTGGTCACCCCGGCCTTCACCGACGCCCATGTGCACACCACCGCCACGGGCCTCGCCCTCACCGGCCTCGACCTGTCCGACGCGCCCTCCCTGGAGGCGGCCCTCGCGCGGATCCGCGAGTTCGCCGCCGCCCGCCCCGGCGACCGGGTCCTGCTGGGCCACGGCTGGGACGCCGCCCGCTGGCCCGGCGGCCGGCCGCCGACCCGCGCGGAGCTGGACGAGGCCGCGGGCGGGCGCCCGCTCTACCTGTCCCGGATCGACGTGCACTCGGCCGTCGTCACCACCGCCCTGCTCGACATGGTCCCCGGCGGCGTCCCCCGCGAGGACGCCCCGCTCACCCGCGACGCCCACCACGTCGTCCGCGAGGCCGCCCTCGCCGCCATCACCCCCGCCCAGCGGGCCGAGGCGCAGCGCACCGCCCTGGCGCACGCCGCCTCCCTCGGTATCGGCACCCTGCACGAGTGCGGCGGCCCGCAGATCTCCTCCGAGGACGACTTCACCGGCCTGCTGCGGCTCGCCGCCGAGGGGCCGGGCCCGCGCGTGGTCGGCTACTGGGCCGAACAGGACGTCGACAAGGCGCGCGAGCTGGGCGCGGCCGGCGCCGCAGGCGACCTCTTCGCCGACGGCGCCCTCGGCTCGCACACCGCCTGCCTGCACGAGCCGTACGCCGACGCCGCCCACACCGGCACCGCCTACATGGACGCCGACGCCGTCGCCGCCCATGTGGTGGCCTGCACCGAGGCGGGCCTGCAGGCCGGCTTCCACGCCATCGGCGACGCCGCCGTCGCCGCCGTGGTCGAGGGGGTGCGCACCGCCGCCGCGAAGGTGGGCCTCGCCCGGATCCGCGCCGCACGCCACCGCGTCGAGCACGCCGAGATGCTCACCCCCGAGACCGTCGCGGGCTTCGCCGAGCTGGGCCTTTTCGCCTCGGTCCAGCCCGCCTTCGACGCGCTGTGGGGCGGGGAGGAGGGCATGTACGCCCAGCGGCTGGGCGCCGAGCGGGCCCGCACCCTCAACCCGCTGGCCGCGCTGCTCCGCTCCGGCGTACCGCTCGCGTTCGGCTCCGACAGCCCGGTCACCCCGCTCGACCCGTGGGGCACGGTCCGAGCCGCCGCCTTCCACCACACGCCCGAGCACCGGATCTCGGTCCGCGCCGCGTTCACCGCGCACACCCGCGGCGGCTGGCGGGCCGTCGGCCGCGACGACGCGGGCGTGCTGGTCCCGGGAGCGCCCGCGGACTACGCCGTGTGGCGCACCGACGAGCTGATCGTGCAGGCCCCCGACGACCGGGTGGCCCGCTGGTCCACCGACCCGCGCTCCGGCACCCCCGGCCTGCCCGACCTCAGCCCGGGCCGCGACCTGCCGGTCTGCCTGCGCACCGTGGTGGGCGGACGGACGGTTTTCGTACGGCCGGGCGAGTGATCTCCGGGGGTGGCGCGGTGCCCGCCGGCCGCCGCCGCCCCGCCGCCCGACCTGCGCATCCTCTCCACCGCCCCCTACTCCCAGGCCGTCTTACCAGGTCAGGTGGTTGTTGACAGTCGGAGGCCGGGGGCCGGTAGGTTCGTCCGAGTCCACCACCGGACGCCCGACCGGAGCACGTTCAGGCGACTTGTCGCGGCGCCGCTGGGTCAGGGACGGTGTGCCGCACCGAGGCACCGTCGCTGGCAGCCAGGCTCAGCGCCCGCGCCGACGAGGGAACGTTCCAGCTGGTCGGCCAGGTGTGACCCGGGTGGGGCCCGGGCGCTCAGTAGACAACGGCTCTCGGTCGACCCGCAGCCAGCGGGCCCCAGGTCGGCCCGAAGGGCGCCGGGCCCCCATCCGCCGTGGTACGCGAGTGCCACCCGGACGTGGTACGAAGGTGCCGAGCGGCGGGAAGGCGGGGAAAGACGTTTGAACCGTTCGTCTTACCCCGTTCTTGAGGAATCGACACCACCGTACGCACGCGCTGTCACGTCCTACCAGGCCGCGGCCACTATGGTGGACCCCTGCGTACGACATTGAAGGGGCAGCAGTGAACGACGGCGACGGGACCCTCGCGGCCAAGGCCCAGGGGAGGCAGTTCGGTCCGCTCGGCACGGCCTTGGTGATCATCCCGACCTACAACGAGGCGGAGAACATCAAGTCCATCGTCGGCCGGGTGCGCAAGGCCGTCCCCGAGGCGCACGTGCTGATCGCGGACGACAACAGCCCCGACGGCACCGGCAAGCTCGCCGACGAGCTGGCCGCCGAGGACGACCATGTCCAGGTACTGCACCGCAAGGGCAAGGAGGGCCTCGGCGCCGCCTACCTCGCGGGCTTCCGCTGGGGCATGGAGCACGGCTACGGCGTGCTGGTCGAGATGGACGCCGACGGCTCCCACCAGCCCGAGGAACTGCCCCGGCTGCTCACCGCCCTCAAGGGCGCCGACCTGGTCCTCGGCTCCCGCTGGGTGCCCGGCGGCCGGGTGGTGAACTGGCCCAAGTCGCGGGAGTTCCTCTCGCGGGGCGGCTCCACCTACTCGCGGCTCATGCTCGACGTACCGATCCGGGACGTCACCGGCGGCTTCCGGGCCTTCCGCCGCGAGACCCTGGAAGGGCTCGGCCTCGGCGAGGTCGCCTCGCAGGGCTACTGCTTCCAGGTCGACCTGGCCCGCCGCGCCGTGAAGGCGGGCTACCACGTGGTCGAGGTCCCCATCACCTTCGTCGAGCGTGCGCTGGGCGACTCCAAGATGAGCCGGGACATCGTCGTCGAGGCGCTGTGGCGGGTCACCGCCTGGGGCGTCGGGGACCGCTTCGGCAAGCTCACCGGCAAGGACAGGCCCGCCTAGGACGGTTGCCGCGGCGCCGGCTGGTCACTCCCCCCTTATCCCGCGCTGAGCCGTGGCCAGGCACACTGGGAGCATGACGACAGGCGCTCCGACCTCCCCGTACACCGCTCGCCGCCGCTCCCCGCTGCGCAGGTATCTGCCCCTGGGCATCGCCGCGTGGCTGGTGCTGGAGATCTGGCTGCTCACCCTGGTCGCGGGCGCCGCGGGCGGTCTCACCGTGTTCCTGCTGCTCCTCGCGGGCTTCGTGGCCGGTGCCGTGGTCATCAAGCGGGCGGGCCGCCGCGCCTTCCAGAGCCTGAACGAGGCGCTTCAGCAGGGCGGCTCGCCGGCCCGCGGCGGCGGCAACGGCCTGATGATGCTCGGCGGCCTGCTGCTGATGATCCCCGGCCTGGTCTCGGACGTGGCCGGACTGCTCCTGCTGCTCCCGCCGGTCCAGAAGGCGGTGAGCCGGTTCACGGAGAACGCCCTGGAGAAGCGCCTGCGCAAGGCCGCGCCGGGCAGCCTGGGCGACGCCATCCAGCAGGCCCGGATGCACCGGCCCGACGGCAGGGTGGTGCAGGGCGAGGTCATCCGGGAGGACCGCCCGGAGCCGGGCCGGCAGCGGCCTCCGCTCATGGGCTGAGCACGTCCCGCCCCGGCGCGCGGGCTGAGCGCGCCGCGCCTCGCGCGCGCCGGACCCGGCGCGGACGAACGGGCAGTGCGAGCGGGCAGCACGAAACCGCGGGCGCCGTACGCGATCAGGTACGGCGCCCGCGGTTACTTGTGCAGGGTGTGCGCGTTACGCGCTCTTGCGGCTGTCCCTGGGGTGGATGGCGATGTTCATCGCCCCCGAGCGCAGTACCGCCAGACGCTCCTCGAGGACCTCTTCGAGCTCCTCACGGGTGCGTCGTTCCATCAGCATGTCCCAATGGGTACGCGCGGGCTTGGCCTTCTTCTCTTCCGGGCCGTCGCCGTCCACCAGGAGTGCTGGGGCCCCGCAGACCTTGCACTCCCACTCCGGCGGGATCTCCGCCTCGACCGAGAAGGGCATCTCGAAGCGATGCCCCTTCTCACATGCGTACTCCACGGCCTGGCGCGGGGCCAGGTCGATGCCGCGGTCCGTCTCGTAGCTGGTCACTACGAGGCGCGTACCGCGAAGAGCTCGCTCACTCATGAATCGTGCCTCCCGGGCTTGTCGCCCACAGGACAGGTGTCGCTGTCGTCGTCATCCGGTCAACGTCCGGTCGGCGGTAAAGATTCCCGTTCCGAGTCCCGACCCGGGTCATGCGTCGCCGTCGTAGCCGCCCCTTGTTCTACCCACAGGCGCCCGGTTTGTCACATCTGCTAGCAGATGTCACCCAGCGTTTCGGCATCTTTGACGCGCAGTAACGGTACGCCTGGCAGGCCAAACGCGTACACTACCGCCCTTTGGTGCTCAGTGCTAAATCGGCGCTAGATCTTTTCTGGGACGGGGTTGCCCGCCTCGGCGATCGCCCGGCGGACCGGAACCCGTGCGAGCAGGGCGAATCCGAGCACGAAGAAGGCCACCAGCGAGATGATCGCGGACCGATAGCTTCCGGTCAGCTGGTAGGTCACGCCGAACAGCAGCGGGCCCAGCCAGCTCATCCCGCGGTCGCTCACCTCGTACGCCGAGAAGTACTCGGCCTCCTTGCCCGGCGGCACCAGATGGGAGAACAGCGAGCGGGACAGCGCCTGGCTGCCGCCGAGGACCAGGCCGATCCCGGCGGCCAGCACGAAGAAGAACACCGGCGCCCGCGCGGGCAGGAAGTAGCCCGCCGCCAGCGTGACCGTCCACGCCACCAGGGAGCCGAGGATCGTCCGCTGCGCGCCGTAGAGGCGGGCCAGCCGCCCCATCGCCAGCGCGCCCGCCACGGCCAGCACCTGCACCAGCAGGACGGCCACGATGAGCGTCGACTGCCCGAGCCCCAGCTCCTCGGAGCCGTAGACGGACGCCTGGGAGATCACCGTCTGGATGCCGTCGTTGTAGACGAGGTACGCCAGCAGGAACGCCAGGGTCAGCGGATGCCGGCGCATGTCCCGGACCGTCGCCGCCAACTGGCGCAGTCCCGGTGCCGTCGCCCGCTCCGCGCGCGCGTGGCGGTCGCGCAGCCGGCGCAGCGGTACGAGCGTGAAGGCGCCCCACCACAGGCCCGCCGAGGCCAGGCAGACACGGACGGCCGCGGTCTCGGAGAGGCCGAAGGAGTCGTGCCCCGAGTAGAGGATCAGATCGGCGACGAGGACCAGGGCGCCCGCCGCGTAGCCGAAGGCCCAGCCGCGGGAGGAGACCGCGTCGCGCTGCTCGGGCGGGGCGATCTGCGGCAGGTAGGAGTTGTAGAGCATCATCCCGACGGACTGCGCCGCGTTGGCCACGATCAGCAGGGCGCCGCCGAGCAGATACCGGTCGCCGTCCAGGAAGAACATGCCCGCTGTCGCCGCGGCGCCGGTGTACGCCGCCGCGGCCAGCAGCGGCTTCTTGCGGCCCGTGCGGTCGGCCGCGCTGCCCACCAGCGGCATCAGGACGACCGCGACGATCACCGAGAGGGAGACCGAGTAGGCGAAGAAGGAGCCCGCGCGGACCGGTATGCCGAGGGGGTGCACATAGCCGTCGCCGTCCGCCGCCCGCTCGGCGACCGCGGTGAGGTACGGGCCGAGGAAGACCGTGACGACGGTCGTCGAATAGACCGAGCAGGCCCAGTCGTAGACGTACCAGCCGCGCTGTTCGCGTCTGAGTCCCGCGGCCTCGTCCGCCGCCTCCGTGCGCACGGTGTCGGTGCTCACCCGTGCCCTCGCTTCCCCGTGCTCCTGCGAAGGCTCGGGCCGGGCGGCCGGGCGGTCAGACCCAGACGCCGCGTTCCTCCATGACCTTGCGCAACGTGTCGATGTGATCGGTCATGATGCCATCAACCCCCAGGTCCAGGAGCCGGTGCATCCGATCGGGTTCGTTGACCGTCCACACGTGGACCTGGAGCCCGCGCGCGTGGGCGGCGCGGACGAAGCGGTGGTCGACCACGGGCACGCCCGACTGGGCCTCGGGCACCTGTGCGGCCACGGCCGATCTGCGCACCGCGGCCGGCAGCCCCCACGAGCGCAGCCGCAGGTTCAGCACCCCGCGGGTGCCGAACGAGGTGGCGAGCCGCGGCCCCGCCAGCCGCTGGGCGCGCAGCACCCGCGCCTCGGAGAAGGAGCCCACGCAGACCCGGTCCCAGGCGTCCGTGCGCTCGATCAGCTCCAGCAGGGGCCGCAGCGCCGGCTCCGCCTTGATGTCGACGTTCCAGCGCACCTCGGGGAGGGCCGCCAGCAGGTCCTCGAAGAGCGGCACCGGTTCCCGGCCGCCCACGCGCGCGCGGGCGACCTCCGCCCAGGGCAGGTCGGCGATCCGGCCCGCCCCGTCGGTGACCCGGTCCAGGGTCGGGTCGTGGAAGGCGACCAGCCGGCCGTCCGCCGTGGCGTGCACGTCCGTCTCGATGTACCGGTAGCCCAGCTCCACCGCGCGCCGGAACTGCGCCTCGGTGTTCTCCAGGCCGTCGGCCGCCCCGCCGCGGTGGGCGAAGGCGATCGGCCCGGGGTGGTCGAGGTACGGGTGGCGCAGGGGCGGTGTCGTGAGGGTCACGGACGCAGTATGGCCCGTCCGGGTGTCGCGCCGGCAACGACCGTGCTGCCCGCCGATGCCGGCGCGACGGCGAACATCCGCAGGAACAGCTGGGCCAGCGGGCCGATGGACACCGCGTACAGCACGGTGCCCACCCCGATGGTGCCGCCCAGCAGGAATCCGGTGACCACCACCGCCACCTCGACCGCCGTCCGCATCAGCCGGATCGAGCGGCCGGTGCGCCGGTGCAGCCCCGTCATCAGCCCGTCGCGCGGGCCGGGACCGAAGCGCGCCGCGATGTAGAGGCCGGTCGCCGCGCCGTTCAGCACGATCCCCGAGAGCAGCAGCGCGACGCGGACGGCCAGCGAGCGCACGTCCGGGAGGAGGGCGAGCGTGCCGTCCATGGCGAGGCCGACCACGAAGACGTTGGAGACCGTGCCGAGGCCGGGCCGCTGGCGCAGCGGGATCCACAGCAGCAGCACCGCCGCGCCCACGATGATCGACACGACCCCGATGCTCAGCCCGGTCAGCTCCGCGAGCCCCTGGTGCAGCACGTTCCACGGCTCCAGGCCGAGCCCCGCCGCCACGAGCAGTGCCGAACTCGCGCCGTAGAGCGCGAGTCCGCTGTACAGCTGGAACAACCGACGTCCGAGATGGCGGCCGGGAGTGGACAAGGGATTCCCCCCTGGGTGGTGGCAGTGGCCTGACACATGACACTCTGTGGCTTGAGAAGATTCCTCATCCATGGCCAATCCGGGGAAGGTGGACTGATCTCATGGCGCAGTGGACCTCGGCCGTGGGGGCCGCGCAGCTCGCTCGGCTCCTCAACTCCCAGCAGGACCGCCCGGCCGGCCCCGGCACCCGCCGGCCCCCCGCCTACCGCGCCCTCGCCGACGGCATCAGGCTGCTCGTGCTGGAGGGCCGCGTCCCGGTGGCCGCGCGCCTGCCCGCGGAACGCGAGCTGGCCCTGTCCCTCTCCGTCAGCCGCACCACCGTCGCGGCGGCCTACGAGGCGCTGCGCGGCGAGGGCTTCCTGGAGTCACGGCGCGGTGCGGGCAGCTGGACCGCCGTACCGGCCGGCAACCCGATCCCGGCCCGCGGCCTGGAACCGCTGCCCCCGGAGTCCCTCGGCTCGGTGATCGACCTGGGCTGCGCCTCGCTCCCGGCGCCCGAACCCTGGCTCACCCGGGCCGTGCAGGGCGCGCTGGAGGAACTGCCGCCGTACGCCCACACGCACGGCGACTACCCGGCCGGGCTGCCCGCGCTGCGCTCGATGATCGCCGAGCGCTACACCGCGCGCGGTATCCCCACGATGCCGGAGCAGATCATGGTGACGACCGGCGCGATGGGCGCCATCGACGCGATCTGCCATCTCTTCGCGGGCCGCGGCGAGCGCATCGCCGTGGAGTCGCCGTCCTACGCCAACATCCTCCAGCTGATGCGCGAGGCGGGCGCCCGGCTGGTGCCTGTCGCCATGGCCGAGGGCCTGACCGGCTGGGACGTGGACCGCTGGCGCCAGGTCCTGCGCGAGGCCGCGCCGCGGATCGCCTATGTGGTCGCCGACTTCCACAACCCCACCGGGGCGCTCGCCGACGAGGACCAGCGGCGCCGGCTCGTGGACGCGGCGCGTTCGGCCGGCACGGTGCTCGTCGCCGACGAGACGATGAGCGAGCTGTGGCTCGACGACGGGTACCAGGACGGCGGGATGCCCCGCCCGGTGTGCAGCTTCGACCCGGCGGGCGCCACGGTGATCACGGTCGGCTCGGCCAGCAAGGCGTTCTGGGCGGGGATGCGGATCGGCTGGGTGCGCGCGGCGCCGGACGTCATCCGCAGCCTGGTCGCGGCGCGCGCGTACGCGGATCTGGGCACGCCGGTGCTGGAGCAGCTGGCCGTGAACTGGCTCTTCAGCACCGGTGGCTGGGAGCAGGCGGTCGAGCTGCGCCGCGCGCAGGCGCGCGAGAACCGGGACGCGCTGGTCTCGGCGGTCCGCCGGGAGCTGCCCGACTGGGAGTTCGAGGTTCCGGGGGGCGGTCTGACCCTCTGGGTCCGGGCCGGCGGCCTGTCCGGGTCCCGGCTCGCGGAGGCGGGCGAGCGGACCGGCGTCCGCGTCCCGTCCGGCCCCCGCTTCGGCGTCGACGGCGCGTTCGAGGGCTATGTACGGCTTCCCTTCACCGTCGGGGGAGCGGTGGCGGACGAGGCGGCGTCCCGGCTCGCCATGGCGGCCCGGCTGGTGGAGTCGGGGGCGACGGGGGGCGCGGAGGCGCCGCGTACGTTCGTGGCGTAGGCGTAGGCGTAGGCGTAGGCGTAGGCAGGCGGGGACGAGGGGGCGCGAGCGGGGTGCGCCCGGGGCTCGCCGCGGGTGCGCCGTGGCCGGTCGCGCGGTTGCCCGTGCCTCCCAGGAGCTGACGCGGGGGCCGACGCGCCGGCGGCCGGTTCGCGGCCTCGGGCGTCCGGCCGCCCCCGGGCCGCCTACGCGGTCGTCTCGGCCGCCACGACCTCCGCGGGTACCGGTGTCTTCTCGATCGCCGGCCGCGTCGGTTCCGCCGGCTCCGCCGGTTCCGTCGGCTCCGCCTCCACGGCGGTGGCCCGCGGCGGCAGCAGTTCCAGCACGGCCTGCCGGTCGGCGTCGCTCGTGGCGTCGTCGTACGGGTCGGGCGTGCGCGGCACCTGGAGCCGGTGCACCGGACCGGTGCCCAGCCGCGCGTACCCCCGGCCGGGCGGCATGTGTGTGAGCGACGTGGTGTGCGGCGGCATCCCGAGCACCGCCTCCACCAGCTGCGGCGCGGCGGCCCCGAGCACCACCCGCGCGCGCGTGTGCTGCCGTACCGCCTCGCTCAGCACGTCCGCGCTGTCGAACTGCTCGGCCACGACCACCGTCACGTTCGCCGCGCGGCCGTGCCGCAGCGAGACCTGGAGCAGCGTCTGCGGGTCCTTGAGGTCGTCGGTGGCGGCCAGGTGGGTGAAGACGCTCGGCCGGTCCAGCAGGATCCACAGCGGGCGCCGGGTGTCCTGGGGCGGCGGATCGCCCGCCTGCCGGGCCAGGTTGATCGCGATGAGCCGCCGCTCCGTCTCCTGCGCGGCCCACTCCAGGCTGGTCAGTGCCCCGGCGAGCGCGCACTCCACCGCGAGGACGCCGTCCCGGCCGGTCATGCAGGCGTACTCGCCCGTACCGCCGCCGTCGACGATCAGCACGTCGCCGTACTGCAGGGCCTGCAGGGCGATGGAGCGCAGCAGGGTCGAGGTGCCGGCGCCGGGGTGGCCCATGGCCAGCAGGTGCGGCTCGGTGGAGCGGATGCCCGTGCGCCACACGACCGGCGGGACGTCGATCTGCTCCTCCCCGTAGGAGAGGGGGAGCGTGCGCTGGACCTCGCTCGGGTCGGTGAAGCCGAGGACGGTCTCGCCCGGCGCGGTGACGAAGCGCTGGGCGGGGATGTCGGCGGGCAGCGGGGCGAGGACGGTGACGGTGAGCCGGTTGCCCTCCTCGTCCCATGTGAAGTGGTACTCGCGGCCCCGCCCGGCCTTCGCGGTGAGCAGCTGCTCGATCCGCGCGCGGGCCTCGGGCTCGCCGTCCGGGAAGTACGCCGGGTAGCGGATCACGAGATGGGCGACGCGCCCGGAGTCGTCGAACTCGTGGTCGGAGAAGGGCTTCTCCCACTCCCCGCCGTGCGTGTACAGCGGCGCCGGGTCCTCGGCGCCGGAGAAGTACGGCACCAGCGCCTCGTACAGCGCCTGGAGCCGTTCGGTCTGGGACTCGTCGGGCCCGTCGGGCTCCGGCGGGGTGCGGTCGCGGCCCTGCCAGGCCGCCGCCGCCATCACGGTCATGACGGCGAGCAGCGGCCCGTACGGCACCAGGGCCACGACCAGGATCACGGAGGCCGCCAGGAACAGCAGCGGCCCGCGTCGGTCCTTGGGTGTGTCCGCCCACTTGCGCCGGCCGGCCGAGGCCAGCAGGCGCAGCCCGCGCGCCACGGTGATCAGCGGCTGGAGGACATCGGTGGCGCTGTCGGCCGCCGTCCGGGCCAGCTCCCTGCTCCGGGCGAGCTGCGTCCTGGCGATCTGGGCGCTGTCCTTGCTCAGAATGCGGGGGAGAGGGCGCCGGGCCACTGCTGTCTCCTGATGGTGCGTACGGGCGGGGCTGTCGGGGTCAGAACTTGATGCCGCCGAGGAGGCTGGCCAGACTCTCGCCGCCTGCCTTGATGCTGGGGGCGATGCCCGTGCTGGCGAGGTAGAAGCCGAACAGCGCCGAGGTGCATGCGTGCGAGCCCTTGAGTCCGTCCTTCCGGAAGAAGAGGAAGACGATGACGCCGAGCAGCAGGACGCCTGACAGGGAGAGGATCATTTCGGGTCTCCTGGTGTCGATAGGGGACAGTCACCATGAGTTCTTCCAGGATCACAGGATGTATCTATACGATTAAAGGTGCAACTGGGTGAAAAGCGGTAGATTTCCCCCGCTTGGCGGAGTCGCTCGGTGCCCGGTTGACCAGGTATTTTCCGCCGAGGAAGCCTGCTGCTGATCTTTACCTCGGGCACATCGGGTCATGTGCCGCGAGAGCCAGTACGCTGGCGATTCACTCGTACGGCTGCGTTCCGCTCGCCGCCGTACGCGCGCTCAGTTCCCGAAGCAGTCACCGAACACGCAAGGAGAGGCGGTCCGGCCGATGAGTGAAGCCCCCGACCCCGAGGTCGTGGAGCTGGCGACCAAGATCTTCGATCTGGCCCGGCAGGGGCAGACCGAGGCGCTCGTGGCCTATGTCGACGCGGGCGTTCCGGCCAACCTCACCAACGACCGCGGCGACTCCCTCGTGATGCTCGCCGCCTATCACGGTCACGCCGACGCGGTGCGTGCGCTGCTCGCCCGCGGCGCCACGGTGGACCAGATCAACGACCGGGGCCAGACCCCGCTCGCGGGTGCCGTCTTCAAGGGCGAGACGGACGTGATCCAGGCCCTCCTGGACGGCGGAGCCGACCCTTCCGCGGGTACTCCGTCGGCCATCGACACCGCCCGGATGTTCGGTAAGACGGAACTCGTCGAACGGTTCGGCGCACACTGAGTCAAGTGTCCTGACCAGGTACGACACGGAAAACGGGGGAGGCGGTACAGGGCCGCCGGAAATACGGTCGCGGCAGCACACACCGCGGGTCATCATGACGTCGTGATTCACGGACGCGATGGCTGGGCAGGTGTTGCCGCACCGCGCGGGCCGTGATGCGGTCCGCATGGGCCAACGACGAGAGGCAGAGAGAAATGGTCTACAGCAAGCAAGAGACGGCGGGCGCTCCGACGTTGTGTCACGCGGCCAGGTAGTGCGTGTTCTCCGGTTGCGTCGACGCTTGATGTGAGGCTGTTTCCCATGTTCGATCCGGTCATAGCGCCCAGCGGTACGCTGCTCGGGCTGCTCCAGCGCGGCCGTGGCGACGGCACGCTGCACGCGCTCACGGCCCCGCGCGCCGAGGCGCTCGCGGCGCTGAACCACTGTGTGCTGCGCGACCCCCGCCACGACTGGCAGGTGGAGAACCGCTCCCTGTACTACGCCCGGCTCTACCTCGACCTGGGCGGCGATCTGGACGCCGTGCAGGCGCACCTCTTCGACCCCGAGGACGTCGTCGACACCGACGAGTCCCGCACCGGCCTGGCCCTCGCGGTCCTCGGCCACCTCGCCTCCTACGGCAGGCGGGACGCCCTCGAACTGCTGCGCCGGTACGCCGCGCAGGGCTCCAACTGGGCCTGGGCGCTGGACGAGCTGGCCCTGCGGGACGACGACGCGGGCCTGCGTGCCCTCGCCGCCCCCGTCCTGGCACGCTTCGGCACCGATCCCGAGGGCGAGGCCGAACTGGCCGCCGCCGTGCGCGACGCCTTCGAGCCGCGGCCCTGGCGGCTGTGGGCGGAGGATCCGCGCGAATCGATCGCCACGCGCGTGCGTGCCGCCCAGGAGACCGGCTGTTTCGACCGCTGGCAGCGGCAGATGAGTCCCACCGGCCCACGCCCCGGCTGGAGCGTGCGCGCCGTCTTCGAATGGGCCCAGCAGGGCATGGAGCGCGGCGCCGCCCTCCACGTGCCCGCCGCCCGCTGCCTGGTCGCCGTGGCCGGACCCGAGGACCGCCCCGAGATCCTCCAGGCCGCCAGGTCGGGCATCGACGGAGCCCGCTGCACCGCCCTGCGCTATCTCGCCGACGGCAACGACCCCGAGGCGCTCGGCCTGATCGAGGCCGCTGCCGTCGACGGCACGGCACCCGTAGTGGAGGCCGCCGTGGACGCCTTCGAACGGATGCGCAGCGTCGCCGCCGTCGACCGTGCCCGCCGCTGGGCCCAGCGCCCGGACGTGCTCGGCGCCGCCGCCGGCCGCATGCTCGCCTGCCGCGGCGGTGCCCAGGACCGTGACCTGGTCCTCGGTGCCCTCCGCGAGGCCGTACGCGGCGAGGGGCCGGACGCGCCCACGCTGTGGACCCTCGTCGACGGCGCCGGACGCCTCGGCATCGCCTGTGCGGCCCCCGTACTGCGCCACGTCTACCGCGAGACGGCCTCCTCCCATCTGCGCGGCCGTGCCGCCCGCGCGCTGGCCGCCACCGATCCCTCCTTCGCCACCGGCTTCGCCGTCGAATGCCTGTGGGACTGCGAGGAGACCACCCGCGAGATCGCCGCCCGGCACGCCGAGACCGGTGACGCCCGAGTCGTGGAGCGCCTGCGCCGCCTGGCCGCCGATCCGGCCGAGGAGGACGAGGTGCAGACCGCGGTGCGCAGCCGCTTCGGGCCGGACGCGGCGATCGGCTGATCTGCTGATCTGCCGATCGACAGCTGGGCTGACCAGCGGACACTCGGATCGACGGATCGACGGGCGGTCTGATCGGCTGACGGGCAGCTGCGTCGATGCGGGCGTCGCGTGGCGGGGCAGACGCGCCGCTGGGCAGACGCGCCGACGGGCAGACGCGCCGACGGGCAGACGCGTCGCTGGGCCGCTGACCGGCTGGATCCCGCCGGTGCGCCACCTCCCGTGGGCCCTGCTCGTACATCCCGCCCGTGGTGCCCCGCACGCACACGCCGGACGGGCGGACGACCGCCCGTCGCGTGAACACCGGGTGACTCCCAGGTCAGGCGGTCATGACGGCCGCCTGGCCTGCTCGGGTGTGCAGTCCAACGCTCATGGGACGTTCCCCGGCCGGAAAGATCGAAGTTGACGCGGGCACGTCCGGCGCGGCGACAACACCCGTATGCGTGTCGTCATCGTGACCGAATCCTTTCCCCCCGATGTGAACGGCGTGGCCCACTGCGCGCTCCAGACCGCCCGGCACCTCGTAGATCGCGGTCACCATCCGCTCGTCGTCGCCCCCGCCCCGGCTCCCGGCACCGGACCGGACACGGACGCCCCGTGCCCGGTCGTCCGGATCCCCTCCCTTCCGCTCCCCGGCTACCCCCAGGTCCGCGTGGCGCTGCCCAGCCGGCGCCTCGCCGCGGCCCTCGTCGCGCACCGCCCCGACGTGGTGCACCTGGCGAGTCCCTTCGTCCTCGGCGTCCGCGGCATGGCCGCCGCCGCCCGGCTCGGCATTCCCGCCGTCGCCGTCTACCAGACCGACCTGGCCGGATACGCCCGCACCTACATGGGTGCCGGAGAGGCCGCCGCCTGGCGCCGGATCCGCTCCGTGCACTGCGCCGCCGACCGCACCCTGGCCCCGTCGAGCGCCGCCCGGTCCGATCTGGAGACGCACGACGTACCGCGGGTGCGGCTCTGGCCGCGCGGCGTGGACACCGTACGGTTCCGGCCGGACCACCGGGACGAGGCGCTGCGCCGCGCACTCGCCCCGAACGGAGAACTGATCGTCGGCTACGTCGGCCGGCTCGCCCCCGAGAAGCACGTCGAGCTTCTCTCCGGAGCCTGCGGGCTGCCCGGCGTGCGGGTCGTGGTCGTCGGCGACGGCCCCAGCCGGCCGCACCTCACCGAGGCCCTGCCCGGCGCCGTCTTCCTGGGCCGCCGTACCGGCGACGAACTGGCCCGGATCTTCGCCTCGCTCGACCTGTTCGTGCACACCGGCCCCTTCGAGACGTTCTGCCAGACCGTCCAGGAGGCCATGGCCAGCGGTGTCCCGGTCGTCGCGCCCGCAGCGGGCGGCCCGCTCGACCTGGTCGACCACGGCCGCACCGGCCTGCTCGTCCCGCCGCACGACGCCGGCGCCGTCGAGGGGGCCGTCCGCGTCCTCGCCGCCGATCCCGCACGGCGGGCCGCGTTCGGCGCCACCGCCCGCGCCACGGTCGAGGGCCGTACCTGGGCCGCCGTCGGCGACCAGCTGATCGACCACTACGGCGCCGTCCTCGCGGCGCGCAGGACGGCGGTGGCGGCATGACCGGACAGTCCCTGCGGATAGTCCGCCTCGCCAACTTCGTCGCCCCCGCCTCCGGCGGCCTGCGCACCGCCCTGCGCGAACTCGGCAGGGGCTTCCTGGCCGCCGGCCACGAGCCGGTCCTGATCGTGCCCGGCGAACGGCACACCGACCGTGAGACCGAGCAGGGCCGCGTCATCACCCTGCCCGGACCGCTGCTGCCCGGCACCGGCGGCTACCGCGTCCTCACCGACAAACGGCGCGTGGCCGCCCTCCTGGAGGAGCTGGCACCGGACCGCCTGGAGGTGTCCGACCGGACCACCCTGCGCTGGACCGGCCGCTGGGCCCGCCGCGCGCGCGTGCCCGCGGTGATGGTCTCCCACGAGACCGCCGACGGCGTGCTGCGCACCTGGGGCCTGCCCGAGCACCTCGCCCGGCGTGCCGCCGACTCCCTCAACACACGGACCGCGCACGTCTACTCGCGGGTGGTGTGCACCACCGAGTTCGCCGAGCGCGAGTTCGTGCGCATCGGCGCCCGCAACGTCGTACGCGCCCCCCTGGGCGTCGACCTGACGGAACGCCACCCCGCCCTGCGCGACCCCCGCCTGCGCGCCCGCCACGCGCGCGCGGACGAGGTGCTGCTCGTGATGGCCTCCCGGCTGTCCGTGGAGAAGCGCCCCGGCACGGCCCTCGACGGCCTGGAGGCGCTGCTGCGCCGCGGCCGGCGGGCGGTGCTCGTGGTGGCCGGTGACGGGCCGCTGCGGGCCCGGCTGGAGCAGCGCGCGCGGGACCGCGGGCTCCCGGTGGCCTTCCTGGGGCACGTCTCCGACCGTGCCGCCCTCGGCGCGCTCCAGGCGTCCGCCGACGTGTGCCTCGCGCCCGGGCCCGCCGAGACCTTCGGACTGGCGGCCCTGGAGGCCATGGCGTGCGGCACGCCCGTGGTGGCCAGCGCCTCGTCCGCGCTGCCCGAGGTCATCGGCTCCGCCGGCGCCACCGCGGCCGACACCGGCGGGGCCTTCGCGGACGCCGTGGAACTGCTCATGGACCGCGGCGAGCCCGAGCGGCGGGACGCCGCACGCGCGCGTGCCGAGTGCTTCGGCTGGGGAGCGGCCGTGGAGGCGTTCCTCGCCGCCCACGACGCGGAGGTCCTGCGCCGCCGCGCCGGCGCCCGTCCCGCCGTGCCGGGGGCCGCGGCATGAGACCCGTCCGCTTCGTCGCCCTCGGGGACTCGCTGACCGAGGGCGTGGGCGACCCGGTCGACGCCGGCTGGCGGGGCTGGGCCGCGCTGTTGGCCCCCTCCCTCGCCGAGAACAGCGAGCAGGTGCGGTTCACCAACCTCGCGGTCAGCGGAGCGCAGACCCGGGACGTGCGGGAACGGCAGACGCCGGCCGCCCTGGAACTGCGCCCCGACCTGGTGTCCGTGGTCATCGGCGTCAACGACACGCTGCGCCGCACCTTCGACATCCACGCCGTGGCCGCCCACCTCGATCAGGTGTACGCGGCGTTCGCCCGCCAGGGCGCCACCGTGCTCACCGCCTGCCTGCCCGATCCCGGCGCGATGCTCCGGCTCCCGGCGGCCCTGGCCCGCCCGCTGGCCCGCCGGCAGCGGGCGGTCAACGCCGTCGTCCACGCGCTGTCCGACCGCTACGGCGCCGTCCATCTGCACGCGTCGGACGGCGTCTGGGTCAGCGACCGGAGCCTGTGGAGCGCGGACCGGCTGCACCCGGGCGAGCGCGGGCACCGGCAGCTCGCCGTCCGCTGCCACGCCCTGCTCACCGCAGCGGGCCACGCGACCGGGCGTGCGCCCTCGCCCGAGCCTGAGTTCCCCGCCCCGACCCGGACCGCGAGCCTGGTGTGGCTGGCCACGGCCGGGACCGGCTGGGTGGTGCGGCGCTGCAACGACCTGCTGCCGCAGCTGCTGCGGCTCGCCGCGGGCGAACTGCGGCACCGTGTCGGGGGCACCAGCGCCCGTCTCGACCTGCGCGCGTCGGCGGCGGTCTCCGCGGCCCTCGCGGCGCTGCCGGAGGCCGTCCGGGCGGGCGCCGAGGCTCAGCGGCGCCGCATCGAGGCGGAGCCGGTCCTGCCGGACCTGCCGGTCCTGCCGGACCTGCCGGTTCCGTCGGTTCTGTCCGTTCCGTCGAGCCTGCCGTTGCCGCCGAAAGTGCCGGATGTGTCGGAAGTGCCGGAAGGCGTCGGCGAGGCTCAGCGCCTGCGCACCGGCACGAACCGGACCGAGGTCCCCGGCGGCGCCTGCGCGGCGGCCGGCAGGTCGGCGGAGCGGACCACGGCGATCACCGGGTAGCCGCCGGTGGTCGGATGGTCCGCTAGGAAGACCACCGGGCGCCCGTCCGGCGGCACCTGGACCGCACCGAGGACCATGCCCTCGCTGGGGAGTTCCCCGGTCCGCGCCCGCTCCAGCGCGGGCCCCTCGGTGCGCAGCCCGATGCGGTTGCTCGCCGCCGATACCCGGTACGCGCGCGTGACGAGATCCCGGACCGCGCGGGCCGTGAACCAGTCGGCGCGCGGGCCCGGGGTCACCCGGAGCACCAGCTCCGCGGGCGGGCCCGGCTGCGGAACGCCGTCCACGCGCGCGGGAGGGCCCGCCGGGGTGCCCAGCGGCAACACCATGCCGTCCGCCAGCGGGGCCGGACCCAGGCCGGAGAGCAGGTCGGTGGCGCGGCTGCCGAGGACCGGCTCGGTCGCGACGCCACCGGAGACGGCCACATAACCGCGCACGCCGGCCGTGGCCGCGCCCACCTCCAGCAGCTCGCCCGCTCGCACCGTGACCGGGGCGCCCCACGCGGCCGGCCGGCCGCCCACTGCCACCGGGCAGGGCGCTCCGCCGACCGCCACGGTCACCGTCAAACGCGGGCGCAGCGCACAGCCGCTGAGGGTGGTCTCCAGGACGGCGGCGTCCGGCGGATTGCCGACGAGCCGGTTCACCAGCGCCGCCGCGGGCGGGTCGAGCGCTCCGGAGCGGGGCACACCGAGATGCGCGTACCCCGGACGGCCGCGGTCCTGGACGGTGGTGAGCGCCCCGGCGCGCACGACGACGAGCGCACGATCGGTCATACGCCCTCCTTGGATGCGAAATGCACAGGAACGGCAGGGACGAGAGGAGCGCACGCCGGCGTACGGGCGATCCGCGCCGATACGGCTGCGACGGCGGCCTGCGCGGGTGCGACGATCACGACCTGCGCCGGTGCGACCGCGATCATGACCTGCGCCGGTACGGCTACGACCGCGGCCTGCGCCGGTACGGCGTGCACGAGCGCGTGGCCGGTCGGCCGCTCCCCGGTCACGCGCCCCCCACCGGTACGAACCGCACACGCGTCCCCGGCGTCAGCAGCGCGGCCGGTACGCGGGTGTGGTCCCACAGAACCGCCTCCGTCGTGCCGATCAGCTGCCAGCCGCCCGGTGAGGAACGCGGGTACACGCCCGTGTAAGGACCGGCCAGCGCCACGGCACCGGCGGGGACCGCGGTGCGCGGGGTGGCCCGGCGGGGCACCGCGTAGCGGTCCGGGAGCCCGGTGAGATAGCCGAAGCCGGGAGCGAAACCGCAGAAGGCCACGGTGAAGTCGGTGCCGGCGTGGATGCGGGCCGCCTCCCGCTCGGTCACCCCCCAGTGCCCGGCGACCGCCGCGAGGTCGGGGCCGTCGTAGCGCACGGGCAGCTCGATCAGCTCACGCGCGCGTGCGGGCGGCTCCGGTATCCGTGTGGCGGTCAGCTCCGCCGCCAGGCGCCCCGGGTCGGCCAGCCCGTCGAGCAGGACCGTACGGGCCGCCGGGACGATCTCGCGGACCGCGAGCGCGCCCTCCGCACGGCGCCGCAGCAGCTCCGCGTGCAGGGCCTGCGCCTCCGCCCCCGAGGACACCTCCACGAGCAGCGCGTCGTCGCCGACGGGGAGTGCCCTCACGCGAACGCCTCCACCCGCACGCCCGCCGCGACCAGCCGCTCGCGCACCCGGCGGGCCAGGCCGACCGCGCCGGGCGTGTCGCCGTGCAGGCAGAGCGACCGGGCGCGCATCTGGATCCGCGCGCCGGAGTGCGTGACGACCGCGCCGGAGCGCGCCAGGCTCAGTGAGCGCTCCACCACGGTGTCCGCGTCGGTCACCACGGCGCCCTCCCGATCGCGCGGCACCAGGGTGCCCTCGTCGGTGTACGCACGGTCGGCGAAGGCCTCCGTGACGGCCGGCAGGCCCGCGCGCGCGGCCAGCTCCAGCAGCCGCGAGCCGGGCAGGCCGAGCACCGGCAGCGAGGCGTCGGCCAGCCGCACGCCCTCGATCACCGCGCAGGCCTGCTCCGGGTCGTGCACGACCCGGTTGTAGAGCGCGCCGTGCGGCTTGACGTACGCCACACGGGCCCCCGCCGCCCGCGCGAACACCTCCAGGGCGCCGACCTGGTAAGCCACTTCGGCCGTCAGCTCGGCGGCCGGCACGTCCATCGCACGCCGCCCGAAACCGGCGAGGTCCCGGTAGGAGACCTGCGCGCCGATCGTCACCCCGCGCTCGGCCGCCAGCTCGCACACCCGGCGCATGGTGGCCGCGTCCCCGGCGTGGAAGCCGCAGGCCACGTTGGCGCTGGTGACGACGGACAGCAGCTGTTCGTCGTCGGTGAGCCGCCAGCGGCCGAAGCCCTCGCCGAGGTCGGCGTTCAGATCGATCGCGGTCATGGTGTTCCGTGTCTCCGGTTCTCGTGCGGGTTCTCGGACGAACGCCTGGGACGAACGGCCTCGGACGAACCGCCTCAGTCGATGCCGACCAGCCGGTACTGCTCGTCGCGTGCGTCGGTCAGGAACATCTGGCCGGGCGCGTGGGTGATCGCGAACGGCGGCCGGGAGGCCATCACGGCCGCCTGCGGGGTCACCCCGCAGGCCCAGAACACCGGGATGTCGCCGTCGGCGGCGGTCACCGGGTCGCCGAAGTCCGGCCGGCCGAGGTCCTCGATGCCGAGGGCCGCGGGGTCTCCGCAGTGCACCGGGCCGCCGTGCACGGCCGGGAGCAGGGTGCTCTCCCGGATCGCGGCATCAAGCCGCTCGGGCGGCACCGGGCGCATGGAGACCACCATCGGGCCGCCGAGCCGGCCCGCCGTCCGGCACTCCCTGCCGGTCACGTACATCGGCACGTTGCGGCCCTGCTCGACGTGCCGGATCGGCACGCCCGCCCGGGCCAGCGCCCACTCGAAGGTGAAGCTGCAGCCGAGCAGGAACGACACCAGGTCGTCCCGCCAGTACGCGCGCGCGTCCGTCGGTTCGTCCACCAGCTCGCCGTCCTGCCACACGCGGTAGCGCGGCAGATCGGTGCGCAGGTCGGCGCCCTCGGCGAGGACGGTCGCCGGCGAGCCGGCGTCCGTGACGTCGAGCACCGGACAGGGCTTGGGGTTGCGCTGGCAGAACAGCAGCATGTCGTAGGCCCAGTCGGCGGGCACCGCGATCAGGTTGGCCTGCGTGTGGCCGGCCGCGACCCCGGCGGTGGAACCCGCCAGGCCGCCCCGGAAGCGCTCCCGCGCGGTTCTCGGGCTCCACGCGTGCGCGCGGGCGTCGACCGCGGCGACGGGACGGTCCCCGGTACGGTTCACCCGCTTCACGCCAGCTCCTTCCCGCGCGTCTCCGGCAGCCCGAGCAGCGCCAGCGCGGCGAGCCCGTAGCCGATCGCGCCGAAGACCAGCGCACCGCCGACGCCCCAGCTGTCCGCCAGGAAGCCCACCAGGGTCGGGAACACCGCGCCCACCGCGCGGCCGGTGTTGTACGTGAACCCCTGCCCGGTGCCGCGCACCGCCGTCGGGTACAGCTCGCTCAGGTAGGAGCCGAAGCCGCTGAAGATGGCCGACATGCAGAACCCGAGCGGGAATCCGAGCACCAGCAGCAGGGTGTCGGCGCCGCTCGGGATGTTCGCGTACGCCAGGATGCACACCGCCGACAGCAGCGCGAAGAGCCAGATGTTGTTCCGCCGGCCGAGCCGGTCGGTCAGGTGGCCGCCCGTCAGGTAGCCGAGGAACGCGCCGGAGATCAGGAAGGCCAGATAGCCGCCGGTGCCGACCACCGACAGACCGCGCTCGGACTTCAGATACGTCGGCACCCAGGTCGCCAGCGTGTAGTAGCCGCCCTGCACCCCCGTGGACAGCAGGCTCGCGAAGACCGTGACGCGCAGCAGCCCCGGGGCGCCGTCCCGGCCGGGCCGGAAGATCGCCGCGAACGAACCGCGCCGCGGGTCCTGTTCGCGGGACGCCGTCGCCGTCGGGGCGTCCTTCACCCGGCGGCGCAGCCACACCACGAGCAGTGCCGGCAGCGCGCCGGTCCAGAACATCACCCGCCAGGCCAGGTCGTCGCCCGCGAAGGAGAAGACCAGCGTGTAGACGACCGCCGCGAGGCCCCAGCCGACCGCCCAGGAGCTCTGGACCGCCCCGAGCGTACGGCCCCGGTGCCGCGCACTCGCGTACTCGGCGACCAGGATCGCGCCGACCGCCCACTCGCCGCCGAAGCCGAGGCCCTGGAGGGCGCGGAAGACGAGCAGCGTCTCGTAGGTGGGCGCGAAACCGCAGGCGACGGTGAAGACGGCGTACGTGACCACCGTGATCATCAGGGCCCGGACCCGGCCGAACCGGTCCGCGATCACGCCCGCCACCGCGCCGCCGACCGCCGAGACCACCAGCGTGACGGTGGTGAACAGACCGGTCTGACCGCTGTCGAGGCCGAAGTACGCCGCCAGCGCCACCATGCTCAGCGGCAGGGTGAAGTAGTCGTAGGAATCCAGGGCATATCCGCCGAAAGCACCGGCGAACGCACGCCGGCCGCGCGGGCCGAGGGCGTGCAGCCAGCCGAACGCACTGTCCTCGGTGTCGCGTTCGCCTCGCGCGGGCCGCAGGCCGCGCGGGGGCGCGGACGGTGGCGGTGGAGTCGTGCTCATGGGCACCTCGCAGAAGAGGGACGGAGGGTGCTGGGAAGTGAGCCGTGCGGAGCACCGTAGAGGATCGTTCAACGATCCTTCAATACCTACGTTGTTTCGTCCTGGTGTCTGCGATTGAATTCCGGGCATGGCAGAGCAGCTGACGGGTCTGGCCGGCGACCGTGTCCTCCTGGGCCGCACCAGCACGGCGGAGCGGGTTTCGGACATCCTCAGAGGCCGTATCTCCGAGGGCTACTTCCCGCCGGGCACCCGGCTGTCGGAGGACAGCATCGGCGGGGCGCTCGGCGTCTCCCGCAACACCCTTCGCGAGGCGTTCCGGCTGCTCACCCACGAGCGCCTGCTGATCCACGAGCTCAACCGCGGTGTGTTCGTGCGGGTCCTGACCGTGGAGGACGTGGAGGACATCTACCGCACGCGCGCACTCGTGGAGTGTGCCGTCGTCCGCGGTCTCGGCGAGCCGCCGTACGCGCTCCAGGGGCTCGCCGACGCCGTCGACGAGGGCGATCGGGCGGCCGTAGACAGTGACTGGAAAGCGCTGGGCACCGCCAACATCCACTTCCACCGGGAGCTGGTCGCCCTGGCCGGCAGCGAGCGCACCGACGAGCTGATGCGCAGCGTCTTCGCCGAGCTGCGGCTCGCTTTCCACGTCGTGGACGACCCGCGCCGGCTGCACGAGCCGTACCTCGCCCGCAACCGCCGGATCCTGCACACGCTGGAGGCCGGCGACCGGCGCGGGGCCGAGCGGCTGCTGGAGACGTACCTGGCGGACTCCCTGGAACGCGTCGTCGAGGTGTACCGGCGCCGGGTGGGGGAGGAGGGCGCCCCGTAGGGGCCGCGGGGCCGTATGCCGACGGGCGAGCACCCCTTGGGCAGGCGCCGGCGGGGCGATCACCCGGGGGCAGGCACCGGAGGGCGATCACCGGTGGGGAGGCGCTCGCGGGCGGTCGCGGCCGGGCGGTGCCCGGACGGCGAACGCGGACCCCGCGACCGGCCCGGCCGGGAGCCGCTCCGCGCCGTTTGGGCCGATGTCAGACCTAGGACCTAGTCTGTGCACCGTGACTTCGCCTGCATCGACGGACCGTGTTCCGCCCCAGCTCAGCGCGGGGCCGCGCCCGGCTCCGGGCCCGGCCGCCGACGAGGGGCTGGCGCGGCGGCTGCGCGCGCTCGCCTGCACGGCGCCGCTGCACGATCTGGACGCGCGCAAGGCCAACCTGGCCGGCGCGTACTCGGTGTACGGGATGGCCGAGGTGGCCCTGGCCGCCATCGACCTGGTCACGCTGAACATGGACTTCGACACCGGCGCCGACCACGAGCAGATCGTGGCCCGGCTGGTCCCCCGCATCGCCGCCCAGGCCCCGCGGCGGCCCGCCGCCGAGCACGAGCGCGTGGCCCGCTGGGTCCTGGAGAACCTGATCAACGTCGGCAGCGTGGACCGCGGCTTCCGGGCCGTCTACGGCACCTTCGCGCCGGACGGCACGTACGTCCGCCGGGACTACGACTTCAAGCTGATCGAGGAGGTCCCGGGCCCCGGCGGCACGGTCTATCTGCGCACCACGGACGAAGCGGTCAACGTCCTGGTCGGCGCCCTCGACACCGACGTCACCAGCGCCCAGATCGCCGCCGAGGTCAAGCTGGAGGTCCTGATCAACCGGGGCCGGCTCGCCGACGCCCAGCTCGCCGCCGAGCAGGCCCGCTACCGCACGGTCCAGTACTCGGAGACGCTCCGCCGGGCCCTGGACGCCACCCGGCGCAACGTCCGCGCGGTCGACTGGCTCAACGCCGTCCCCGACATGATCGCCGAGGCCCTGGACCACGTGGCCGAGCGCTACCGCCACGAGAACGCCATCCTCACCAACATCCGCAAGGCCCGCGACGAGACCGAGGACCCCGAGCACAAGCGCCGCGCCGCCGAACTGGTCGACATCGTCAAGGACTGCATCCGGCGCCACACCCAGCTCCAGTCGCGCCTGCTGGAGGCGGGCCCGCTGTTCCGCGCCGAACAGGACCGGCAGGCCTTCGCCACCTCGGCGACGACCTCCGGGACGGACCTGTACGGCCACCTCCTCGCCCCGGTCCTGCCGCTCCCCCTGGAGCAGGCGATCCGGGTCACCGACGCGTTCTTCGCCCACGGCACGGGGCTGCGCACGCCGGTGTCCGTCCGGGTCGCCGACCTCGTCGACATACTGCTGACGCCGCCCGTGGAGCGGGAGCACCTGGGCGCGGAGATGCCCGAGCCCGATCTGATCGCGACGCCCGACGACAGCCGGTTCAGCGAGGAGCAGCTGGCCGCGGCGACGGATCTGCTGGATCTCCCGGCGGACGCGCCCAGAAGACTGTCCGGCCTGCTCGCCGAGGCCCGCCGCACCGGCGACCCGGAACTGGCCTATCTGGTCGCCCTGCTGGCGGTCCACGCGGCCAGCCCCGCCGTCGGCACGGCCTACCGGCAGGGCGAGGAGAAACTCCTGTTCGCCGTGGACGACGGCACCGAGCTGGACGATCCCGAGTTCGGCGGCGCGGACCTGATCGTGGGGACGGCGCTGCTGGACGCTGCGGGGATGGCCGCGGACCGGAAGGAGGCCGCGTGAACGCTCCGCGCCGAGCGCCGGGCCGCCGCGGGTCGCCCTACGCGCGCGGGGCGGTCGCGGCCGCTCGCGCAGTGCCCCGCGCCCCTTTCGGGGCGCTTGCCCCCAGCCCCGTACCAGAGACCGAGGAGTTGCAGTCGTGAGCGAGCACGTCGAGTGGAGTGACGCGGAGGCCCCCGCCCCGTCGGCGTCCGCCGCCGTCACCCCCGCCGACGCCGCCGACGCGGCGCGGCTCGTGGCCTTCGGGCTCCAGCCCAAGCTGCTGCCCGCACGCGACCAGGAGTACACCGATCTGCTGCGCCGCCACCGCGACGACCCCGCGTTCGCCCGGCTCGCGGACGCCGTGGCCGCCGGACTGGGGCTGGTCGTGCTGGAGGTGTCGCCGCGCGCGGGCATGGCCGTGACCGCCGCCGAGGACTCCGTCTTCGCCGTCCGCATGGGCGACTACGCGCGTCGCACCGCCGCCGACTCCGGCGACCGCTTCCTGCACGGACTCGCCCATCTCGCGGTCGCCGCGCTGGCGTTCCCGCGCCCCGAGGACCTGGCCGACGACACCTACATCGGCCGGGTCACCGTCAACGGCGTCGACGCCTTCGTCCGGCAGGCCTGCCGCCGCCTCGAGGAGCGCGCCGAGGAGCAGGGCGAGAACACCGACCCGGCGACCGACGCACCCGGTCTGGAGACCGCCTGGCGGATCTGGGCCAGACGCAGCGCCACCGGCGCCACCAAGGACGCCCGCCGGCCGGCCGCCTCCACCACCGGCATCGTGGCGAAGGCCCTGGCCTTCCTCACCGACTCGGGATTCCTGCAGCGCACCGGCGACGACAGCGGCGGCACGTACCGCACCACCGCCCGCTACCAGCTCCAGGTCCGCGACATCGCCGGCAGCGCCGCCCTGGCCGAGCTGCTGGAGCTGGGCGTCGTCCCGGTCACCGACGGCACGGCCACCCTGCTGGCCGCCGAGGACACGGACGACCTGGACCTGGTGGCCGACGCCGGGCTCCCGTTCCACTCCTGAACCACCGCACCGTTCACCAGACTTACGAGAGTCCGCCATGTACGAGCTGTCCCGGGTCCGCCTCTACTCCATCGGTCCCGCCGGTGCGCGCTACGCCGACACCGTGCTTGACCTGCGGGGTGTCGGCGAGCCCGTGCCCGACCCGGCGCCCGCGCAGGCCGAGTTCTTCGAGGAGGAGCCCTCCGGCCCGCCGCGCCGCCCGGCCCCCGCGGGCGTGCTGTTCCTGGAGAACGGCGGCGGCAAGTCCGTCCTGCTCAAGCTGATCTTCTCCGTGATGCTGCCGGGTCACCGCAACACCCTCGGCGGCGCCAGCTCCGGCGTGCTGCGCAAGTTCCTCCTCGCCGACGACTGCGGCCATGTGGCGCTGGAATGGCAGCACGTGCTGACCGGCGAGTGCGTGGTCGTCGGCAAGGTCAGCGAGTGGCGCGGACGGCAGGTCTCCAACGACCCGCGCAAGTTCGCCGAGGCCTGGTACTCCTTCCGGCCGGGACCCGGACTGAGCCTGGACAACCTGCCCGTCGCCGAGGCCACCGCCGTACGCCCGCCCGTCGAGGGCGCGTCCGGCGCGCACGGCAGGCGCCGCACCATGAAGGGCTTCCGCGACGCCCTCATGGAGGCCGGCAAGGCATACCCGCACCTGGAGGCGCACTGGGAGGAGATCCACGACCGCTGGATCGAGCACCTCGGCGACCTCGGCCTCGACCCCGAACTCTTCCGCTACCAGCGCGAGATGAACGCCGACGAGGGCGAGGCGGCCGGCCTCTTCGCGGTCAAGAAGGACTCCGACTTCACCGACCTGCTGCTGCGTGCCGTCACCGACACCCGAGACACCGACGGCCTCGCCGACCTCGTCAGCGGCTTCGGCAACAAGCTCGGCCGGCGGGCCGAACTGATCGCGGAACGCGACTTCACCGCCGGCTCGGTCGACCTGCTCGGCCGGATCGTGGAGGCGGCCGAGGCACGTTCACGCGCGCGTGACGTCCACGCGGGCGCCGAGCGGCGTACCCGCACGCTGGCCCGGCGGCTGTCCGCGCGGGCCGTGCGCGAGCGGGTCAGGGCCGCCGACCTCGCCCAGCGGGTCACGGCCGCCGCCTACGCCGTCACGCACTCCGAGGGCGCCCGCGAGCGCAGCGCCCTGATCGCCGCCGAACTCGCCTACCGGCATGCCTCGCTGGCCCTCGCCGCCGCCGAGAAGTCCGCCGCGGCGCAGAAGCGCGAACTGGCCGACGCCCGCACCCTGCACTCCGCCTGGCAGGCCGCCGAGGCCGTGCTGCGCCACCGGGCCGCCGCCGACCGCGTCGCGCGCGTGTCCGCCGCCATCCAGGAGGCCGAACGCGACGCGGCCCCCGCCCTCGCCGCCCGCGCCAAGGCCGCCGTGGACCTCGTACGGGCCCTGCACGCCGCCGCCGGCAGCGCCGAGGCCCTCGCCAACGAGGAGGAGGAGCGCTCCGCCGCCCTCCAGGAGGCCGGCGACTGCGCCTACCGGGACTCCACCGCGGCCGCCACCGAGGCGCAGCGGGCCCGCAGCGAGGTCGGCCACCTGCGTCAGCGGCTCACCGAGGTCGAGCAGGAGACCGCCGAGGCGGTCCGCGCGGGCTGGCTGGACGACAGCACTCCGGACGCCGATCCGGCACGGGCCGCGCTCGCCGCGAGCGACGCCGAGAAGACCGCCGTGGCCGCCTGGGACGCGGCCCGCGAGGCCGCCCGCAAGGCCGCCGAGCACGCGCGCGAGGCGGCCTCCGCCGAGTCCCGCGCCGAGCTGACCGCCGCCCGCGCGGCGGACGCGGCGGCCGCCGCCGAACGGTCCCACGAGGCCGAACGCCGCCTGGCCGAGTCGCTGGCCGCCGAGGAAAGGCTGGCGGAACTGCTGAGCCTGCCGGGCGCACCGGGTGCGCCGCGCGTGGGCGTGCCCGGCCCCCGGAACGGAGCGGACGACGGCGTCCCGGCCCCCGAGAACAGCCCGCGCCCGACCGCCGAGGGCCCGCTCACCGCCGAGGAACTCGACCGCTGCGCCGACGAGTTGCGCGCACTGCTCGACGACGCCGTGTCGGCCGCCGAACGGCACCTGTTCGACCTGCGGACGGCCGCCGCCGACGACGCCCGGATCCTCGGCGCCCTCGGTGACGGCGGACTGCTGCCGCCCGGCCCGGACGTGCTGGCCACCGTCGAGTTCCTCGGCGAGCACGGCATCCCGGCACTGCCCGGCTGGCGCTACCTCGCCCAGGCCGTCGACCCCGCCGACCACGCGCGCGTGCTCGCCGCCCGCCCCGAACTGGTCGACGGCGTGATCATCACCGACCCGGACACGCACGCGCGGGCCCGCGAGGCCCTCGGGGACGCCGCCCTGCTGCCCCGCTCGGCCGTCGCCGTCGGCACCGCCGCCGCGCTGCTCGCCCCGCCCCCCGCCGTGGGCGCCGCCCCCGGCGACGTCTTCCTCGTGCCGCCGAACCCGGCCATGCACGACGAGCACGCCGCCGACGAGGAACGGCAGGCACTGCGCGCCCGGGCCACCGGGCGCGACGAGGAGATCCGCACCCGCGCCGCCCGCCTCGGCAAGGACCGCGAACTGGCCGCCCGGCTCGCCTCATGGCGCACCGGCTGCCCCGCCGGGCGGCTCACCGAGCTGGCCGCGGCCGCCGAGGAGGCCCGCGCGTTCGCCGAGGAGACCGAGGCCGAACTCGCCGAGGCACGGACCGCGCGCGCGGAGGCCGACGAGGCCGCCGCCGAGACCACACAGGTCCGCGACGAGCGGCAGGAGGCCGCACAGAAGGCCCGACGCGCCGCCGACGCCCTCGCCGGCCTCGCCTTCCGGCTGCGCGAGCGCGCGGGCTGGCAGGTGAAACTGCGCGAACTCGCCGACGACGCCGCTGAGTCCGAGGCCCGCGCCCAGACCTGCCTGGAACGCGCCCGCGCCGCCGACGAGGACCGCCGCGGCGCCCAGCGCGCCGCCGACGACGCCCGCCGCACCGCGCGCGCCCTGCGCGCCGAGCGCGCCGAGATCGCCGGCGCACCGGACGACGTACCCGTCGAGGAGACGGACGCCCCGAAGGCCGCCCTGCCGGACCTCCGCGAGGCCTACCGGGCCGCCTCCCAGGTGTACGAGAAGGTCGGCGTCGGCGCCGACCTGCGCGCCGAGCAGGCCCGAGCGGAGAGCGACGAGAGCGCCGCCCGCGCCGAACTGGACCGGCTCAGCAACAAGGTCCGCACCCGCGCCGAGCAGCTGCTGCAGTCGCCCGACGGCTCCGACGGGCCCTCCCGGCAGGCCGCCGCCGCGCGCGCGGAGGAGCTGGTGCAGCTCCTGGAGACCCGGATGTCGACCGCGAGCGAGCAGCTCGGCCGGCTGCGCGGCGAGGCCGAACGCCACGCGCCCGAGGACGGCGAGACGCACACCGGACTGGCCGAGGAGCTCGTGCCGCGGGACGCCGAGCACGCCCAGGTGCTGCTGCGTACCGCCACGGCCGAACTCGCCGCCCGCACCGGGGCGCTGGCCGAGGCCCGCGACGCGCACGCGGAGCTGCTGGAGGCCCACCGCGCCGCCGAGGACGCGGCCGGCGGCTTCGACGAGATCGCCGCCATGCTCCGCGACCTGCTGCGCGAGCACACCTCCGAGGAGGACCAGGAGGAGCAGGAGCCGTACCCCGGCACCCTGGAGGAGGCCCGGCACTCCGCGGCCGAGGCCCGCCGCTCGCTGCGCGGCTGCGCCGCCGACCTGTCCGCCGCCGAAGGGGCCGTGCGCGAGGCGAGCGACGTCCTCGTCCGGCACGCCAACTCCACACGCTACGAGCAGGTCCGCACCCCCGCCCGGCAGCAGATCCGCGAGCTGCCCGCCGCCGCGCTGCCCGAGCACGCCCAGAAGTGGGCGGACGCGTTCGCGCCCCGGCTGCGCGTGCTCACGGACGAGCTGGCCCAGCTGGAGCGCAACCGCGACTCGATCGTGGACCGGCTGCGCGGTCTCGTGGAGTCCGCGCTGGCCACCCTGAGGGCCGCGCAGCGGCTCTCCCGGCTGCCCGAGGGGCTCGGCGAGTGGTCCGGCCAGGAGTTCCTGCGCATCCGCTTCGAGGAGCCCGACCACGCCACCCTCGTCGAACGGCTCGGCGAGGTCATCGACGAGGCCACGCGCGCGGCCGTCAGGAAGAACTCCGACCTGCGCCGCGACGGCATGTCCCTGCTGCTGCGCGGGGTCGCGGCGGCCCTGCAGCCCAAGGGCGTCGCCGTCGAGATCCTCAAGCCCGACGCCGTGCTGCGCGCCGAGCGCGTCCCCGTCGGCCAGATGGGCGACGTCTTCTCGGGCGGCCAGCTGCTCACCGCCGCCATCGCCCTGTACTGCACGATGGCCGCGCTGCGTTCGAACGACCGGGGACGGGACAAGCACCGGCACGCCGGCACCCTCTTCCTGGACAACCCGATCGGCCGCGCCAACGCCACCTATCTGCTGGAGCTCCAGCGAGCCGTGTCGGACGCGCTGGGCGTCCAGCTGCTGTACACCACGGGCCTGTTCGACACGACCGCGCTCGCCGAGTTCCCGCTGGTCATCCGGTTGCGCAACGACGCCGACCTCCGGGCGGGCCTGAAGTACATCAGCGTGGAGGAACACCTCAGGCCCGGCCTGCCCCAGCAGCCCCAGGCCGGCGAGGCGGTGCGCAGCGAGATCACGGCGACCCGGATGTACAAGCGGCCCGCCTAGCCGTCAGGCGTCCTCCTTGACCAGGTCGGCGCACTTCTCGCCGATCACCATCGTCGTGATGCACGGGTTGACCGCGATCAGGTCGGGCATCACCGACCCGTCCGCGACCCGCAGCCCCTCGACCCCCTTGACCCGCAGCCGCGCGTCGAGCGGGGCCGAGGGATCGTCGTCGGCGCCCATCTTCACCGTGCAGGACGGGTGGTAGACGGTGTTGTGCGTCTTGCGGATGTAGTCGAGGAGCTCGTCGTCCGACCGGACGTCAGGCCCGGGCGCCAGCTCCGCCCCCGCCCAGCCGCTCAGCGCCGGCTGGGCGGCGATGCGCCGGGCCAGCTTCAGCCCGTACGTCATCACGCGCACGTCGTGTTCGTGGGTGAAGTACCGCGGGTCCACCTTCGGCTTGTCCCGGTAGTCCCGGGTCCGCAGCCGTACCGTGCCGCGGGACTTAGCCTTGGTCACGTTGGGGGTGAGGCAGAACGCGTTCTCCGAGGTCGGATAGCCCCAGCGCGCGGTGTTCATGTCGAACGGCACGGATCCGTAGTGGAACATCAGGTCGGGCCGGTCCAGGCCGGGCTCGGTGCCGTAGAAGATGCCCGCCTCCCACCACTGGCTGGACGTGGTGGGCATCGGCTGCCTGGCCTCCCACATGATCACGCCCTCGGGGTGGTCCTGGAGGTTCTCGCCGACGCCGGGGGAGTCGGTCACCACCTCGACGCCGACCTCGCGCAGCCGCCCGGCCGGGCCGATGCCGGACAGCATCAGCAGCTTCGGCGAGTCGATCGAGCCGCACGAGACGATCACCTCGCGCCGGGCCCGTACCGTGCGCGTGTGCACCAGGTCGGGGTCCAGGTACTCGGCGCCCACGCAGCGCCGGCCCTCCAGCACCAGCTTCTTGGCCCGCACCCCGGTCCTGACGTCCAGATTCGGGCGCTTGCCCAGGACGGGGTGGAGATAGGCCACGGAGGAGGACTGGCGGATGTTGTGCTCGTCGGAGTTGATCTGGAACCAGTTGGCCCCGCGCACCACCGTCCGCCCGGTGTTGAACGGGACCGTCGGTATGCCGGCCTGCGCGCACGCCTCCAGCAGGGCGGCGCCGCACGGGTCCCCGCCCTTCAGCGTGCGCAGCCGCACCGGGCCGGTGCGGCCGTGGTGGTCGCCGGGCGCGTCGTTGTTCTCCACCCGCCGGTACAACGGGAACAGATCGGCCGCGCTCCAGCCCGCGCACCCCCTGGCCGCCCAGTCGTCCAGGTCCTCCGCCGGCGCCCAGAAGGCGATACAGGAGTTGTGCGAGGAGCAGCCGCCGAGCACCTTCGCGCGCGCGTGCCGCATAAAACTGTTGCCGGCGGCCTGCGGCTCGACCGGGTAGTCCCAGTCGTATCCGGACTCCAGCAGCCCCATCCAGCGCTCCAGCCTGAGGACGTCGTCGTCGCCGACGTCGCTGGGTCCCGCCTCCAGCACGCACACCGTCACCGAGGGGTCCTCGGAGAGCCGGGCGGCCACGACATTGCCGGCGGTGCCGCCGCCGACCACGACGTAGTCGAACGCATCGATGCTCATATGACCTCCTGGTCAGCCGGGATCTGGCGGAATCAGTCGGCGCCCGGGCCGGCGAAGGGAGCGGGCGGAGCGGCGGGCGCGGCCTCCAGCCGGTGTTCGGCGAGCACGCCGGTGCGGTGTCGCTGGACGAACCAGTAGTAGGCGAAGCCGCCGCCCGCGATCACCGCGACGAAGAGGACCGCGCCCCAGCGCAGGTACCAGTGGTACGGAGCGGACGCGTTGTAGACGGCTGCGCGCGGCCAGATCAGGTTGACCGTCATCGCGGCGCCCCACACCACCGCGCCGATGTTGACGAACAGCCCCCAGCGGCCCAGCGAGAACCTGCCCTCGCCCGCCGGCTGCCACCGGCCGCGCAGCCGGGCCACCAGCATCGGCGCGGTGACGCCCAGATAGGCGAGGTAGATCATGACGATGCCGATGCTGGTGACGACCGTGACGATCTGCGGCTGACGGATGTTGACCACGAGGATCGCCAGCGCCAGCACACCGATGATCACGGCAGGCAGCACCGGGGTCTTGAAACGGGGGCTGACCCGGGCCATCAGCGAGGACGCGGGCAGGTTGTTGTCCCGTGCCATGGCGAACGCCAGCCGGATCGCCGCGGTGTGCACGGCCAGCGCGCAGACCGTGACCGCGATCAGCACGCACCACAGCATCGCCTTGCCGGCCGTCGGGCCGAGCACGTCGAGCACCACGTACTGGAGGCCGTCCGTGGACAGCTTGTCGCCCTTCAGGCTGGAGACGCTCATCAGCGCCAGCAGGAGCACCAGGCCGCCCAGGACGAAGGAGGCGACGATCGCGCGGATGATCGCGCGCGGGGCGTTGCGGGACGGGTCCAGGGACTCCTCGCCGAGCGAGGCGGCGGTGTCGAAGCCGTACATGACGTACGCGGACGCCAGCGAGGCCACCAGGAAGGCACCGAGATACCCCGTCGAGTATCCGGCTCCGGTGTGGTTCGTCTGTACGACTACTTGAGGACCCCGGGTGATATGGACGGCGAAAAGGATGATCAATACAACGGTCGCGATCAACTCGATGAAGACGCCGGCCGTGTTGATCGTCGCCATCAGCTTGACGCCGAACGCATTGACCAGCGTCGTGAAGAGAATCAACACGGCCGCCAGGATGACCGCGTTGGTCGCCACGTCGTACGTACCCGTGCCGTCCCCGACGAACTGGAACACGGAGGAGATCTGCGGCAGCGTCAGCTGATAGGCCAGCGCGACCGCCGCGATGGACACGATGGACGCGATCAACATCATCCACCCGGCGAGCCAGCCGAGATGCGGATTGCCCACCCTCTTCGACCAGTTGTAGACCGAGCCGGCCACCGGATAGCGGGCGGCCAGCTCGGCGAAGCAGAGGGCCACCATGAACTGTCCGGCGAACACCATCGGCCACGACCACCAGTAGGCCGGCCCGCCGCTGCCGTAGCCGAAGTAGAACAGCTGGAAGGTGCCGGTGAGGATGGAGATGTAGCTGATCCCGGCGGCGAAGGTGTGGAAGTTGCCGAGGGTGCGCTTGAGTTCGGGACGGTAGCCGAACTCGGCGAGCTCGGTGTCGTCGTGATGGTGGGGGCCTGGCGATTGCTCGGTGGTCGTCATCAGCGGACTCCTCTGGCTGTCAGTCGAACCAGCCCTGCGGTGCCGGCGCGGTGTTGCGCCAGACGTGTTTGGTCTCGCGGTACTCGGCGAGCCCCGCCGGTCCGAGTTCGCGGCCGAACCCGGACTGCTTGTAACCACCCCACTCGGCCTGCGGCACGTACGGGTGGTAGTCGTTGATCCAGACCGTGCCGAGCCGCAGCCGTCCCGCGACCCGCGCCGCCCTGGCCTCGTCACCGGTCCACACGGCGCCCGCGAGCCCGTAGACCGTGTCGTTCGCGAGCCGGACGGCCTCCTCCTCGGTGGTGAACCGTTCGACGGTCAGCACCGGCCCGAAGGACTCCTCCCGGACGACCGACATCCGGCTCGTGCACCCGTCCAGGACGGTCGGCGGATAGAAGAAGCCCTTGTCGTGACCGGGACCGGCGGGCCGGGCGCCGCCGCAGCGCAGCACCGCGCCCTCCGCGAGCCCCCGCGCCACGTACGCCTCCACCTTGGCCCGGTGCGCCTCCGAGATCAGCGGCCCGGTCTGCGCCCGCTCGTCGAACGGGCCGCCCAGGCGGATCCGCTCGGCCCGCCGTACGACCTCGTCCACGAACCGGTCGTGCAGCGCGTCCTCGACCAGCAGCCGGGCCCCGGCCGAGCAGACCTGCCCGGAGTGCAGGAACACGGCCGTCAGCGCCATGTCGACGGCCGCCGCCCAGTCCGCGTCCGCGAACACGATGTTCGGGTTCTTCCCGCCGAGTTCGAGCGCGACCCGCTTCACCGTGCCGGCCGCGGCGGCCATCAGCCGGCGGCCGGTCCGCAGCCCCCCGGTGAAGGAGACCAGGTCGACGTCCGGATGGTCGCCGAGCGGGGCGCCCGCCTCCGGTCCGGCGCCCAGCACCAGGTTGGCCGCACCCGGCGGGAGCCCCGCCTCCGCCAGCAGCCTGACCAGGTGGATCGCGGTGTGCGGGGTCAGCTCGCTGGGCTTCAGCACGAAGGTGTTGCCGGCCGCCAGCGCCGGGGCGACTTTCCACGCGGTCTGCAGCAGGGGGTAGTTCCAGGGCGTGATCAGGGCGCAGACGCCGACGGGTTCGTACACCACCCGGCTGTCGACGTCGGTCCGCCCGGTGTCGATCACCCGCCCGGTCTCGCTCGCGACCAGCCGCCCGAAGTAGCGGAAGCAGTTGACGACATCGTCGATGTCGTACGCGCTCTCCACCAGCCGCTTGCCCGTGTCCAGGGACTCGGCGCGGGCCAGGGCGTCCTTGTCCCGGGCGAGCAGGCCGGCGACCCGCAGGAGCAGGTCACCTCGCTCGGCGGCCGGTACGCCCGGCCAGGGGCCGGTGTCGAAGGCGCGGCGGGCCGCGGCGACGGCCTCCGCCGTGTCCTTTCCGCCGGCCTCGTCCACGACTCCGACCAGGGAGCCGTCGGCGGGGCAGCGGATCTCCCGGGTGCGCCCGTCCAGCGCGCCCCGCCAGGTGCCGTCGATGAACAGGTCAGGCACGGGCGTCCCCCAGCCGGGTCAGCAGCCACTCGTGGAAGAGGCCGATGTGGTGCTCGTTCGGCACCAGCACCCCGCCGCCGCGGTACGCGCGCGAGGACATCCCCGGCTGGGTGCGCTCGCACGCGTCGAAGTCCTGGACGTTGACGCGGTGGAACAGCTCGACGGACTTCGACAGGTCGGCGTCCGAGGCCACCACCTCCGGCGCGTACAGCCAGTCGCACTCCACCACCGTGCGGTCCTCGGCCAGCGGGAACATGCGGTGCACGATCACGTGGTCGGGGACGAGGTTGACGAACACGGTCGGCTTGATCGTGATCGCGTAGTAGCGGCGGTCCTGGTCGGCACCGACCTCGGGGAGCTTGGCGAAACCCGCGCTGCCGTCCACGGTGAACCCGCTGATCTCCGTGCCGAACTCCGTGCCGTGGCCGACGTAGTACTGGGCCGCGTACCCGTCGGCGAACTCCGGGAGCACCTCGATGAGTTCGGGGTGGATCGTCGCGCAGTGATAGCACTCCATGAAGTTCTCGACGATCAGTTTCCAGTTGGCCCGTACGTCGTAGGTGACGCGTCTGCCGAGGGCCAGCCGCTCGGTGCCGTAGCGCTCGAGGGCGGCCGCGTCGCCGAGCCGCTCCACGGCCGCGTACATCACCGTGTCCTCGAAGGAGGGCGGTTCGGCGGCGAGGCACACCCAGGCGTAGCCCAGCCACTCGCGCAGAGACACCTTGATCAACCCGTACTCGACCCGATCAACGTCGGGCATCTTGATCAAGTTGGGCGCGGCGATCAATCTGCCGTCAAGGTCGTACGTCCATGCGTGGTACGGGCACTGCAGACTGCGCCGCACCTGACCGGACGTCTCGGTGCACAGCCGCGCCCCCCGGTGCCGGCACACATTGAGGAAGGCACGCAGCTCGCCGGAGCGGGTCCGGGTGACGAGGACGTTCTCGCGGCCGACCTGGACCGTGCGGAAGGCGCCCGGCCGGTCCAGGTCCGCGCTGCGCACGGCGCAGAACCACAGGGACTCGAACAGCAGCTCCTGCTCGCGCCGGAAGATGTCCGGGTCGGTGTAGTACGGGCCCGGCAGTGTGGCGATCAGGCTCGGGGTGAGCCGGCTCGGGGAGATCGGGTTCGTCGTCACGGGCGGGCTCCTCGGGCGGACGCGGCGGCGAGGCGGGCGGGGTCGAACAGGCCGATGGGATGCGCGGTGGAACCGGTCAGCGCCAGGTCGGCCAGGATCTCGCCGACGACCGGCACGAACTTGAAACCGTGCCCGGAGAATCCGCAGGCCACGCTCACCGAGTCCGGGTGCGCGGGATGCCGGGCGATCACGAAGTGCTCGTCGGGGGTGTTGGAGTACATGCAGGTGGCGGCCTTGAGGAAGGTGCCGGGCAGGTCCGGGACGCAGCGGGACATGTGGTCCGCCATGGCCCGGATCTCCTCCTCGTGCACCGTGCGGTCGATGGTCTCCGGGGTCGTCACCTGCCCCTTGCGGAAGAAGGCGACCTTGGCGCCCAGCTCGGGGCCGTCGATGGCCGGGAAGCCGTAGACCTGGACGCCTGCCGCGTCCTCCCAGACGTAGATCGGATGGTTCTCCGGCCGGAACGGCCCGGTGCCGCCCTTCGGCTGGAACCAGTACATGACCTGCCGTTCGATGGTGAACGGCACCCCGAGGTCGGTGAGCAGCCGCGGCGCCCAGGCACCGGGGCAGATCACCAGCCGGCCGGCCGTGTAGGTGTTCTCGGCCGTATGGACACGCACTCCGTCCCGGTACGGCTCCCAGCGCAGCATCGGCTCCTCGAACTGCAGCTGCGCGCCCTGCCGGGTGGCCAGCTGGAGGTGCGCGGCGACCATGTTCTCGGGACGGACCAGGCCCGCCTTCGCCTCGTACAGGGCGACTTCGTCGTCGCGCGGGCTGAGCGTGGGGAAGCGGCGGCGGATCTCCTTCGCGTCCAGCATCTCGTGGGGCAGATCCCACTCGGTAGCCGAGCGCAGGGCGCCGGAGACGGTCCGCGACCGTTCCGGGCCGATCATCACACCGCCGCAGAGGGTCGCGACGGCGCGGCCGGTGGCCCGCTCCAGGTCCTCGTACAGCTCGTAGGCGCGCAGCAGCAGCGGCACGTACGCGGGGTCCTCGAAGTACGACTGCCGGGTGACGCGCGAACCGCCGTGGCTGGAGCCGCGGCTGTGCACCGGACCGAACTTCTCCAGGCCGAGGACCCGGGCGCCGCGTGCGGACAGATGGTGGGCGGCGGCGCTGCCCATACCGCCGAGTCCGATGACGATGACGTCGTAAGACGGTGACACGGGCGCCTCCTAGCGACGGATACGGGTCATCTCGGGGTCGAACAGCGGCTCGTCGGCGACCGTGGCCGGGATCTTCTCGCCGAAGTACTCGATGTGCACGCCGGTACCGGTGGCGAGACCGGCGGGCAGCCAGGCGTAGGCGACACAGCGGCCCAGTGTGTAGCCGTACGACGCGCTGGTCACGTAGCCGGCCGGGGCGCCGCCGACATGGACGGGCTCCTTGCCGAGGACCACGTCGGCGGGGTCGTCCAGGAGCAGCGGGGTGAGCCGGCGCGCGGGTCCGGCGGCCCGCCCGAGCGCCGCCCTGCCGACGAAGTCCGCCTTGTCCATGCGGACCGCGAAGCCGAGGCCCGCCTCGAACGGCGTGTGCTCGTCGGTCATGTCGGTGCCCCAGGCCCGGTAGCCCTTCTCCAGCCGCAGGGAGTTGAAGGCGGAGCGGCCCGCGGCGACCACACCGAGGTCCTGCCCGGCCTCCCACAGCGTGTCCCAGAGCCTGAGCCCCAGGTCGGCGCTGGTGTACAGCTCCCAGCCCAGCTCGCCGACATAGCTCAGCCGCATCGCCGTCACCGGCACATGCCCGAGATACGTCTGCTTCGCCCGGAAGTAGCCGAAGCCGTCGTGGGAGAAGTCGTCGCCGGTCAGGGGCTGGACGAGAGCCCGGGCGAGCGGCCCCCAGACGCCGATGCAGCAGGTGCCGGAGGTGATGTCGCGCACCCCGGCGTCGGCGGGCGCGTGGCGGAGCAGCCAGTCGAGGTCGGCGGGGGAGTTGGCGCCCACCTGGAAGCGGTCCGGGGCGAGGCGCGCGACCGTGAGATCGGAGCGAATGCCTCCGGTCTCGTCCAGAAGGAGGGTGTAGGTGACCGCGCCGGGCTTCTTGCGGAGGTTGTTGCTGGTCATGCGGTCGAGGAAGGCGAGGGCGCCGGGGCCGGTCACCTCCAGGCGGCGCAGCGGGGTCATGTCGTACAGGGCGACCCTCTCCCGGGTGGCCTTCGCCTCGGCGGCGGCCACGGGGGACCAGTAGCGGGCGGACCAGGCGTCGCGCGCGGGCAGGTCACCGAGGTCCGCAACCAGCGGGGCGTTCGCCTCGTACCAGTGCGGGCGCTCCCAGCCGGTGCCCTCCAGGAAGAACGCGCCGAGCTGCTGCTGACGGGCGTAGAAGGGGCTGACCCGCAGCGGACGCGGCTGTTCCATGGGCTGCAGGGGGTGCAGGACGTCGTACACCTCGACGAACTGCCGTGAACCGCGTTCACGGACGTACGACGGTGAACGCTGCGCCTCCTCGAACCGGGTGAGGTCGCACTCGTGCACGTCGACGGCCGGCCGCCCGTCCACCATCCACTCGGCGACCGCCTTGGCCACCCCGGCCGAGTGGGTCACCCAGACCGCCTCGGCCAGCCAGAAGCCCCGAAGCCGCCGCGCCTCCCCGAGCACCGGCATACCGTCCGGCGTGAAGGAGAAGACCCCGTTGAACCCGGTCTCGATCGCGGACTCCCGCAGCGCGGGCAGCAGCCGCCGGCAGTCCTCCCAGCTCGGTGCCCAGTCCTCGGCGGTGAACGGGTACGAGGACGGCATCGCCATGTCCTGGGCGCGCGCCGCGTCGTACGCCGGGACCGCGAACGGATCCACCGGCAGCGGCCGGTGCGCGTACGAGCCGATCCCGATGCGGTCGGTGTGCTCGCGGAAGTACAGGTCACGGTCCTGGAAGCGGAGGATGGGCCGCGTGGCCTCGGCGCCTGCGCCGCTCAGCACGGGCAGCGGACCGGTCGTGGCGTACTGGTGCGCGAGGGGCTGGAGGGGTACGTCGACACCGGCCATACGGCCGATCACCGGCCCCCAGAATCCGGCTGCCGACACGATGTGGTCGGCCGGGAAGACGCCCCGGTCGGTGACGACCGCGGCGACCCGGCCGTCCCGCTGCTCGATGCCGGTGACCGTGTGCCGGTCAAGGAAGCGGGCGCCGCGCGCGCCGGCGCGCTCCAGCTGGGCGCGGGCCGCGAGAAGGGCCCGTGCGAGGCCGTCGTCCGGGGTGTGGAAGCCGCCGAGGACGACCGACTCGTCCAGCAGCGGCCAGAGTTCCTTGCAGCGTGCCGTGCTCACGATCTCGCCCCGGATGCCCCAGGATGCCGCGAAGCCGGCCCTGCGGTGCAGTTCGGCCAGGCGCTCGGGGGTGGTCGCGAGTTCCAGGCCGCCGACCTGGTCGAAGCAGCGCACTCCGTCGGCTTCCAGGGAGCGGAACTTCGCGACGGTGTACCGGGCGAACTCCGTGAGGGTCTTGGACGGACTGGTCTGGAAGACGAGACCGGGGGCGTGCGAGGTGGAGCCGCCGGGGGCGGGCAGGGGGCCCTGTTCGAGAACGGTGACGTCCGTCCAGCCGCGGGCGGTCAGCTCGTCGGCGAGGGAGCAGCCGACGATGCCGGCGCCGATGACGACGACGCGGGGGCCCTGAGGCCCGCTCGCCGGTGTTCGGGGCTGGTCTTCGGGTGTGCTGGACATGCCCCTCCTTGTGGTGGCGGGGATGGCGGGTGCGGGGGAGTCGCTCAGGCGGCGGGGACGTTCGGCCGCTCGGCGGCGATCGTGGTGTCCTGACCGTGGCCGGTGTGGACGACGGTGGTGCCCGGCAGGGTCAGCAGCCGGGTGCGCAGCGACGTCATGATCGCCGGGCGGTCGGAGCAGGAGCGGCCGGTGGCTCCCGGGCCGCCGTGGAAAAGGGTGTCGCCGGTGAAGACGGCGTCGAGGAACGGGGCGTACAGGCAGCAGCTGCCCCGGGTGCGGCCGGGGGTGTGGACGACCTGGAGTTCGATGCCGGCCACCGTGAGGACGCGGCCGTCGGACAGGTCGCCGTCCGGTGTGCGGGCCGGGTGGGTACGGGACCACAGGTCGTGGTCGGCGGGATGGAGCAGGACGGGGGCGCCGGTGAGGGCGGAGAGCGCGGGCGCCGCGTCGATGTGGTCGTCGTGGGCGTGGGTGCAGACCACGGCGGTGACCCGGCGGCCCGCGAGGGCGCGATGGATCGCCCCGGCGTCGTGCGCGGCGTCGACCACCAGTACCTCCTCGTCGTCGCCGACCAGCCAGACGTTGGTGTCGACGTCGGACGCCTGACCGTCCGGACTGAAGGTGCCGGAGGTGACGACCCGTTCGACGCGTACGGTCCCGCGCACGCTCACAGGACCACCACCGAGCGCAGCACCTCGCCGCGGTGCATCTTGCCGAACGCCTCCTCCACCTGGTCGAGGGCGATCGTCTCGGACACGAACGCGTTGAGATCGAGCAGGCCGTAGAGGTACTGGTCGATCAGGAACGGGAAGTCCCGGCTCGGCAGGCAGTCGCCGTACCAGGAGGACTTGATCGCGCCGCCGCGCGAGAAGACGTCGATCAGCGGGAGCTCGACCTTCATCTCGGGTGCGGGGACACCGACCTGGACCAGCAGGCCCGCGTGGTCGCGCATGGAGAAGGCTTGCAGGAACGTTTCGGGGCGGCCCACCGCGTCGATCGCGATGTCCACCCCGTGACCGCCGGTCAGCTCCCGCACCGCCTCGACCGGGTCGGTGCCCCGGGAGTTGACGGTGTGCGTGGCGCCGAACTTCTCCGCCAGGTCCAGCTTCTTGTCGTCGATGTCCACGGCGATGACCTTCATGGCGCCGTTCAGGCAGGCGCCCGCGATGGCCGCGTCGCCGACGCCTCCGCAGCCGATGACCGCGACCGAGTCTCCGCGGCCGACCTTGCCGGTGTTGACCGCGGCGCCGTAGCCGGCCATCACCCCGCAGCCGATGAGACCGGCCGCCTCGGGCCGCGCCGCCGGGTCGATCTTCACCGCCTGGCCGGCCGCGACCAGCGTCTTCTCGGCGAAGGCACCGATGCCCAGGGCGTTGGTGAGCGGAGTGCCGTCCAGCAGTGTCATGGGCTGTCGGGCGTTGCGGGAGTCGAAGCAGTACCAGGGCCGGCCACGCCGGCAGGACCGGCAACTGCCGCACGGTGCCCGCCAGGCCAGTACGACGTAGTCGCCGGGCTTCAGGTCATCGACCCCCGGGCCGACCGCCTCGATCGTCCCGGCGGCCTCGTGGCCCAGCAGGAACGGGAAGTCGTCGGTGATCGCGCCCTGCCGGTAGTGGAGATCCGTGTGGCACACCCCGCAGGCCTGCACGCCGACGAGCACCTCACCGGGTCCCGGATCGGGGACGACGATCGTCCGCACCTCCACGGGTGCGCCCTTCTTCACTGCGACTACGGCACGGACCTCGTGTGGCACGACAGGCTCCTCTGCTGTTGCGCATTGCACGATGGGTTGCGCGATGGGGAACATACTGAGAACGGCGTCACGGAGCCGTCAAGAGGTGCGCGTTAACCCTTGGCAAAAGGAATCTGCGGGACGAAATCTCTCGGACACACGAGGGCGCGGGGACCGGGAGGATCCGGTGCTGCGGGGTCGGCCGGCGGGCGGAGGGCCGCCCCCTCGCCCCCCTCGCCCTCCTAGCCACCGCGCCGCGCGGCCAGGCCCTGCCACCGGGCCCCGCCAGTGCGCGCCGCCATCGCGCTCCGCCACCTGGCCTCGCCAGCGCGCCGCGCGGCCGAGCTGCCAGGGGTGGGGGGACGGGGGCGGGGCCTGGTCGGGCGGGGGCGCCGGGCCGGGGGTGCGGTCCCGCTCCGGCGGCTGCTCTCGGGTGCAGGGAGGGCCCGGGCCCGCCGTCGGGCGCACGTCCTGGGGTCCGGCCCCTGGACAGATGCCCCGGCCCGGTCTCGGGCGCATGCTCAGGCCTGGTCTCGTTGCTCTGGCTGGCCTGGTCCCGGGCGGATGCCGTCGCCCGGTCTCAGCCGGAAGCCGCGGGCTCGGCCTTCCCGGTCGCAGGCCGTGGGGCAGGCCCCCTAGGGCGGCGGCCCCGCTTCAGGCTCCTCCGCGCGGAGGCCGTGGGCCCGGCTTCGGTCAGAAGCCGTATCCCATGCGCCGGGACAGCTCGGCGCCCGCCGCGACCGTCCGCTTGGCCACCTCCGGCAGCCGGTCGGCGTTGAGCCGGTAGACCGGCCCCGAGACACTGATCGCCGCGATCACCTTGCCGTCGTGCGAGCGCACCGGCGCCGCCACGGCGGCGAGCCCCAGCTCCAGTTCCTCGATCGTGACGCCGTACCCCTGCCCGACCACGGCCTCGAGCTCGGCGCGCAGCATCCCGGCGCCGGTGATCGTACGGTCCGTGAACCGCGGCAGCGACCTGGCCAGCAGACCCTCGCGCAGAGTCGGCGGCATGTGCGCGAGCAGCACCTTGCCGCTGGAGGTGGCGTGCAGCGGGGTGCGTCTGCCCAGCCAGTTCTGCGCGGTCACGGACGCGGTACCGCGGGCCTGCATGATGTTGACCGCGGCGTCGTCGTCGAGCACGGCGATGTTGACCGTCTCGCCCAGCTCGTCGGCGACCTCCCGGCAGATCGGGACGCCCTCCTGGGAGATGTCGAGACGAACTGCCGCCGCCCCCGCCAGGCGCAGTACGCCGGCTCCCAGGTAGTACTTCCCCCGGTCCTTGGCCTGCGCCACCAGGCCGCGGTTCTCCAGGACACCGAGCAGCCGGAACGCCGTGGACTTGTGGACGTCCAGTTCCTCGGCGATCTCGGTGACGCCCGCCTCGCCGTGCCGCGCGAGGATCTCCAGCACGCTCACGGCGCGGTCCACCGACTGCACCGCACTGGCCGCTCCGCGACCGTTCCGCCTCTCCGAGGGCCCTGGGCCCGCCGTGGTCTCCTCGCCGGGGTCAGACTGCTTCTGCGTGCGGGTCATGGCTCAACTCTCACCACCTGACGGCCCGGTTCGGGCCGCATCTGCGGGAAGCCCTTGACGCGACGGTCGCCCCGCCCGGATTCTGTTGCGCATAGCGCTGGATCGTGCGCCATGCGAAACATCATGTTACCGAAGTGTCCGGATCCAGGAAGGGTGCCGGACCACCCGGACCGATGACGGTCCACCACTCCCTTGCCGCTGCACCGCACCGGACCGACGCCGGTTCCGGGCTCCCGGCGGCATCCCTGACGCCTGCACCGAGCAGGTCCCGGACCGAGCGTCCCGGGACCGAGAGGGGGGCCCGTGATTCCCGTCTGCCGCCTCGAAGACCTCCCCGAGGGCGAGTCCGTCCGCGTCGCGACCACGCCGCCGATCGCCGTGTTCCGCACCGAGGGCGGTGAGCTGTACGCCATCGACGACACCTGCACCCACCAGGACGCGTCCCTCTCCGAGGGCTGGCTGGAGGGCTGCCTGGTCGAGTGCCCGCTGCACGCGGCCTCCTTCGACCTGCGCACCGGCGAGCCGACCTGCCTGCCGGCCCGGCGCCCCGTGCGCACCCATCGCGTCACCGTGGACGACGGCGTCGTACACGTCCATCTCGGGGCGGAGGAGGGCACGGCCGCATGAACACCGCCCGGCACCGGCCCCCCGGCTCCGCTCGCCTCGGCCGTCCACCCGGCGCGGCACCGGCTCGCCCCCATCGCCCCGCCACCGCTGCCAGGAGCCGTGCCCTATGCGGACCGTGACCATCGTCGGCGCCTCTCTCTCCGGTCTCTACGCCGCCCGTGAGCTGCGCGCCCAGGGCTTCGACGGCCGACTGGTGATCGTCGGCGAGGAAGCCCATCACCCCTACGACCGCCCTCCTCTCTCCAAGGACTTCCTGACCGGCCGCACCGACGAGAACCGGCTGGCCCTCACCGACGCCGACGAGACCGCCGGACTCGAAGCCGAATGGCTCCTCGGCGTCCCCGCCCGCCGACTCGACACCGCTGGCCGCACCGTCCACCTCGGCGACGGCCGTACGGTGTCCACCGACGGCGTCGTCATCGCCACCGGCGCCGCCGCCCGCCGGCTCCCGGGCGAGAGCCTCACCGGCGTCCACACCCTGCGCACCCTGGACGACGCCCGCGCCCTGCGTGCCCACCTCGCCCGGGGACCCCGCCGGGTCGTCGTCATCGGCGGCGGTTTCATCGGCGCCGAGACCGCCTCCTCGTGTGCCCGGCTCGGCCACGCGGTCACGGTGGTCGAGGCCGCACCGCTGCCGCTCGTGCCCCAACTGGGCGCCGAGATGGCCGCGGTGTGCGCCGGGCTGCACCGCCGCGGCGGCGTGGAGCTGGCCACCGCCACCGGCGTGGTCGCACTCCGCGGCACCTCCCGCGTCACCGCCGTCGACCTCTCCGACGGCCGCACCCTGCCCGCCGATGTCGTGATCGTCGGCATCGGCGCCGTCCCGCGCACCGCGTGGCTGGAGGACTCGCCCCTCGCCCTGCACGACGGCGTGCTGTGCGACGTCGGCTGCGTGACGGCCCTGCCCCAAGTGGTCGCGGTGGGCGACGTCGCCCGGGTCGGCGGCATCCGTGCCGAGCACTGGACCTCCGCCACCGAGCAACCCCGCGTCGCCGTGACCAACCTGCTCGCCGGCCGCACCCTCGCGACGGCCCGGTCGGTGCCGTACTTCTGGTCCGACCAGTACGACTCCCGGATCCAGTTCGCGGGCCGGTACCGCGAGGGCGACACCGTCCACGTCACCGAGGGCGAGATCACCGATACCGGTATGCCTGATGAGTCCGGCTTCCTCGCCCGCTATCAACGGGACGGCCGCACCGTCGCCCTGCTCGGAGTGGACCGGCCCCGCGCGTTCACGCGGGCCCGGCGCGAACTCCAGCGGGAGGAACAGCAGGCGGCGGAACAGCAGATGCCGGAACGGCGGTCGGAGGAACGGCGGTCGCAGGAGCGGCGGTCGGAGGGGGCGCGGCAGGAACAGCCGTCGTGGCCGGACGTGCCGGTGAGCGACGTGCCGCGGGTGGTGGCGCCGGCCGAGCTGTGAACTCCTGGGCTTCGGGCGGCCCGTGTCGTGAACCGCCCGCACTGTGAGTGCCCCGCACGGTGAGTACCCCGCGCTGTGAGCGACCCGGTGTCCGTCCCGACCGGGTCGCCGTGTTCGCCGGTGCCGCCGTGTCGGCAGGCGACCGTGCCGGCCGACACGGTGGTCCGCGATGTCCGTCCTGGGTCAGGAGTGCGACAGCTGTCCGGCGCCGCCCCGGCGGCGTATCCGTTCCTGTTCGCGCAGGTTCGACCGCTCCTGACGGCGGCGGGCCCGCCGCTCCCGCCGGAGGGCCCGGGCCGTGCTGCTCGGCTGTGACACCACGCCGTTGCGCTGGTTCCACACCTGGCGGGTCACCCACACGTCGACCACTGCCCAGGTGGCCACCACCGTGCTCGCCACACTGCTGATCACCATCGGGAACGCCAGCCAGGCGCCCGCCATCGCGCACAGGAACGCCACCATCGCCTGGATCAGCGTCACCGCCATGACGAGGACCGCGCGCACCGCTGCCGTACGCACCGGATCGGGCATCGGGTGCCGTCGTGCGGGCTCCTCGATCCACAACATCCGGTAGCTCTGCCGCTGTTCGTCGCCCGCGGGCTGTCCGGCACGCCGGGGCGCCGGAACGCCGTGCTCCGGCGCCTTCTGCCCCCATCGAGCCCGCGAGCGCTCCGCCACGCTCTCCTCGGGTGCCTTATGCCGCTCCGCCGTGCCCATCACCGTGTCACTCCCCACCGCCAGCAGACCGCTCGCCCCCGGCGTCCGAAGACCCCGACTCCCCAGTGGCTGCCCGGCTTGCGCTGTTTTACGCCGCCGGGGTGCGGGATACGGCTCCTGTGGCCCATTCCGCCCCCAATTCCCATAGACAAGGACGAACGAGAGCACGCAAAGATTCCCGGTCGTCGAAAAAATCCGGCCAACCGCCCGCCTGTCACACCGCCCCCGGCCGGGCAAGGGTCTCCGGATCGCGGTGGCAATCTCCCGCAATGCCCGGACAACTCGCCATCTCTCGCCCCCGGTGCGGAAGTTCACCCTCCGGACATGTCTTCGAGTTATCTGTAAGGCGGTAGTAGGCTCGCGCCGTTTGTTGACGGACATGAGCACCCCCGACCGGTGGGGGGCGAACTAGGGGAGGCCATGCGCTTTCGCGGGAAGTCGATCCGCCGGAAGATCGTGGCGCTGCTTCTCGTGCCGCTGGTGTCCTTGACCGCAGTCTGGGGCTTCGCCACGGTACTCACGGGCCGCGAAGTGACCCGGCTGTTCAGCGTGGCCGAGGTCGTCGACGGCATCGGCCACCCCATCGAGGACACCGCCCGTGTCCTGCAGCGGGAACGCCGCCAGAGTCTCGTCTACCTCGCCGACCCGCGGGCCTCCCAGGCCCTCACGGAACTGCACCGCACGCGCACCGCCACCGACCGGGCGATCGCCACGATCCGCAAGAACGCCCGGGACCATGACCTCCGGTCCGGCATGGACGCGGACGACAGCGAACACCTGACGGCCGCCCTGGACGCCCTCGGCGGCCTCGACTCCCTGCGCCGCAGCGTCGAGGAGGGCACCGTCAACCGCGCCCAGGCCCTCGACCTGTACAACCGCCTCGTCGACCCCTGCTACTCCCTGCTCGCCTCCCTCGACGGCATCGACGACGTCGAGGTCGACAAGCAGGCCCGCGCCCTGGTCAACATCACCCGCGCCCGCGAACTGCTCTCCCGTGAGGACGCGCTGCTCAGCTCCTCACTGGTCGTCGGCCGGCTCACCCGCGACGAGACCCGCGACATCTCCGACCTCGCCGCCCAGCGCGCGCTCCTGTACGACATCAGCCTCCCGCTGCTGCCCGCCAGGGAGCGCGAGCGCTACGAACGCTTCTGGAACAGCGCCACCACGGCCCCGCTGCGGGTGGCCGAACGCACCGCCATCGCCACGGAGTCCGGGACCCCCCGCGGTGTCTCCGAGAAGAGCTGGGACTCCGCGGCGGCCACCGTCCTGGACGGACTCGGCACCCTGGACGACCAGGTGGGCGACCGCTTCCAGGACCGCACGCGCCCCGTGGCCATGGGCGTCATCATGCAGGCGGCCCTCACGGGCCTCCTCGGACTCGTCGCGCTCCTGGTCTCCGTGATCCTCTCCGTCCGGGTCGGCCGCGCCCTCATCCGTGACCTGCGCCAGCTGCGCCTGGAGGCGCACGAGGCCTCCGGTGTCCGGCTGCCCAGCGTGATGCGGCGGCTGTCCACGGGGGAACAGGTCGACGTCGAGACCGAAGTACCGCGCCTGGAGTACGACAAGAACGAGATCGGCGAGGTCGGCCAGGCCCTGAACACCCTCCAGCGCGCGGCTGTGGAGGCCGCCGTCAAACAGGCCGAACTGCGGGCCGGCGTCTCCGACGTCTTCGTCAACCTCGCCCGCCGCAGCCAGGTCCTGTTGCACAAGCAGCTCACCCTGCTCGACAGCATGGAGCGCCGGACCGAGGACACCGACGAACTCGCCGACCTGTTCCGCCTGGACCACCTCACCACCCGGATGCGCCGGCACGCCGAGGGCCTGGTGATCCTCTCCGGTGCCGCCCCCTCCCGGCAGTGGCGCCGGCCCGTGCAGCTGATGGACATCGTCCGTGCCGCCGTCGCCGAGGTCGAGGACTACGAGCGCATCGAGGTCCGGCGCCTGCCGCGGGTCGCCGTCACCGGACCGGCCGTCGCCGACCTCACCCATCTCGTGGCCGAACTCCTGGAGAACGCCACCGTCTTCTCGCCACCGCACACCGCCGTCCAGGTCATCGGCGAGCGGGTCGCCAACGGCTTCACCCTGGAGATCCACGACCGGGGTCTCGGCATGACGGCCGAAGCGCTCCTGGACGCCAATCTGCGCCTCGCCGAGACTCCCGAGTTCGAGCTCTCCGACACCGACCGGCTCGGCCTGTTCGTCGTGAGCCGCCTGGCCCAGCGCCAGAACGTCCGTGTCTCCCTCCAGCCCTCGCCGTACGGCGGCACCACCGCCGTGGTGTTCATCCCCGACCCGCTGCTGACCGACGACGTCCCGGACACCAACGGCCTCGGCTTCCGACTCGACCGCGAACGCCCGGCGAGGGGCATCGACCAGGCCGTGGGCCGTACCCCCGGCCGGCCCCCGGCACCGCTGCAGCTGCCCGGCCTGCCGACCTCCCTGCTGGACGGCCCGGTCGAGCTGGAGGCGCCCGTCGACCTCGACGCGCTGGACGACTTCCCCGGAGCCCTCAGGGACGAGGACAGCGAGCGCGGCGGCCTGTTCCGCCCCCGCCGGTCCGGCCCGGGAGACGACGAGCAGGCTGCCGCTCCGGCGGCCCACCGGCCGCCGCACGAGGAGAGCGGCGACCGCGGAGTTCTGCCGCTGCCCCGGCGCCAGACCCCCAAGCTGGTCAGCTCGCACGGCAAACCCGTCCCCGACCAGCGCTCCCGGCGCGGCGAACCGGACCCGGGCCCTGGCGCCGGTCCGCGCCGCGCCGACACGGACGGACTGGCCCCACTGCCCGCACGCCGCCGCGGCAGCGCCGCCCGACGCCCCACCGGACTCACCGACCCCGCCGAGGACCGTGCGGCCACCCCGGTGGAGGGCACCGGCGCCACGCCCGAGGCCCCGGCCCTGCCCAGGCGCACCCGGCCCGATGCGGCAGGCACCGGCGGGCCGGGGGACACGGCCGCCTCTCGCGGAGGCGCGGCGACCGCAGGTGACAGGGCCCCGGAGCCGGGCACCGCACCGCTGCCCCGGCGGGTACGCCAGGCCAACCTGGCCCCCCAGCTCAAGCAGGACACCGAACGGCGCGCGGAGAGCGCGGCGCAGCCCGCCGACCGCGATGCCGAGGAGGTCCGCAGCCGGATGGCCTCGCTCCAGCGCGGCTGGCAGCGCGGCCGGGAGGAGAACGCCGCGGGCGACGGGCCCCGGAACGGCACAGCACAGGGAACGAACAAGGGGGACGGTCGATGACCGCACCGAAGGCGACCGGCCACACTGCGACGAACAAGGGGGAGCTGAACTGGCTCCTGGACGAACTTGTCGACCGCGTCGCCAGCATCCGCAAAGCCGTCATCCTGTCCGGCGACGGCCTGCCGACAGGCGTGTCCAAGGACCTGACCAGGGAGGACAGCGAGCATCTGGCCGCCGTGGCGTCCGGCTTCCACAGCCTCGCCAAGGGCGTCGGCCGCCACTTCGAAGCGGGCAGCGTCCGGCAGACGGTGGTCGAGCTGGACGACGCCTTCCTCTTCGTCACCGCGGCCGGGGACGGCAGCTGTCTCGCCGTCCTCTCGGACGCCGACTCCGACGTCGGACAGGTCGCCTACGAGATGACGCTCCTGGTCAAGCGGGTCGGCGTGCATCTGGGGACCGCCCCGCGCACCGATCTGTCCGCAGGCGGGTAGTGGGATGACATGAGCGGAGACGGTCAGGGAAGAAGACACTGGTTCGACGACGACGCCGGGCCGGTCGTCCGTCCGTACGCCATGACGCGCGGCCGCACCACCAGTGCGGCCCAGCACCGCCTCGATCTGATCGCGGTGGTCGTCACGGAGCCGGAAGCGGACGACCCGGAAGCGGACCCGACCCTGTCGCCCGAACACGTGGACATCGTCGGGCTCTGCCGAGACACGCCGCAGTCGGTCGCCGAAATCGCCGCGGGGCTCGACCTGCCCATCGGCGTGGTCCGCGTCCTCATCGGTGACCTGGTGCACGCCGAACTCGTCCATGTGAACCGTCCGGTACCCCCGGCCGAGCTGCCGGACGAGAGTATTCTGCGCGACGTGATCAACGGCCTCCGGGCCCTGTGACCGGCGCGGAAGCGGGGTAGTGACGTGACTGGCTGGCAGTTCTGGGTCGACCGAGGCGGCACCTTCACCGACATCGTCGCGCGTCGCCCGAACGGCCGGCTGCTCACCCACAAACTGCTGTCCGACAACCCGGCCAGGTACGCCGACGCCGCCGTGGCCGGTGTGCGCGAACTCCTCGGCGGCTCCCAGGAGCCCGTGGAGGCCGTCCGCATGGGCACCACGGTCGCCACCAACGCCCTGCTGGAACGCAAGGGCGAGCGCACCCTCCTGGTCGTCACCCGCGGATATCGCGACGCCCTGCGCATCGCCTACCAGAACCGCCCCCGCATCTTCGCCCGCCGCATCGAACTGCCCGAGCAGCTCCACGAACGGGTCGTGGAGGTCGACGAACGCATCGCCGCCGACGGCACCGTCCTGCGCGCCCCCGACCTGGACGCCCTGTCCGAGCCGCTCCGGAAGGCGTACGACGACGGGATCCGCGCGGTCGCCGTCGTCTGCCTGCACAGCCACCTCCACCCCGGCCACGAGCGGGCCGTCGGTGATCTCGCCGCCCGCATCGGATTCCCGCAGATCTCGCTGTCCAGCGAGGTCAGCCCGCTGATGAAGCTCGTCCCGCGCGGGGACACCGCCGTCGTCGACGCCTACCTCTCGCCCGTGCTGCGCCGCTACGTCCGGCACATCGCCGAGGAACTGCGCGACGTACGGCTGATGTTCATGCAGTCCAACGGCGGGCTGACGGAGGCCGGACAGTTCCGCGGCAAGGACGCCATCCTCTCCGGACCGGCCGGCGGGATCGTCGGCATGGCCCGCATGTCGCAGCGCGCCGGCTTCGACCGCGTCATCGGGTTCGACATGGGCGGTACCTCCACCGACGTCTCGCACTTCGCCGGCGAGTACGAGCGCGTCTTCACCACGCAGATCGCGGGTGTCCGGCTGCGCGCCCCCATGCTGGACATCGACACCGTGGCAGCCGGCGGCGGCTCCGTCCTGCACTTCGACGGCGCCCGCTACCGGGTCGGCCCCGACTCGGCCGGCGCCGACCCCGGCCCCGCCTGCTACCGCGCCGGCGGCCCGCTCACCGTCACGGACGCCAACGTGATGCTCGGCCGCATCCACCCCGCCCACTTCCCAGCCGTGTTCGGACCCGGCGGGGACCAGCCGCTGGACGCCGCCCTCGTCCGCGACCGCTTCACCGCCCTCGCGCGCGAGATCCACGCCCGCACCGGCGATGACCGCACCCCGGAGCAGGTGGCCGAGGGCTACCTGCAGATCGCCGTCGCCAACATCGCCAACGCCGTGAAGCGGATCTCCGTCCAGAAGGGCCACGACGTCACCCGCTACGCCCTGACCACCTTCGGCGGGGCAGGCGGCCAGCACGCGTGCCGGGTCGCCGACTCGCTGGGCATCCGCACCGTCCTCGTACCCCCCATGGCCGGACTCCTCTCCGCGCTCGGCATCGGCCTCGCGGACACCACGGCCATGCGCGAACACTCCGTGGAAACGCCCCTGGAAGCCGACGCCATGCCCGGCATCCACGAGGCGGCCGACGACCTGGCGGCGGCCGCGCGCGCGGAACTCCGCGCCGAGGACGTCCCGGAGGACCGCATCCAGGTCACCCGCCGTGCCCAGCTCCGCTACGACGGAACCGACACCACCCTGACCGTCGAGCTGGCCGAGCCGGACGCCATGAGGCACGCCTTCGAAGAACGTCATCGCGCCACGTACTCCTTCACCCTCGACCGCCCCGTCGTCGTAGAAGCCCTCTCCGTCGAAGCCACCGGCATCACCGCACCCCCCGATCTCTCCGCCCTCGCCCCGTACGAAGGCCGGCCCCAGGCGCCCGGCACCGTCCGTCTGCACACCGGCGGCGCCTGGCGCGACGTACCCCTCCACCGCCGGGAGGCCCTTCCTCCCGGCGAGACCGTCACCGGCCCCGCGATCATCACGGAGGCCGGCGCGACGACCGTCGTCGACGACGGCTGGCGGGCCGCCGCGACCGATGACGGGCATCTGATCGTGGAACGCACGGCGATTACGCAGAGTTCCGATCTCGGCACAGAATCCGATCCGGTCCTGCTGGAGGTCTTCAACAACCTCTTCATGTCGATCGCCGAGCAGATGGGCGCACGGCTGGAGTCCACGGCCCAGTCCGTCAACATCAAGGAGCGGCTGGACTTCTCCTGCGCCCTGTTCGACCCGGACGGCAACCTGGTCGCCAACGCCCCCCACATCCCCGTCCACCTGGGCTCCATGGGCACCAGCGTCAAAGAGGTCATCCGCCGCCGTGGCCCGGCCATGCGGCCGGGCGACACCTACGCCGTCAACGACCCGTACCACGGCGGCACACACCTGCCGGACGTCACCGTGATCACCCCCGTCTTCGACACCGACCGGGCGACGGACACGCAGAGTGAGCCACGGATCCTCTTCTACGTCGCCTCACGCGGCCACCACGCCGAGATCGGCGGCATCGCCCCCGGCTCCATGCCGGCGCACAGCCGCACCATCGACGAGGAGGGCGTCCTCTTCGACAACTGGCTCCTCACCGAGCAGGGCCGCTTCCGCGAGGAGGAGACCCGCCGCCTGCTGACCGAGGCGCCCTACCCGTCCCGCAACCCGCGCACCAACCTCGCCGACCTGCGAGCCCAGATCGCCGCAAACCGCAAGGGCGTCGACGAGGTCCGCCGCATGATCGAGGAGTTCGGCCTCGACGTGGTCCAGGCGTACATGCGGCACGTCCAGGACAACGCCGAGGAAGCCGTCCGCCGCGTCATCGACGCCCTGGACGACGGCGCCTACGCCTACGAGACCGACTCCGGCGCCGTCATCCGGGTGTGCGTCCGGGTCGACCGCACCGAGCGCCGGGCGACCATCGACTTCACCGGCACCTCCGCCCAGCTCGACGGCAACTTCAACGCCCCCTTCGCGGTCGTCAACGCGGCCGTCCTGTACGTGTTCCGCACACTGGTCGCCGACGACATCCCGCTCAACGACGGCTGCCTGCGCCCCTTGGACATCATCGTGCCGTCCGGCTCGATGCTCGCTCCCGAGCCGCCCGCCGCGGTCGTCGCCGGCAACGTCGAGACCTCACAGGCCATCACCGGCGCCCTCTACGCCGCGCTCGGTGTCCAGGCCGAGGGCTCCGGCACCATGAACAACGTCACCTTCGGCAACGAACGGCACCAGTACTACGAAACCGTCGCCTCCGGATCCGGCGCGGGCGACGGCTTCCCGGGCGCCGACGTGGTCCAGACCCACATGACCAACTCCCGGCTCACCGACCCCGAGATCCTGGAGTGGCGGCTGCCCGTCCGCTTGGAGGAGTTCACCGTCCGCCGGGGGAGCGGCGGCGCGGGGCGGTGGTGCGGCGGGGACGGCGCCCTGCGCCGCATCCGGTTCCTCGAACCGATGACCGTCTCCGCACTGTCCCAGCACCGCCGCGTGCCCCCCTACGGCATGGCGGGCGGCGCACCCGGAGCGCTCGGCGCCAATCGGGTGGAGCACACCGACGGCACGGTCACCGACCTCGGCGGCAGCGGTTCGGCCGAGGTCGGTCCCGGCGATGTGCTCGTCATCGAAACCCCTGGTGGCGGCGGCTACGGCCGACCGTCGCCCGAACCCCATCAAGCAGGAGAAGAGATCGATGATCTTCGGGCGTTCTGAGCGCGGCAAGCCTCCGGTCGAGCCCGTCACGCTCAAGATCCTCGTGGCCGGAGGCTTCGGCGTGGGCAAGACGACCCTCGTCGGCGCGGTCAGCGAGATCAGACCGCTGCGCACCGAGGAGCAGCTCTCCGAGGCCGGGCGGCCGGTCGACGACACCAGCGGAGTGGCGGGCAAGCACACCACCACGGTGGCCATGGACTTCGGCCGGATCACCCTGCGCGAGGACCTGGTGCTCTACCTCTTCGGTACACCCGGGCAGGAGCGGTTCTGGTTCATGTGGGACGAGCTGTCCGAGGGCGCGCTCGGCGCCGTCGTCCTCGCCGACACGCGGCGTCTGGAGGACTGCTTCGCCGCCATCGACTATTTCGAGCGGCGTTCCATACCCTTCCTGGTCGGCGTCAACTGTTTCGACGACGCCGCCCGTTACCCCGCCGAGTCCGTCCGCCAGGCGCTCGACCTGGACGCCGACGTGCCCGTCCTGCTGACCGACGCCCGGGACCGGGAGTCGGTCAAGGAGGTGCTCATCGGACTCGTGCAGCACGCCATGGAGTACGCGGCCGGGCGCCGCCAGGCCACCCTCGGCTGAACGGCCGGCACGGGGGCCGTCCGCCACCGCCGCGCGGCCGGCACGCGTGCGTGCGTGCCACCTTGCTCCCGGCCGACAGCACGGCCCGCACCCCCGCCGACTGGGGTACGGGCCGTGGTCCCGTGCGGAGCGCCCACGCGCGCGGGGCCCGTGTCCCGCGCCGCTACACCCCGCCCTCCTCCAGCCAGCCGAAGCTCTTCTCCACGGCCCTGCGCCAGTTCCGGTACTCGCGGTCCCGGACCGACGCCTCCATCACCGGCGTCCACTCCGCGTCCTTCCGCCAGTGCGACTTCAGCTCGTCCAGGTCGTTCCACACGCCTGTGGCGAGCCCGGCCGCGTAAGCGGCGCCCAGGCACGTCGTCTCCGCCACCCGGGGCCGGATCACCGGCACGCCCAGAACGTCCGCCTGGTGCTGCATCAGCAGGTCGTTCCGCGTCATGCCGCCGTCTACCTTCAAAGTCCTGATCCGCACACCCGAGTCCTGATACATGGCGTCCACGACCTCGCGGGTCTGCCAGCTCGTCGCCTCCAGCACCGCGCGCGCGAGGTGGGCCTTCGTCACGTACCGGGTGAGGCCGGTGACGACTCCGCGCGCGTCCGCGCGCCAGTAGGGCGCGAACAGGCCGGAGAACGCCGGAACGATGTAGGCGCCTCCGTTGTCGTCGACGCCTGCCGCCAGCGTCTCGATCTCGTCGGCGGACCCGATGATCCCGAGCTGGTCGCGGAACCATTGGACCAGCGCGCCCGTTATCGCTATGGACCCCTCCAGGCAGTACACGGGCGCCTCCCCGCCGATCTTGTAGCCCAGCGTCGTCAGCAGCCCGCTCTTGGACGGCACCGGCCGGTTGCCGGTGTTCAGCAGCAGGAAACTCCCGGTGCCGTAGGTGTTCTTCGCGGTGCCGACGTCGTAGCAGGCCTGCCCGAACACGGCGGCCTGCTGGTCGCCCAGTGCCGAGGCCACGGGCACCCCGGACAGCTGCCCGACCGCCGTGCCGTACACCTCGGCGGAGGACCTGATCTCGGGGAGCACGGCCTCAGGCACGTTCATCGCGGACAGGATGGAGGGATCCCACTGGAGGGTGTCGAGGTTCATCAGCATGGTGCGGCCGGCGTTCGTGACGTCGGTGACGTGCCGGCCGCCGTCGGTGGCTCCCGTGAGGTTCCAGATCAGCCAGGAGTCGATGGTTCCGAACGCGATCTCGCCGCGTTCGGCCCGCTGTCGCAGACCGGGCACCTGGTCCAGCAGCCAGGCCGCCTTGGGTCCGGCGAAGTAGCTGGCCAGCGGCAGTCCGGTCCGCTCGCGGAAGCGGTCCTGGCCGTCCGTGCCGCCCAGTTCGGCGCAGAGCGCGGCGGTACGGGTGTCCTGCCAGACGATCGCGTTGTGCACGGGCTTGCCCGTGGTGCGGTCCCACAGGACCGTCGTCTCCCGCTGGTTGGTGATGCCCAGGGCACTCAGCTGGTCGGCACGCAGCCCCGCCCGGGCGAGCGCGCCCGCGACCACGGCCTGCACCTTGGACCAGATCTCGGTGGCGTCGTGCTCCACCCAGCCGGGCTTGGGGAAGATCTGCCGGTGCTCGCGCTGGTCGACGGAGACGATCGCGCCGCTGTGATCGAAGACGATGCAGCGGCTGGACGTGGTGCCCTGGTCGATGGCGGCGACGTACCTGTCGGCGGTGTCCGTCATGGCTGTCCCTGGGTCGCTGGGTCGCTGGGTCGGCTCGCTGGCCGGAAGCCCGCGTGGAGTTCGGAACCGGGTGTCGAGCGCCGGGGTTTCGAGCGCGGGCGGCGGTGCGCGTCCGTTGCGGTGCGTGGACGTTGCGGTGCGTGGGCCGGGCGGTGCGTGCGCGCCGGCGGTCAGAAGGCCGCGTTGTAGACGAGGCCGGCGAGCGCTCCGCCGATCAGCGGGCCGACGACCGGGATCCAGGCGTACCCCCAGTCGGAGGTGCCCTTGTGAGGGATCGGCAGCAAGCTGTGCACGACGCGCGGGCCGAGGTCGCGGGCCGGATTGATGGCATAGCCGGTGGGGCCGCCGAGGGAGAGACCGATGCCCACGACGAGCAGGGAGACGATCAGTACGGTGGTGCCGGACTCGCCGAGCCCCTTCGTCAGCCCGAAGGCGAAGACCGGCAGAACGAGCGCGGCGGTCGCGATGACCTCGGTGACGAGATTGGCCACCGGGTTCCGGATCTCCGGGACGGTCGCGAAGATGCCGAGGGTCGGCAGGGGGCCGCCGGCGTCCTCCGCGTCGGCTTCCGGGCGGCCGTTGGCCTGGAACTGGGCGAGATAGACCAGGTAGGCCAGCACGGCGCCGAGCATCGCACCGACGATCTGCCCGAGCAGGTACACCCACACCCTGTCCCACTTGCCGGTGTCCACGGCGATGCCGATGGTGACCGCGGGATTGAGCTGGCCGCCGGAGAGGGGAGCGGCGGTGTACGCGCCCGCGAGCACGCCGAAGCCCCAGCCGAAGGCGATCACGACCCAGCCCGAGGCCCGCGCCTTGGAGTGCCTGAGGGTGACGGCGGCACAGACGCCCGCACCGAACAGGATCAGAATCGCGGTGCCGATGGTCTCGCCGACGAAGATGTCTCCGTTGCTCATGGCGGCTCCCTTGGCGCCGGCAGGGGGCGATCGGCCCCTGCCGAGTCGTGCCGGACGGTTCCCATGGCGACTTCAGCCGAAGGCAGGGAGGGCCCCGCGCCCCGCCCGGCGTCCGTGACGAGCGTGCCGTCGCAGCCGGACCGCGCTGGGCGGCCGGGCCGTGGAGGAGCACGACGGACCCGCGCCGCGGTGCCTGATAACACCGAGAATGTATGGCGATGTCGGCTGACACCGGGAAGTGTTCACCGGTGTCCCTGGGGCGTCAAGGCTGCTGACGCCTACCGTGACACCGGCCTTCTTCGGGCCCCGGTGATGTGGGTGTGCCTCAACGGACGGATACGGGAAGGACGTTCACCATCCTGGATCGGCGGCCGCGTATCCGGCCTGCGCCGGCGCCGGACCCGGTCCGCCGCGCCGGATCTCGTGGCCGGGGAACCCGGCGCGCGCGAGCACCCAGCTCGCGCCGTGCAGCGCCTTGGCCGCCTTCTTCAGCGGAGCGAGCCGGGCGGCGGCCTCGTGATGATCGCCCACGCTGCCCGGACCGCAGACGACGGTCGCCAGGGAGAGCGTGACCGGCCGTCCGCCCGCCTCCCAGGGAGCGTCCAGCACGGTGGCCACCAGCGGATCGAGGGCCTCCGTCTCGGCCAGGACCAGGAAGTCGTCTCCGCCGATGTGCCCCACGCGCGCGTGCCCCGCGACCGCCTGCTGGAGCGCCCGGCCCACCGCGCGGATGAGCTCGTCACCCGCAGCGAACCCGGCACCGTCGTTGACCTGTTTGAAGTGGTCGATGTCCAGCCAGCTGAGCGCGAACGACCGCCCTTCGGAGATCCACCGGTCCATCTCGCCCACGATCGCGTCCGAACCGGGCAGCCGCGTCAGCGGATTGAGCCCGGCAGCCTCCTCGACCCGGCTCTCGGCCAGTGCCCGCACCAGATCCGCTAGGCGTACGACCCCGACGCACCGGCCCCGCGCGTCGGTCACCGCCACATCGTCGGACGTACGGTCCCGGCCGCCGATCGCCACCACGTCCAGCACCTCCCAGGCCGTCGCGTCGACGCCGACCGTGCGCGGCGCGTCGCCGAGCTTGAGAGCCGGCCGGTCGGCGTACAGGGCGTGCCCGTAGCGGCCGGACATCGACAGCAGGAAGCGCGAGCGATGCACCGAGCGGACGGGCCGGCCGTACGGATCCACCAGCAGCACCCCGGAGACATCCGGGGAGCCGGTCAACAGGGCCCGTACCTCGCCCGCCGAGGCGCTCAGCGGCAGCACGGCGGCGGGCCGCACGAACTCGCGCACCGAAGGTCCGGAGCGGGGCACGGTCACGGCCCCGGGGGCGAGCGGCGGCACGTACACGTCCGTCGCCGGGATCCGGGCCGGCGGGGCGAACAGCTCGCCCTGGGCCAGCTGCGCGCCTGCCGACAGCGCCGCGCGGCACTGGAGTTCGGTCTCCACACCCTCCACCGCGACCAGAGCGCCCAGTTCCTCGCACAGTGTCCGCATCGCCCGCACCGCGGCGGGCCGCGCCAGCAGCGAGGCGTCGAGCTTGACCAGGTCGGGGGAGAGGTCGTTGAGCAGCCTGAGCGGTACGTCGCCGTCCCCGATGCCGTCCGCGCTGATCCGGAACCCCTGCTCCCGCACTGCTCCCACCGCCTCCAGCAGGGCCCGGTGCGGCACGTGCGTGAAGGGCGGGACGATGTCCAGGGTCACCTCCCAGGGGGTGCGCCCGAGCGCGCGCACGGCGTCGTGCAGCGGGGTGAGGCCGCCCAGGTCGGCGAGCGTGGCCGCGAACACGTTCAGATGCAGCGGCAGCAGCGTGGTGCGCGCGGCGGCCCGGAGCGCTGACACGGCGAGTCTGCCGTCCAGTTCCGGATCCCGGCGGGCCTCGGCCAGGATGTCGCCTGTTTCCGGGCGGGCGAGTGTCTCCAGTGCGGCGACCGCGCCCGTCCTCAGGTTGACCACTGGCTGGAAGGCGAAGCGGAGAGTATCCGTCCAGGAGTGCACGGGAGCATGATGGCGCTGCTCGCGCATGCCCAGGCGCAGTTCATGAGACGTTCACGCAGGATTCCGGGGTGATCACACAGCGTGTGCGACCCCCTGGTCCCACCCCGGAGTACGGCGCTCTCGCCGGCCGTCGCTCACCGCACGGCGATCACCGACGAGCCGTGCCCGAACAGCCCCTGGTTGGCGGTGATGCCCACCCGTGCCCCCGCGACCTGACGGTCGCCCGCCGCGCCTCTCAACTGCCAGGTCAGCTCGCAGACCTGGGCGATGGCCTGGGCCGGCACGGCCTCGCCGAAGGAGGCCAGTCCGCCGCTGGTGTTCACGGGTATCCGGCCGTCCGGGGCGGTCGCGCCCTCCCGGAGCAGCTTCGCGGCCTCGCCCTCGCCGCACAGCCCCAGATCCTCGTACCACTGCAACTCCAGCGCGGTGGAAAGGTCGTACACCTCGGCGACGGACAGGTCCCCGGGGCCGATGCCCGCCTCCTCGTAGGCGGCCCGCGCGATGGAGGCCCGGAAGGAATCCGCCGGGGGAGCGGCCGAGACCGCGGAGTCCGTGGCGATGTCGGGCAGATCCAGCACCGTGTTCGGGAAGCGGGGGGTCACGGTGGACACCGCCCGGATCCGCACCGGCCGGGCGGCTCCGTGGCGGTGCGCGAAGTCCAGGCTGGAGAGCACCAGGGCGGCGCCGCCGTCGGAGGTCGCGCAGATGTCCAGCAGTCGCAGCGGATCGGCGACCAGCGCCGAGGCCGCCACCTCCTCGGCGGTGACCCGTTTGCGGTAGCGGGCGTACGGGTTGAGCGCCCCGAGCGCCGCGTTCTTCACCTTGACCAGCGCGAAGTCCTCCGGTGTGTCCCCGTGCACCGCCATCCGCCGCCGTGCGTACAGCCCGAAGTACGCCGGGTTCGTCGCCCCCAGCAGGCGGAAGCGCTGCCAGTCCGGATCGTCGGGACGGTCCCCGCCCGCCGGCCGGAAGAATCCCTTGGGCGCGGCATCCGCGCCCACCACGAGGACCACGTCGGCGAGGCCGGCGAGGATCTGGGCCCGCGCGGTGGCGATGGCCTGGGCCCCGGAGGCGCACGCCGCGTAGACACTGGTCACTCTGGCTCCCTGCCAGCCCAGGGCCTTGGCGAACGTGGCTCCCGCGACATACCCGGGATACCCGCCGCGCACCGTGTCCGCGCCCACGACGGAGCCGATGTCCGGCCAGTCGAGGCCCGCGTCAGCGAGAGCCGCCCGGGCCGCCCTCGTCCCGTACTCCACGAAGCCGCGACCCCACTTGCCCCAGCGGTGCATGCCCGCACCGAGCACCGCCACATCCGCCGTCATGCCGTCACCCCCGTCGGCCGCCAGTGCCAGATCGTCCAGGTCGTCTCCGTGTCCTCGTGCAGCACGCCGGGGACGACCTCCACCTCCATGCCCACCGCCAGATCGGCGACGGTGATCCCCGGAGCCGACTGCCCCAGCACCACGATCCGCTCGGCCGCCAGCTCCACGGCGATCAACGCGTACGGCTCCCACGGAAGTTCCGGATTACTCACATAGGGTGACGGTGGGCGGTACCGGCTGTCCGTGTACGACCAGATTCGTCCTCTCTGTGACAGCGGGACCTCCTCCAGGGCGTCGCTCGCGCAGTGCGGGTTGCGGCAGTGGGTGTCCTCGCGCGGAAAGAAGACCGAGGCGCAGGCTGTGCAGCGGGTGCCCAGAAGGCGGAAGCCGTCACCCTCGCCGGTGAACCAGCCGGCGACCGCGGGCTCGTGGATGTGCGGCAAGGGGCCCTCCCGTGGGATTATCTGACGGAGTGTCAGAAGTGTGGCACGGGCGGCGCCGAATGGGCAGACCGTTTCTGTGAACCGATCGGCGCCGAACGGCGTCGTTGATACACGAGGGGCGGTCGGGATCGACGGGGGTGATTCCGACCGCCCCTTCCTGGGCCCGTTCGTTCCAGGCGCATCACGGCCGGAACACGTGCTTCTTGTGATCGGATACAGTCCGCGCGTGTCCGAAACTCAGCACCCCCATGCCAACTCCGCTCCGGGCTCCCACTGTTCGAGCTGCGGAGCGCTCTACGGAGAGGGCGTTTCCGGCTGGCCGCGCATCTGTCCGTCCTGCGGGGCCGTCGTCTACCGCAACCCGCTGCCGGTCGCGGTCGCGCTCCAGCCCGTGTACGACACCAAGGGCACGGCCCTGGTCGTCATCACCCGGACCATCGCCCCCGCGCGCGGCGGCATCGCCCTGCCCGGCGGCTACATCGACGACCGCGAAGACTGGAAGCACGCCGTCGTACGCGAACTCAAGGAAGAGACCGGTATCGACGCAGCCGCCCGCGACGTGCGACTCGTGGACGCCATGAGCTCGCCCGACGGACATCTGCTGCTGTTCGGAGCGCTGCCGGAGCGCCCTGCCGATGTACTGCCGCCCTCGGGTCCCACGCAGGAGACCGAGGGCTGGCACCTGCTGCGCAGGCCCGAGGAACTCGCCTTCCCCCTGCACACGGTGGCCGTCGAGGCGTGGTTCGAGGGCCGCTACGTGTGAACCTCACAGCTCAGCCGAGCCCCCGCACCCGCACCGGGCAGCTCGGCTCAGCCACACCGTCCTCCCCCTCCCGGGTGACCACCACCCGGTTGCCGTGCCGCCGCGCGACGTAGCGCTCGATCTCCGGTTCGCCCCATCCGTCGCCCGCGTCCGTCACGACCAGGCCGCCCCCGGTGCGTCCAGGCGCGGGCGCCCACACCTCCAGTTCCGGGCCGCCGTCGGCGCCGCGCACGGGCAGCACGGCACCCGCGCGCGCGAGCACCGGTGTCCGGGACAGCGGCGCGTCGAGAAGGATCTGCGCCGGACCCTCGTAGGCCTGCTCCGTCGCCGTGTCGTACCAGCGGCCCCGCGGCAGCTGCACCGCGCGCCGGTCGGCACCGGGATCAAGGACCGGAGCCACCAGCAGGCTGTCGCCCAGCAGGAACGTGTCCTCACAGTCACGCAGCGCCCGGTCCTCCGTCGACCCCCACCACGACGGGCGCACATAGGGCGCACCGGTCCGCCGGGCCAGATGCGCGAGCGTCACGAAGTACGGCAGCAGCCGCCGGCGTTCGAGCAGCGCCACGCGCGCGTGCTCCAGCACCTCGGGACCGAACTCCCAGGGCTCCCGGCGCCCCGCCCGCAGGCCCGCGTGGGTACGGAAGAGCGGCAGATACGCGCCCAGCTGGAACCACCGCAGATACAGCTCCGGCGACGGACTGCCGTCGAAGCCGCCCACGTCCGGACCCGAGTACGGCACCCCGCACAGCCCGAGCCCCAGCACCAGCGAGAGCGAGGCTCGCAGTCCCGGCCAGCCCCTCGCCACGTCCCCCGACCAGGAGCCCCCGTACCGCTGCAGCCCCGCCCAGCCCGAGCGGGAGAACAGGAAGGGCCGTTCCCGGGGCGCCAGCTCGCGCAGCCCCTCGTAGGCCGCCCGGGCCATGCACAACGCGTACACGTTGTGCCCTTCACGATGGTCGCCGCCCTGCCCCTCCAAGGCGTGCCGGGCCGAACGCGGCAGCGTCGACTCGCCGAAGGCGCTGAACGACGTCGGCTCGTTCATGTCGTGCCAGAACCCCGCGAAGCCCTGCTCCAGCCGCTCCTCGTAGAGCTTGCCCCACCACGCGCGCACGCGCGCGTCGGTGAAATCCGGGAAGACCGACTCGCCGGACCACGCGACACCGCGCACCGCGCGGCCGTGCGCGTCCCGCACGAACGCGTCCACGGCCGCACCGCTCTCGTAGACGGCGTCGCCCGGCTCCGCCCGCACCGCCGGATCGACGATCGACACCAGCCGGACCCCGTCCCGGCGCAGCTCCTCCGCCAGCGCCGGCAGTTTCGGGAAGCGCTCCTCGTCGACGGTGAACACCCGCTGGTCGTCGTAGTGATCGATGTCGAGGTGCACGGCATCCAGCGGCAGCCCGTGCTCCTGATAGCCCGCGACGATCCGGCGCACCTCGTGCTCGCTGCCGAAGCCCCACCGCGCGTGATGATGGCCCAGGGCCCACGCGGGCGGTAGCGCGGGCGCACCCGTCAGCGAGGTCCACGTCTGCAGCACGCGCGCGGGAGGCCCCACCATCACCCAGCAGCGCAGCGGACCGCCGTCCATCCGCACCTCACAGCGCCCCGCCCGGTCGTGCCCGGACCCGGCACCCTCCTCGCCCTCCCGCAGCACCACCGTGCCGTCCCAGGTGGTGTCGTGGAACACCAGATGCGTGCCCGCGTCCGCCACCACCAGCTGTACCGGCATCGTCAGGTACAGCGGATCGTCACCGGGCCCGAACGCACGGCCGGGGTCGGTGTTCCAGAGCCGGTACCTGCCGTCCCGCAGCCGGGGACCGGACGCCCGCCCGCCCAGGCCGAAGAACCGGGCGTCCGCCGTCACCTCCGACCGCTGCACCCACCGCGCCGCGCCCCCGCCGACCGGCTCCCACCAGCGCGGCGGCAGATCCCGCCGCAGCATCACCCCGCCCGGCGTGCACACCTGGACCTCGCCGTGCCGCGACACGACGACTGTCACCCGCTCGGCCACCACCCGCCAGCCGCCGTCCTTGTCCGGCTCGAGCACCGCGCGCGGATCAGGCTCGGGACCACTCCCCGTGAGTGCGTACGAGGGCTGTGCGGCCGCTCCGTCCCACCCCCAGAAGACCGCTCCGTTCACCGCCACGACGATCCGCAGCTCGGAGCGGCCGAACCGGATCAGCCCGCCACCCGGTCCCGGCTCCGCCCCCTGCACCTGACCCGGCACCCGGGCCCGCTCCGGCCCCCGCCGCGGCAGCCCCGCCGCGTCGATGCGCCGCCTGCGCCACGCCGCCCGCACGGTACGCAACCCCCGACCCGCCCTTCCCGAACCGATCACACTCATCGAACGCACCAGGTCACGACCGTCCATGCTGCTCACCCTGCCACTGAACGCCCCACGCGCGCGTGCCGTTCAATTGCCGTTCACCCATGTCGAAGCCACACCTTCATGACATGGACTATGTGGAGCGCACCCTGGTGTAGAAGTCGATCACATGGCATCGTCCCTGTCAGCCGCGTCACGCGCACACCCCAGCCCGTGCGCGGACCGACGCCCACGACGCGCACAGTCCGGGAGCCTCCCATGTCGACCGCGAACCCCCAGCCGCTCTGGCAGCCCGATCCCGAACGGATCGACCAGGCGCGCATCACCCAGTTCCAGGCATGGGCCGCCGAGCACCACGGCGCCCCGCGCGAGGGCGGCTATCCGGCCCTGCACCGATGGTCCGTCGACCAGCTGGACACCTTCTGGAAAGCCGTCACCGAGTGGTTCGACGTACGCTTCTCGACGCCCTACGCGCGCGTGCTCGGCGACCGCGCCATGCCCGGCGCCCAGTGGTTCCCCGGAGCCACCCTCAACTACGCCGAACACGCCCTGCGCGCCGCGGCCGACCGCCCCGACGAACCGGCTCTCCTGCACGTCGACGAATCCCATGAGCCGCTCCCGGTGACCTGGGCCGAGCTGCGCCGCCAGGTCGGCTCCCTCGCCGCCGAACTCCGGTCCCTCGGCGTACGCCCCGGAGACCGCGTCAGCGGCTACCTCCCCAACATCCCCCAGGCCGTGGTCGCCTTCCTCGCCACGGCCGCCGTCGGCGCCGTATGGACCTCCTGCGCCCCCGACTTCGGCGCCCGCAGCGTCCTCGACCGCTTCCAGCAGGTGGAACCCGTCGTCCTGTTCACCGTCGACGGCTACCGCTACGGCGGCAAGGAGCACGACCGCCGCGAGAGCGTCGCCGAACTGCGCCGCGAGCTGCCCACGCTGCGCGCCGTCGTCCACATCCCGCTCCTGGGCACCGAGGCCCCCGAGGGCGCCCTCCAGTGGTCGGCGCTGACGGCCGCGCACACCGAGCCGGTCTTCGAACAGGTCCCCTTCGACCACCCGCTGTGGGTGCTGTACTCCTCCGGCACGACCGGCCTGCCGAAGGCCATCGTCCAGTCGCAGGGCGGCATCCTGGTCGAACACCTCAAGCAGCTCGGACTGCACTGCGACCTCGGCCCCGGCGATCGTTTCTTCTGGTACACCTCGACCGGCTGGATGATGTGGAACTTCCTCGTCTCCGGCCTGCTCACGGGCACCACGATCGTCCTGTACGACGGCAGCCCGGGCTACCCGGACACGGGCGCCCAGTGGCGGATCGCGGAACGCACCGGCGCCACCCTCTACGGCACCTCCGCCGCCTACGTGATGGCCTGCCGCAAGGCCGGCGTCCACCCCGCCCGCGACTACGACCTCACCAAGGTGCGGTGCGTCGCCACCACCGGCTCCCCGCTGCCCCCCGACGGCTTCCGCTGGCTGCACGACGAGGTCCGCGACGACCTGTGGATCGCCTCCGTCAGCGGCGGTACGGACGTCTGCTCCTGCTTCGCCGGAGCCGTACCCACCCTCCCGGTGTACACCGGCGAGCTCCAGGCGCCCGGTCTCGGCACCGACCTGCAGGCCTGGGACCCGAGCGGCAAGCCCCTCATCGACGAGGTCGGCGAGCTGGTGGTCACCAACCCCATGCCGTCCATGCCGATCCGCTTCTGGAACGACCCCGACGGCAGCCGCTACCACGACAGCTACTTCGACACCTATCCCGGTGTCTGGCGCCACGGCGACTGGATCACCCTCACCTCGCGCGGGACCGTGATCATCCACGGCCGCTCCGACTCCACCCTCAACCGGCAGGGCGTGCGCATGGGCTCGGCCGACATCTACGAGGTCGTCGAGCGCCTGCCCGAGATCAAGGAATCCCTCGTGATCGGCGTCGAACAGCCCGACGGCGGCTACTGGATGCCGCTGTTCGTGCACCTCGCCCCGGGCGCGTCTCTCGACGAGACCCTCCTGAACCGCGTCAAGCAGGCGATCCGCGACCAGCTCTCCCCGCGCCACATCCCCGACGAGATCATCGAGGTGCCCGGGATCCCGCACACCCTCACCGGCAAGCGCATCGAGGTCCCCGTCAAGCGTCTCCTGCAGGGCACCCCCATGGAGAAGGCGGTCAACCCCGGCTCCATCGACGACCTCGCCCTGCTCGGCTTCTACCAGGAACTCGCCCGCAAGCGCGCCTGACCGACCGGAAGATCCCCCTCCGCACCCGGTCCCGGGCCTGCCGCACCACCAGCGGAGTCCGGGACCGGGTTCAGGCGCACCGCCATGAGCTGCGCAGACACTCCCGTATCCCGTCCCCTGACCGCTGACGGACCGGCATTGTCAGTGCCGCCGGTTACGGTGAGTGAGCATTGATCGACTGCGCATTGGGGGAATCATGGCGCACACCGACCACCAGACCATGCGACGCGTCCTGCGCCGCGAGATCGCCGGCACCATCGGCGTGCTCACCGACGACCACGACTTCCGCGCCATGCGGCGCTACCGCAGCTTCACCTTCGACGACCACCCGACCTACCTCCGGCAGCTGGAGACCGTTCTCAAAACCCGCGCCGCACAGGGCAGCCATACCACACTCGCCCTGTTCGACCCCGCGGACTACGCCGCGTACTGCGCGGACACCGGACTCGACCCGGAAGCCCCGGCCAGCCGAACGCGGTTCACCGCGGAACTCGCGGCCACCGGCGCCACCATCCCCTACGACGGCCGCCCCCTCGCACTCCTCCTGCCCGCCCTCGTCGACGAAGCCGTACGACAGGCCACCTGGGAGTACGCCACCACCCTCCTGACCCGGCTCGGCCCCTGCCCCACCTGCGGCGAGGACATCGGCAGGGCAGCCTTCACCCGCGCCTCCGACCTCCTGGTCCGCATCCTCGACACCGCCCCGCCCGGCGAACGCCACCTCGTCTGCACGGTCTCCGGACCACCGGACACCCTCGTCTCCGTCCTGCACGGCGACCAGGACGCCCACGGCGCCACCCGCCTGGAAGAGGCCGAAGCCCTGGAATTCACCAGCGTCCTCGCCCTCGGCCTCGCGACCCGCAGCCCCGGCGGCCTCGTCATGCGCACCAGCGCCGCCGGCACGGCCGACCGTGTCTACGGCTGGCGACTGCGCGGCGGCATCCTCGAACCGCTGACGGCATCAGAAGTGTTCGACGCCTACTGCACCGACGCAGAGTCCGGCGACCTCATCGCGCCCGAGCCCGGCGTCGACTACGGCGAGCCGCCCGGCCTCGGCGACCAGGGAACGGCAGCGGACCACCGCCACTGACCCGGCGGACAACGGACGACGCCCCGAACACACCAGGGGCGTCCTGCCCGAAGGCAGGACGCCCCTGAACCCGACACCACCGAGGCGCCGGTACGGCTACTCGCCGGACAGCACCGCCTGAGCCGCGCCGCGCGCCTCCTCGGCAGTGTCCGCTGCACGCGCCGCGGCCGCGGCCCGCTCGCACTGAGCCAGCGTGTACTTCGCCAGGGTGGCGCGGACGTACGGAATCGACGCCGCCCCCATGGACAGGGAGGTGACACCCAGACCGGTCAGCACACAGGCCAGCAGCGGATCGGACGCGGCCTCGCCGCACACCCCGCAGCTCTTGCCCTCGGCCTTGGCCGACTCGGCGGACAGCGCGACCAGGTCCAGCAGCGCCGGCTGCCACGGGTCCTGAAGGCGCGACACCGCACCCACCTGGCGGTCCGCGGCGAACGTGTACTGCGCGAGGTCGTTGGTCCCCAGCGACAGGAACTCGACCTCCTGCAGGATCGAGCGCGCCCGCAGCGCCGCCGACGGGATCTCGACCATCGCGCCGAACTTGGCCCGCAGCCCCGCCTCACGGCAGGCGTCCGCGAACGCCTTCGCGTCCGTACGGTCCGCCACCATGGGCGCCATGACCTCGAGGTAGACGGGCAGCCCCTCGGCGGCCTTCGCCAGCGCCGTCAGCTGGGTGCGCAGGACGTCGGGATGGTCGAGCAGCGTCCGCAGCCCCCGCACGCCCAGCGCGGGGTTGGGCTCGTCCGCCGGCGTCAGGAAGTCCAGCGGCTTGTCCGCGCCCGCGTCCAGCACCCGCACGACCACACGGCCCTCGGGGAACGCCTCCAGCACCTGCCGGTAGGCCGACACCTGCTTCTCCTCGGAAGGAGCGTTCTTGCTGTCGTCCAGGAACAGGAACTCGGTACGGAACAGACCGACACCCTCGGCTCCGGCCTCGACCGCCGCCGGCACGTCCGCCGGGCCGCCCACGTTCGCCAGCAGCGGCATCTTGTGCCCGTCCGCCGTCGCACCGGGGCCCGTCGAAGCGGCGAGCGCGGCCTTGCGTTCGGCAGCCGAGGCCCGCAGCTCCGCCTTCTTCTCCTCGCCCGGGTTCACGAAGACATCGCCCGTGCTGCCGTCCACGGCGATCACCGTGCCCTCGGCCAGCTCACCCGCGCCCGGCAGAGCCACGACGGCCGGCACACCCAGCGCCCGTGCCAGGATGGCGCTGTGGCTGGTCGGACCGCCCTCCTCGGTCACGAAGCCGAGAACCAGGGACGGGTCGAGCAGTGCCGTGTCGGCCGGAGCGAGATCCCGGGCCACGAGTACATAGGGCTGGTCGCTGTCCGGGACGCCCGGCATCGGAACGCCCAGCAGCCGGGCGACGATTCGATTCCGCACGTCGTCGAGGTCGGCCACACGGCCGGCGAGATACTCACCGGCACCCGCCAGCAGCTCCCGGTAGGCCGCGAAGGCGTCGTACACCGCTCGCTCGGCCGTGCTGCCGACGGCGATCCGCCGGTCCACGTCAGCCATCAGCTCGGGGTCCTGGGCCATCATGGCCTGCGCTTCCAGCACGGCCTGGGCCTCGCCCCCCGCCAGATTGCCGCGCGCCATCAGGTCGGCGGCGACGGCGTCCACCGCCTGGCGGGCCCGGCCCTGCTCCCGCTCCGCCTCCTCAGCGGGGATCTGCTTGGCCGGCGGCTCCAGCACCGCCGTGCCCATGTGCCGAACCTCGCCGATCGCCACGCCATGGCTCACGCCGACGCCTCGCAGCGTTGTGTCCATCTCACCCGTCTCCGATAGTGCGGCGGGTCCCGCCGCCGCGTTGGTTGTCCTGTTCGCCGCCACTACGACGGCACTGCTGTCAGTGCCAGGAGAAGAGGCTGTCGCCGACCTTCACGTCACCGTCTTCACGGAGGTCGGAGAGGGACTCGGCGGTGGCTTCGAGCGCGACGATCGGACACACCGGGGACTTGCCGGCGGCTTCGACGGCGGCGGGGTTCCAGCGCACGACGGCCTGCCCCCTGCTCACGGTGTCGCCCTTGTTGACCAGCAGCTCGAAGCCCTCGCCATTGAGCTGCACCGTGTCGATGCCGAGGTGGGTGAGCACACCGTGCCCGTTCGCGTCGACGACGACGAACGCGTGCGGATGCAGAGAGACGATGACGCCGTCCACGGGCGAGACGGCCTCGGAGGCCTCACGCACGGGGTCGATCGCGGTGCCCGGGCCGACCATGGCCCCGGAGAAGACCGGATCCGGCACGGCGGCCAGTCCGATGGCCCGTCCAGCGAGCGGGGACGTCACGGTGGTCATGGGAAGCCTCCCAAGGAGTGGAGCTGCTTACGGGCCGTCACTGGCTGTCCCGAACGGCACTGAGCAGCAGGGTATGCCAGATGAAGTGGTCGTTCCGTTTGAAAGCTACCAGTTAGTGGTCTAGACCACCAGCCGCCCGGATTTGCACGGCCTTCAAGCCCCCGTGTACAGTCGTACTCCTGCTCGGGGCAGTGAGGCGCGAAACAACGCCCCCACTCCAGCAGCACCCAAACTTGTCAGATCCTAATCTCTGGATCTCCTTCTGCGTGTCCGCAGAACGGTGGTCGGAGAGGCGGAAAAAGACTGGTAGAGTTTGGACCGCCGGAAAGGGAAACGCGAAAGCGAGGACCTGGAAAGCACCGAGGAAGTCGGATCGAGAAAAGATCTGATAGAGTCGGAAACACCGAAGGGAAGCCCGGAGGAAAGCCCGAGAGGGTGAGTACAAAGGAAGCGACCGTTCCTT
>NZ_JBIBUO010000007.1:0-14511 GCF_043079545.1 Streptomyces sp. NPDC015171
TTCCCTTTCCGGCGGTTCCGACTCTATCAGATCCTTTCGGCGTCTGACCCCCAGTCAGCGGGGTTTGTCTTCCCGGCCGTTGGGCCGTTCCGACGAGTGAGACTTTAGCGGATTCCCGGCTCCCGAGCTAATCGGGGGCCTGCGTCCTTTCGAACACGGATTCCTCATTTCGCGAATACACACGCCAAAGCAGTCGACACCGGAGCGTCGAATGAGTGACTGGTACTTGCGGAATGGCTGTCCGGGGACCGACCGAAGTCGGCGCTCACGTCGGACAACTCGGAGAACAGTACGGATCGGCGTGGGTCGTGTCAACTCACGCTCCCGCGGCACCCCGGAGGCGTACTGTGGAGGACGTGACGACGCGTACGTGTACCCAGCTCTGGTGGGCCGCCTGACGGCGGCCGTACACACGTATGCACCCAACGGCCGCCGCTTCGGCGGCCGTTCTCGTATCTCCCTCCGGGACTCCGGGGGCCGGCCGCAGGAGCGGCGGTCCCGACCAGAAGGTGAGTGGAGATGTCTCGGGTCTTCAGCGGGATCAAGCCGACCGGGCACGTGACTCTGGGGAACTACCTGGGGGCCCTGCGGCGCTGGGCGGAAGTGGACCAGCACCAGGCGGAGTCGCTGTTCTGCGTCGTGGATCTGCACGCGCTGACCGTGGAACACGATCCGGCGCGGGTGCGCAGGCTCAGCCGGCAGGCGACGACGCTGCTGCTGGCCGCCGGGCTCGACCCGGCGGCCTGCACCCTGTATCTGCAGAGCCACGTCCACGAGCACACCCGGCTTTCGTACCTGCTGGAGTGTGTGGCGACCGACGGCGAGATGCGGCGCATGATCCAGTACAAGGAGAAGGCCGCCCGGGAGCGGGAGCGCGGGGGGAGCGTCCGGCTGTCGCTGCTGACCTATCCGGTGCTGATGGCGGCGGACATCCTGGCCTACGGCGCGGACGAGGTGCCGGTCGGGGACGACCAGGTGCAGCACGTGGAGCTGGCGCGGGATCTGGCGGCGCGGTTCAACCAGCGGTACGGGCACACGTTCGTGGTGCCGAGGGCGACGCGGCCGGCCGTGGCGGCGCGGGTGATGAATCTGCAGGACCCGACGTCGAAGATGGGGAAGTCGGACGACTCGGGGCCGGGCGTCGTCTATCTGCTGGACGAGCCGGACGCGGTACGGAAGAAGGTGCTGCGGGCCGTGACCGACAGCGGGCGGGACGTCGTCTACGACCGGGCTGAGCGGCCGGGGATCGCGAACCTGCTGGACATTCTCGCCGCGTGCACGGGCGGGAACCCTGAGTCACTGGCGGACGTTTACGACTCGTACGGCTCTTTGAAGAAGGACACCGCGGAGGCCGTGGTGGAGGTGCTGCGGCCGGTGCAGGCCAGGCATCGGGAGCTGTGTGCCGATCCGGGCTATGTGGAGGGGGTGCTGCGGGATGGTGCGGAGAAGGCGCGGGCACTGGCTCGGCCGAGAGTCGATACGGCCTATAGCGCGATCGGGCTGCTGCCGCCCGTGGCGGAGCCCGCGCTGAGCGTGGTGCGTTAGCCGGGCGCCGGTCCGCGGGCGGGGTGGGCCGCCCGCGGTGCGGCGTCGGGCCGGACGGGTCAGTCCTTCTTGCCGGAGGCGAGTTCGCGGCTGCGGTCGCGGGCGGCTTCGAGGGCGGCGATGAGGGCGGCCCGTACGCCGTGGTTCTCCAGTTCGCGGATGGCGTTGATCGTGGTGCCGGCCGGGGAGGTCACGTTCTCCCGGAGCTTGACGGGGTGCTCGCCGCTGTCGCGGAGCATCACGGCGGCGCCGATCGCGGACTGGACGATGAGGTCGTGGGCCTTGTCGCGGGGCAGGCCGAGCAGGATGCCGGCGTCGGTCATGGCTTCGACCAGGTAGAAGAAGTAGGCCGGGCCCGAGCCGGACAGTGCGGTGCAGGCGTCCTGCTGGCTCTCGGGGACGCGGAGGGTCTTGCCGACGCCGCCGAAGATCTCCTCGGTGTGCGCGAGGTGCTGCTCGGTGGCGTGGCTGCCGGCGGAGATCACCGACATGGCCTCGTCGACGAGGGCGGGGGTGTTGGTCATGACACGGACGACCGGGGTGCCGGTGGCGAGGCGCTCCTCGAAGAAGGAGGTGGGGATGCCCGCGGCTCCGCTGATCACCAGGCGGTCGGCGGGGAGGTGCGGGGCGAGTTCGTCCAGAAGGGTGCCCATGTCCTGCGGCTTGACCGTGAGGATCAGGATGTCGGCGGTCTTGGCGGCCTCGGTGTTGCTGACCGGGGTGACTCCGTGGCGGGTGCGGAGTTCTTCGGCGCGTTCGGGGCGGCGGGCGGTGACCAGGAGATCGGCGGGGGCCCAGCCGGCCCGGATCATTCCGCTGAGCAGGGCTTCGCCGATCTTGCCGGTGCCGAGGACTGCGACTTTCTGGCTCATGCGGTTCATCCTCGCACCGGCATGGCGGGGTGCGGTGGCTTGTCCGGTGGCCGGACGTCCGGCGGTGCCGGGTGGTGGGGCGGCTCAGGCGGTCCGCCGTCGGAGTGTCGCGGCGCCCAGTCCCAGCACCAGCAGGGCGCAGCCCGCCACGATCAGGATGTCGCGCACGAAGGTGGCGGTCATGTCGGAGTGGTGGAGGACCTCGTTCATGCCGTCGACGGCGTACGACATCGGCAGGACGTCGGAGACGGCCTCCAGTACGGGGTGCATGTCGGAGCGGGGAGTGAAGAGGCCGCAGAGGAGGAGCTGGGGAAAGATCACCGCGGGCATGAACTGGACCGCCTGGTATTCCGAGGCCGCGAAGGCCGAGACGAAGAGACCGAGGGCTGTGCCGAGCAGGGCGTCGAGGAGGGCGACGAGGAGGAGCAGCCAGGGGGAGCCGGTGACGTCGAGGCCGAGGAGCCAGACCGCGAGTCCGGTGGCGAGGGCGGACTGGACGACGGCGAGGGTGCCGAAGGCGAGGGCGTAGCCGGCGATGACGTCGGCCTTGCCGAGGGGCATGGCGAGGAGGCGTTCGAGGGTGCCCGAGGTGCGTTCGCGCAGGGTGGCGATGGAGGTGACCAGGAACATCGTGATCAGCGGAAAGATGCCGAGCAGCGAGGCGCCGATGTTGTCGAAGGTGCGCGGGCTGGCGTCGAAGACGTAGCGCAGCAGGATCAGCATCAGGCAGGGGATGAGGAGCAGCAGCGCGATGGTGCGCGGGTCGTGGCGGAGCTGGCGCAGGACGCGGGCGGCGGTCGCGGTGGTGCGGGCGGGGCTCAGGGCGCTGGTGCGCGCCACGGGGGTGGCGGGGGCGGTGGGTGTCGTCGTGCTCATCGGGTCGTCTCCTTGGTGCGGTCCGCCGCGGCGGCCTCGTCGACGAGGCGCAGGAAGGCGGTTTCGACGGTGTCGGCGCCGGTGCGGGTGCGCAGGGCGTCCGGGGTGTCGTCGGCGAGGATCTCGCCCTCGCGCATGAGGAGGAGGCGGTGGCAGCGCTCGGCCTCGTCCATGACGTGCGAGGAGACGAGGAGGGTGGTGCCGCGGGTGGTGGCGAGGTCGTGGAAGAGGTTCCACAGGTCCCGGCGGAGGACGGGGTCGAGGCCGACGGTCGGTTCGTCCAGGACGAGGAGTTCGGGGGTGCCGAGGAGGGCGACGGCGAGGGAGACGCGGTTGCGCTGGCCGCCGGAGAGGTTGCCGGCCAGGGCGTCGGCGTGGCGGGTGAGGTCGACGTCGGCGATGGCCTGGGTGACGTGCCGGTGGCGGCGGCCGGCGGCGGCGCCGCCGGGGTCGAGGATCGCCGCGAAGTATTCGAGGTTCTGGCGGACGGTGAGGTCGTCGTAGACGGAGGGGGCCTGGGTGACGTAGCCGATGCGGCTGCGCAGGGCGGGGTGGCCGGCCGGGTGGCCGAGGACGTTCAGGGTGCCGGTGACCTTGGCCTGGGTGCCGACGATGGCGCGCATGAGGGTGGACTTGCCGCAGCCGGAGGGGCCGAGCAGGCCGGTGATCTGGCCGCGGGGGACGGTGAAGCCGAGGTGGCGAAGCACCGTGCGGGGGCCGCGGACGACGGTGAGGTCGTCCGCGGCCACGGCGGGGGCGGGGTGGTCGGCTGAGGTGGGCAGGGGTGGTGGGTCCGGCACGTAATTCATCATGTGATGAATAATCGGGTGGGCTACGCCGTGACGTCAAGAGGGGTGGGCTACGCCGTGACGTGGGGCGGGCTATGACGTGACGTCAAGAGGAGGGAGGGTCGAGTGGGGAGTCGGCCGGGTCAGGGCTTGCGGGCGACCAGCAGAAGGACGTCGTACGTCTCCTCGACGACGGCGTCGGGAAAGACGTCCAGGAGGTGGGCGCGCTCCGCTTCCAGGAACGCGGTCCTGCGGTCCTCGGGGGTGAGGAGGAAGGCCGAGTGGCTGCCGATGTTGGCGAGGTGGGTGTCGATCGGGACGCGGCGGCTCCAGCGGACCGTGCGGCGGGCGAAGTCCAGGCGCCCGCTGGGGTCGGCCCGCTCGATGCGGTCACCGGCCTTGCGCTTCTCGGCGGCGACGTCCACGCCGAGGAAGCGGGCGGCCCGGGCGGCGGCCCGGGCGATCCACTCGACGTCCGGCGCGTCGGTGTTCCACCACAGGGCCAGCGCGCCGCCCGGGCGCAGCACGCGCAGGGCCTCCGGCACCGAGCGGGCCGGGTCGGTCCAGTGCCAGGCCTGGGCGTAGGTGAGGAGGTCGGCGTGGGAGTCGGTGACGGGCAGGGCGTCGCCGCTGCCGCGGACGAGCGGGATGTGCGGCAAGGTGCGGCGGAACTCGGCGGCCATGCCCGCGCCGGGTTCGACGGCGAGGACGTCGGCGCCGCGGGCGTGCAGGAGTGCGCTGGCGATGCCGGTGCCGGCGCCCACGTCCACGGTCCTGGCGCCTGAGAGTGAGCGGCCGGCCAGCTCCTCGACGGCGTCGAAGAGGGCGGGCGGGTAGGAGGGGCGGTTCGCCGCGTACTGGGCCGCGGCGGAGTTGAAGGACGCGGCTCGGGCGGCGTGGAGGACGGCGTCGTCGGTGGGCGGATCCGTGGGTGGTTCGGAGGGCGGGTCCGCGGGTTGATCGGCGGGGGTGGGCTGGGTCGTGGCGGTCATGAGGTCATGTCTACGGCACCGTCGCGTGGCGCACTACGGGGCTCGCGTGGCGCACTTCGGGGCTGCCGCGTGGGGCACTTCGGGGCCGGGGCGCCGTCCGCTTCGGGGCCGTTGCGTGGGGCGGGGCCGGGGCGTGGGGCACTTCGGGGCTGCCGAGCTGTCCCGCTTCTCCGGGCCGGGGGCCGGAGCGGAGTGTCCGGGGGGCCGTGGTCTTGCCGGGGTGCTAGGCGCGGCGCTTCTTCTTCGACGGGTTGCCGGTGCGGCGGGTGGTGCGGCGTTCGTGGGCCTCGCGGGCCTGCTCGTACTCCTCGCGGTGCAGCTTCTCGCCCGGTGCCTCGGTGAGGGAGCGGACGAAGTAGGCGAGGAGGGAGCCGACGAAGCCGACGGCGAGCAGGCCGCGCAGGGAGGCCTGGCGCTGCGGGTCGTGGCGCTTGCCGAAGCCCTCCAAGGTGTTGCGGAAGGCGAGCGCGCTGCAGATCGCGAACATGGCGACGACAAGGACGGTCACGAAGGAGCCGGTGTCGGCGATCTGGATGCCCTCGTAGGCGAAGCGCAGCACCAGGCAGGAGGCGACGGCGGCGGCGAGGGAGCCGATGGCGACGCCGGCGCGGCGGGCCGCGTAGCCGTTGTCGTGGTTCAGCCAGGACGTGCCGAAGAAGCGCAGGGGCTCGGGGCGGGGGCCGCCGCCGGGGGCCACGCCGTCGCCGGTGGTGCCCGCCAGGGTGTCCGGGGTGCCGGTTTCGTCGCTCACGGGTCGATTATGGCTCCGGGCGGAGGCGGGCTTCCGGGCGGGCCGGACTTCCGGGCGGGGCGGCTGGCCGGACTTCCGGGCTGGCCGGACTTCCGGGCGGGGCGGGCTCCTCTTCGGATGGCCCGCGCCCGCGCCCCGCCCGGCCCTCGGCGCCGCCCCCCCGAGGCCGCCCCGTGCGCGCGGTGGTGTCAGCCGCAGCGGGCCGCGATGTAGCCGTCGCTGCCGGTGTGGACGAAGGCGTCCGAGACGTACTCGCCGTTGTCGATGAGGTCCCAGATGTTCGTCGTGCCGTAGGGGCCGGAGACGCTCGTGCCCGGAGCCTGGCAGTAGATCGGTACCCGGACGCCCTCCGGCAGGACGCGGACCAGGTTGTAGTGGGTGCCCGGGCCGCTGCGGACGTTCAGTCGGACGCCCGGGGCGACGGCGTAAGTGCGTACGGCTGCCGCCGCCTGTGCCGCCACGCCGTCCCGGCTGTCCTCGTCGCTCGCGGCCTCTGTCACACGGTCAACGGACATCTCAGTGGTCCTCCCCCGTCGCTTTTCTGGAACTCGGTGAAGCTCGGTGCGAAACGCGTGCGCGAATCGCACGCAGACGCTAGCAAGCCGCCTCTGTCTCGTACGAGTCATCGACTAGGCTCCGTGCGTCGCGCGCGCGGACGAACAGCACGGGGGTGGTCCATGGCGCCACAGCGCAACATCGGAGCGGGCGCGGAAGCGGAACTTCCCGAATACGACGGCCACTACCGGCTGGAGTCCTGTCTGGGCTCCGGTGGCATGGGGGTCGTGCATCTCGCGCGGAGCACCTCGGGCATGCGGCTCGCGGTGAAGGTGGTCCATGCCGAATTCGCCCGGGATCCCGAGTTCAGGGGCCGTTTCCGGCAGGAGGTGGCCGCCGCGCGCCGGGTCAGCGGGGCCTTCACCGCGCCCGTCGTGGACGCGGATCCGGAGGCCGACCGGCCCTGGATGGCGACCCAGTTCATCCCCGGGCCGACCCTTTCCGAGCAGGTGAAGTCGAAGGGGCCGATGGCGCCCGAGCAGGTGCGCAGGCTGATGGCCGGGCTCGCCGAGGCGCTGCGGGACATCCACCGCGTCGGTGTGGTGCACCGGGATCTGAAGCCGAGCAATGTGCTGCTCGCCGAGGACGGACCCAAGGTCATCGACTTCGGCATCTCGCGGCCGAAGGACAGCGAACTGCGCACCGAGACGGGCAAGTTGATCGGCACGCCGCCGTTCATGGCGCCGGAGCAGTTCCGGCGGCCCCGTGAGGTGGGCCCGGCCGCCGACATCTTCGCGCTCGGCTCGGTCATGGTGCACGCGGCCACCGGGCGCGGGCCGTTCGACTCCGACAGCCCGTATGTCGTCGCCTACCAGGTGGTCCACGACGAGCCCGATCTGAACGGTGTACCGGAGGGGCTCGCGCCGCTGCTGCTGCGGTGCCTCGCCAAGGAGCCGGCGGACCGGCCCACCCCGGACGAGCTGATGCGGGAGCTGCGCTCGGTGGCGGCCTCGTACGACACCCAGGCGTTCATACCGGCGCAGCGCAGGAGCGAGGACGAGTCCGCGCCGGCCGCTCCCGGTCCTGCCGCCGGGGAGCCTGCCGGACCGGGCCCCGCCCGGAAGCGTCCGGGGCGCCGGAGGGCGGTGGCGCTGGGGGCCGGCGTGCTCGGTCTCGCCCTGGCGGGTGGCCTGGCCGCGGCGGCGCTGTTCGGCGGGGACGGGCGCGGGGCCGGCAAGGACCGCGAGCCGGCTCCGGCGGCGGCCGGCCCCTGGACCGCCCGGCCCGCGGTCGGCGGTGCGGGCATGCCGCACTGCGCGTACGGGGCGGGGAAGTTGTTCTGTGCGCGGCCCGGTGTCGTCTACGCGCTCGCTGCGCCCGACGGCAGGCTGCTGTGGCGGCGCTCGGTGGAGACCCGGTCCACGAGCGGGCCGCCGGTCGTCTCCGGTGGCCTGGTGCAGCCGTACACGGACGGCGGGTCGCGGCTGGCGGGGCTCGACCCGGCCTCGGGCAAGGACGTCTGGCAGCGCCGGCTGCCCGCGGGGACGACGGTGCGGTACGCCGGCGACACGGCCCTGCTCGCGGCGGCCGACGGCACGGTCACGGCCGTGGACGCCGCGACCGGTGCCACGCGGTGGCGGGGGCCGGTCCCCGGCCAGGGCACGGCGTCGTTCGCGGCGTTCCCGGATGCGGGCGCTTCGGCGTACGCGACGCGGACGTCGGCCGACGGGTCGAGCACGCGGGTGAGCGCCGTGGATCCGCGGACCGGGCGGGTGCGGTGGGACGTGCGGCTGCGGGGGTGGCTCAAGCCGTTCGGCGCCCAGGCCGACGGTTCGCTGTACTTCCTGGCGGTCGACAGCGGCTACGGCACCCGGGAGATCGTCCGCTACACCCCCGGGACGGGGGCCACCCGGCGGGTCGCGCTGCCCGCGGTCCTGGACGGCGCGCACGCCACCGTACGGGGGAACGTCGTCTACGTGCTGGCCACCGGCGGCTCCCTGGATGCCGTGGACATGGTGTCGGGCCGGCGCCTGTGGCACCTGGAGACCTCGGTGAGCCGCGGTTCGCAGCCCGTCGCGCGGGAGGGCCGGGTGTACTTCACCGCCAGCGACGGCCGGCTGCTCGCCGTCGACGCCCGCAAGGGCCGGCTGATCGGGCAGACGCCCGCGCGCCTGGGTGCCGACTCGGCCCAGGTCATGAGCACGCCGCCGGCCCCGGTGCCGGTCGGTGACCGCGTCGTCGCCACCGCGCCCGACGGCACCGTCTTCACCGTGGACGGCCGGGCGCCCGCGGCCTGGTGACCTCTGGGAAGCGCAGGCCCGGGCGGGAACCGTGCCGGAGCGCCGCGAAGACCCGGCGGGGCCCTGACGGGACCCGGCGGAGTACGGCGCAGGGGCCGCCCCCCGTCTGGGAGGCGGCCCCTGGCACTGCCGGTCAGCCCTGCCGGCCAGCCCTGCCGGTCAGCCCAGCAGGGACACGTTCCGCACGGCGCCCTTGTCCGCGCTCGTCGCCATCGCCGCGTAGGCGCGCAGGGCGGCGGAGACCTTGCGTTCGCGGTTCTTCGGGGCGTACACGCCGTTCAGGGCCTGCTCGCGGCGGGCCAGCTCCGCCTCGTCGACCAGCAGCTCGATCGAGCGGCCCGGGATGTCGATGCGGATGCGGTCGCCGTCCTGGACCAGGGCGATCGTGCCGCCGGAGGCCGCCTCGGGGGAGGCGTGGCCGATGGAGAGGCCGGAGGTGCCGCCGGAGAAGCGGCCGTCGGTGATCAGGGCGCAGGTCTTGCCGAGGCCGCGGCCCTTCAGGTACGAGGTCGGGTAGAGCATCTCCTGCATGCCGGGGCCGCCCTTGGGGCCCTCGTAGCGGATGACGACGACGTCGCCGTCCTTGACCTCCTGGGTGAGGATGCGCTGGACGGCCTCCTCCTGGGACTCGCAGACGACCGCCGGGCCCTCGAAGGTCCAGATCGACTCGTCCACGCCGGCCGTCTTCACCACGCAGCCGTCGACGGCGAGGTTGCCGCGCAGGACCGCCAGGCCGCCGTCCTTGGAGTACGCGTGCTCGGCGGAGCGGATGCAGCCGCCCTCGGCGTCCTCGTCCAGGGCCTCCCAGCGCTCGGACTGGGAGAACGCCTCGGCGGAGCGGACGCAGCCGGGGGCGGCGTGCCACAGCTCCACGGCCTCCGGGGACGGGGAGCCGCCGCGGACGTCCCAGGTCTTCAGCCAGTCGGCGAGGGAGGGGCTGTGGACGGCGTGGACGTCCTCGTTGAGCAGGCCGGCGCGGTGCAGTTCGCCGAGGAGGGCGGGGATGCCGCCGGCGCGGTGCACGTCCTCCATGTAGTACGTGCGGTTCTTGGCGACGTTGGGCGCCACCTTGGCCAGGCAGGGCACGCGGCGCGATACGGCGTCGATCTCGTCCAGGCCGAACGTGACGCCCGCCTCCTGGGCGGCGGCCAGCAGGTGCAGGATCGTGTTGGTGGAGCCGCCCATCGCGATGTCGAGCGCCATGGCGTTCTCGAAGGCCGCGAAGGTGGCGACGTTGAGGGGCAGGACCGTGTCGTCGTCCTGCTCGTAGTAGCGGCGGGTGATGTCCATGACCGTGCGGGCCGCGTCGGTGTAGAGCCGCTTGCGCGCGGTGTGGGTGGCGAGGACCGAGCCGTTGCCGGGCAGGGAGAGGCCGATGGCCTCGGTCAGGCAGTTCATCGAGTTGGCGGTGAACATGCCGGAGCAGCTGCCGCAGGTCGGGCAGGCGTTCTCCTCGATGCGGAGGATGTCCTCGTCGGAGACCTTGTCGTTGACGGCGTCGGAGATCGCGTCGACCAGGTCGAGCGTGCGGACCGTGCCGTCGACCAGGGTGGCGCGGCCGGCCTCCATGGGGCCGCCGGAGACGAACACCGTCGGGATGTTCAGGCGCAGCGCCGCCATCAGCATGCCCGGGGTGATCTTGTCGCAGTTGGAGATGCAGACCAGGGCGTCGGCGCAGTGGGCCTCGACCATGTACTCCACCGAGTCCGCGATCAGGTCGCGGGAGGGGAGGCTGTACAGCATGCCGCCGTGGCCCATGGCGATGCCGTCGTCGACCGCGATGGTGTTGAACTCGCGGGGGATGCCGCCCGCCTCCTTGATCGCCTCGCTGACGATCCGGCCGACCGGCTGGAGGTGGGTGTGGCCCGGCACGAACTCGGTGAACGAGTTGGCGACGGCGATGATCGGCTTCCGGCCGATGTCCGCACCGGGTACACCGGAAGCGCGCATAAGGGCGCGGGCGCCCGCCATGTTGCGGCCGTGGGTGACTGTGCGGGACCTCAGCTCGGGCATCGTCGCTCGCTCCTTCGAAGACCTTCCGGGCCCTTCCGGCGAAGAGTCCGGAGAGTTCAGACTGTACGGTCGAGCGTACGCCCGTGCTCCAAGGGCTGGACACGGCTGTCCGGAATGCGGGACGCGCGTTTCACCGGGCGCCCTGTCGGACCGCGTCAGGCCAGTCTCTCAGGGCCGCGTGAGATGCGCCTGCACCACCGGCGCCACCCGCGCGATGATCAGCTCCAGGTCCACCGAGGCCAGCGGCTCCAGCTTGATCACGTAGCGCATCATCGCCGTACCCACGATCTGCGCGGCGGCCAGTTCGGCGCGCAGCTCCGCGTCCGGCAGGTCCAGCTGGGCGGCGACCCGGCGCAGCAGCTGGACGGCGACGAGGCGGCGGAAGACGGCGGCGGCGGTCTCGTTGTTCACCGCGGACCGCAGGATGGCGAGGAGGGGCGCCCGGGTGGCGGGGTCGTCCCAGAAGCCGAGGATGAAGCGGGTCAGCCGCTCCCCCACGCCGTCCACCGGGCCCGCGGCCACGGCGTCCGGCGCGCTCAGGGCGGGCGCGAAGGCCAGCTCGACGGCCGCCTCGAAGACCTGTTCCTTGGTACCGAAGTAGTGGTGGACGAGCGCGGAGTCCACGCCGGCGGCCTTGGCGATACCGCGCACGGACGTCTTCTCGTACCCGCGCGCGGAGAACTCCTCGCGGGCGGCGGTGAGGATGCGGTCGCGGGTGTCGCCGGACTCGGCGCGCGGCGGCCGGCCGCGCCGCCGGGGGGCGGGCTCGGTCGTCATCGCCGGGGCACCCGCACGGCCGCGGCGAGGTGCTTGCGGGTGAACTCCAGTGCCTCGGCGAGGTCGGCCTCGCGCTCGGCGCCCGACATCGCCCGACGGGTGTTCACCTCGATCACGACATGGCCGTCGAAGCCGGTGCGCACCAGGCGTTCCAGCAGCTCGGCGCAGGGCTGGGTGCCGCGTCCCGGGACCAGGTGCTCGTCCTTGGCCGAGCCCCGGCCGTCGGCGAGGTGCACATGCCCGAGCCGGTCCCCCATGCGGCCGACCATGTCCAGGGCGTCGGTGCGGGCCGTCGCCGTATGGCTGAGGTCGATCGTGAAGTGCCGGTAGTCGTCCTGGGTGACGTCCCATTCGGGGGCGTAGGCGAGCATCTCGCGGTCGCGGTAGCGCCAGGGGTACATGTTCTCGACGGCGAACCGTACGTCCGTCTCGTCCGCCATCCGCCAGATCCCGTCGACGAAGTCCCGGGCGTACTGCCGCTGCCAGCGGAACGGCGGGTGGACGACGACGGTGGAGGCACCCAGCTTCTCCGCCGCCGCACGGGCCCGGCGGAGCTTCACCCAGGGGTCGGTGGACCAGACCCGCTGGGTGATCAGCAGGCAGGGGGCGTGGACGGCCAGGACCGGGATGCCGTGGTAGTCCGACAGCCGGCGCAGCGCCTCGATGTCCTGGCTGACCGGGTCGGTCCACACCATGACCTCGACGCCGTCGTAGCCGAGGCGCGCGGCGATCTCGAAGGCCGTCGCCGTCGACTCCGGGTACACGGAGGCGGTCGACAGCGCGACGCGCACGTCCCTTGGTTCCACCACGTCCGTCACCTTACGGCGTGCGGCGGGCCGGGTGTTGGGTGACTGTTCGCCGGTGTGAGGTTTGCCATTCGGGCGGATGCGGGGCGCGTGTGCCCGGGCGCGGCCGGGCGCCGGCACCGCGCGCCGACGCCGCCTCGCGTCCCCCGGGGCGTCACGCCGAGCCCATGTGGTCGAGGCGCCGCAGGATCACGCCCTCCCTCAGGGCCCACGGGCAGATCTCCAGTTTCTCCACGCCGAACAGGTCCATCGCGCCCTCGGCGACCAGGGCGCCCGCGAGGATCTGGCCGGCCCGGCCCTCGGAGACTCCGGGCAGCTCGGCGCGCTGGTCCTCGGTCATGGCGGACAGGCGCGGCACCCATGCCTCCAGGGACTCGCGCTTGAGCTCGCGCTGGACGTAGAGGCCCTCGGCGCTGCGGGCGGCGCCGGCGATACGGGCGAGCTGCTTGAAGGTCTTGGAGGTGGCGACCACGTGGTCGGGGGCGCCGAAGCGGCTGAATTCGCCGACCGTGCGGGCGATCTGCGCGCGGACGTGCCGGCGCAGGGTGCGGACGTCCTCGGCGGCGGGCGGGTCACCGGGCAGCCAGCCGGAGGTGAGGCGACCGGCGCCGAGCGGGAGGGAGACCGCCGTGTCCGGCTCCTCGTCGATGCCGTAGGCGATCTCGAGGGAGCCGCCGCCGATGTCCAGGACCAGCAGCTTTCCGGCGGACCAGCCGAACCAGCGGCGTACCGCGAGGAAGGTCAGCCGGGCCTCCTCGGCGCCGCTGAGGACCTGGAGGCGTACACCGGTCTCCTCGGCCACGCGCGCGAGGACGTCGTCGGCGTTGGTGGCCTCGCGGACGGCGGAGGTCGCGAACGGCAGCAGGTCCTCGACGCCCTTGTCCTCGGCGGCCTGGAGCGCGTCCCGTACGACCCCGACCAGTCTGTCGACGCCGTCGTCGCCGATGGCACCGCTGTCGTCGAGGAGTTGGGCGAGCCGAAGGTCGGCCTTGTGCGAATGCGCGGGCAGCGGGCGCGCGCCGGGGTGAGCGTCCACCACCAGCAGATGCACCGTGTTCGAACCCACGTCCAGGACACCGAGTCTCATATACGGAACGCTACTGCCAGATCCTCCGTCCTCGGTCCCCGGAGCGGGCCTGGGCCACTTACCCTGGACAGGTGCCAAAGACGAAAAAGGCGAAGGCCGAAAAGGCTGGCAAAGCAGACAAGGTGAGCAGAATTCACAAGTCTGCCAAAACCTCCAAGGAGGCGAAGATGAGCGACGAGAAGGGGCTCGACTTCGCCCGTGCCTGGGTGGAGTTCCCTGATCCGGCGGACGACGAGCAGGTCTTCCGGTGCGATCTGACCTGGCTGACCTCTCGCTGGAACTGCATCTTCGGCAGTGGTTGCCAGGGCATTCAGGCGGGGCGCGCGGAGGACGGGTGCTGCAGCCTGGGGGCGCATTTCTCCGACGAGGACGACGAGAAGCGGGTCGCCGGGCACGTGGCACGGCTCACGCCGGAGATCTGGCAGCACCATGACGAGGGCACGCGGAACGGGTGGACCGCGGAGGACGACGAGGGCTCCCGCCAGACCCGCCCGTTCCAGGGCTCGTGCATCTTCCAGAACCGGCCCGGTTTCGCGGGCGGCGCGGGCTGCTCGCTGCACATCCTGGCGCTGAAGGAGGGCCGGGAGCCGCTGGAGACCAAGCCGGACGTGTGCTGGCAGCTGCCGATCCGGCGGACGTACGACTGGATCGACCGCCCCGACGACACGCGCGTGCTCCAGGTGTCCATCGGGGAGTACGACCGCCGTGGCTGGGGTCCCGGCGGCCATGACCTGCACTGGTGGTGCACCTCGGCGACGTCGGCGCACGGCGCGGGCGACCCGGTGTACGTCTCCTACCGGCCGGAGCTGACGGAGCTGATGGGCAAGGCGGGCTACGACCGTCTGGTCGAGCTGTGCGAACAGCGGCTGGCGTCGCAGCTGCCCCTCGTGGCACCTCACCCGGCCGACCCGGCTCGGTGACCTCGGCCCCGCACCCACGCGTCGTCCCGGCCGGCTGAAAAGGCACCGGGAAGGCGGGGGCGGTCGGCGCGGGGGCCCGGTCGACACGGGGACCGGTCGGCGCGGGGGCACGGTCGACGGCGGAGCCCGGTCGATACGGGGGCACGGTCTGGGCCGGGGCACGGTCGACGGCGGAGCCCGGCCGACACGGGGGCACGGTCGACGCCGGAGCCCGGCCGACACGGGGCCACGGTCGACGCCGGAGCCCGGCCGACACGGGGCCACGGTCGGCGCCGGAGCCCGGCCGACG